>JAEUJX010000058.1 GCA_016794545.1 Myxococcales bacterium
GCTGCCGTCGACGCCGTAGCAGTAGCCCGTGTTCGGCTCGAGGCCCGACGCGGTCGACCACACCTGGCGCTCGTCGCCGATGCGCACCGCGTTCTCGTCGATCGCCGCGCCGGCATCCATCACCGGCGTGCCGTCGGGCAGCGTGAACTCCACGCGCTGCGGCGCCGACGCGGTCGTCACCCAGCCGACCATCGCCGAGGTGTCGGTCACCTGCTGGAGATACGCCTGGCGCGACATCCCTCCGCCGCTCGCGGCGAGGCCGCCGTCGCCACACGCCGCCTTCACGGCGTCCAGAGGAGAGCTGCGCTGCGCGGGATTCGACGTATCGCCCCCCGGCGCGGCCTCGGTGTTGCCGGAGGAGCTCGTGCTCACGCCGCCGCCGCATGCGGCGACGAGAGCGAGGAAGGACGCCGGGAGGCCGCTGGTCCGCATGTCACGGCAACGTGGTCATACATTGCCGCTGCGGCAACACGTCTCACGCATCCGCGCGCACCGCGACGTCGTCGCGCTCCGAGTTTCTCCGTCAGCGTCCGAAGACCTCCGACGGCATCGCGCCGAACGCGGGCAGCTCGTCGAAGCGGATGCCCGCGCGGTGGTAGCGCTTCACATCTCCGTCGACGAACGCGTCCCCATCCCATACGCGGTGCGTGACCGCGACGTCCTCGCCTTCGAACGCGATCGTGTTGTAGCCGTTCGGCTGCCCGCGCAGCCGCTTCGAGATCGCGGTCCCTGCCGCGACCGCGATCAGACGCCGCGAGCGATCCACGCCCGTAGCGGCACGCCTCCGCATTCAGGAGAACCGCGATCGTCATCGATCCTGGTAGGCAGCAACTCGTATGCCCGCCGCCTCGGTGATCTCGCCAGGCAAGGACCGGCGGCGGCGCTGCCCATGACGGTGATGTCGTGGATCTGCGCACCGCGCGGCCGCGGGCGCCGCGTTGGTGCGTGGAATCGCACGCGTGCGTGCGGGCACGAGCATTGCTGACGCCGCGGGGTATGAGACGACTCTTGTGGCTGGTGATCGCCGCGGGCTGCGCCGCGGACTCCGGCGCGCTCGGGAATACGACCGTATCTCCCGAGTGCGCACCGACCGACTTCGCCTGCGTGACCGCGGGCCTCGATGGGCCGCTCGCGGTCGGCGGCGTGCTGCCGCTGTCGATCGATGTCGACGCGCTCGGCACGTCGAGCGGCGCGATGACGCTGATGTCGGGCGATCCGCGCGTCATCAAGGCGGCGGGCACCGAGATCGTGGGCCTCCAGGCCGGCGTCGCCGCGCTGGTGATGCTGAGCGAGAGCTCGGCGGTCGACTTCCTCCACGTCTACGTCGCGGCGCCGACGCGCGTGGGCCTGCAGCGGATCGAGGACGGGCTCGTGCGGCAGGAGGTCACCGATCAGATCGAGCTCCTCGTCGGCGACGAGCTGGTCGTCGAGGTCGCGCCGTACAAGGACACCCAGCGGCTGCTCGGCCACGCGACCACGACGTGGACCGCGGGCGCGCCGCTCGCGCTGCTCAAGGACGGCGTGCCGGCCCGCCGGCGCATCGTCGCGCGGACGCCGGGAGAGACCGAGGTCACCGTGACGTCGTTCGGGTTCACCAAGACCCTCCGCGTGGCGGTGCTGCCGTGAAGCGCGCGCTCGCCGCCTTCGCGCTGCTCGCCGGTGGCTGCAGCGAGGTCACGCTGTCGGCGCTCACCGTGCCGCCGCCCGGCAAGACCGCACACCTCGATGACGAGGACGACACGCTCGACCTGTCGCGCGGGATCGCGATCGGCTTCGAGTGCACCGGCAGCGACGACGGCTACTACGGGCCGTGCCGCGACGCGAAGGTCTACGTGGACGATCCGGAGATCGTGGCGGCGTACACGTCGTTCATGGACACGCTGGCCGAGTCCTACAACACGGGGCACGCGGGCGCGCGCGCGAAGACCGCGTTCGTGATCGTCGGGCTCCAGCCCGGGAAGACCCAGGTGACGGTCGACACCAAGGACGGCAACGTCACGCTCGACGTCACCGTCACGGACGACTGATCGGGTACCGGCTCGCGAGCTCGGCGCTACTTCGCCTTGCGCGTCACGTTCCAGGTGCCGGTCTGCACCTGCCCGGTCCCGCCGAGCTTGGTCTCGAACGTGCCGTTGATCGAGCCGTCACCGACGATGCCGAGGAACGTGGTCTCGACCTGACACGAGCACTGCGGGTCCGTGTACGGCGCGATCGTGCCCTTGACCTTGCCGGCCTCGACCTTCACGAACTCGACCTTGAGCGGCGTCGCGCCGCCCATCACGACCTGACCCTCGGCGATGTGGCTGCCGAGCTGGAGCGAGAACGTGACGGGTCCGCTGCGGCCGCTCTCGTTCCCCTTGTACTCGCCCTCCCAGTCGCCCGCGACGCCGACGAGATCCTTGTCCGAGCCCTGGACGGCGATTTCCTTCTGGCTGCCACCGCACGCGGCGGCGAGGAGAGCGAACGAGAGTGCGAGCGACTTCATGGCCGCATCCTACTGCATCTCGAGCACGATCTTGAGCACCCCGGGTGCCGCGGCGCGTTCCATCGCCTGGGTCGCCCGGTCGAGCGGCATCACCTCGCTGATCAGATCCTCGACCTCGACGGCCTTCCGGCCGAGCAGCTCGAGCGCCGGCGCGAACCGGCCGCACCGCGAGCCGATCACCGTGATCTCGTCGACGACGACCCGGGCCGCATCGACGGGAGTGGCGCCGTGGAAGGTCGACTTCAGCACGAGGCGGCCCTGGGGCTTCAAGAGGTCCAGCGCGAACGCGAAGCCCGCCGCGCTGCCCGACGCTTCGACGACGACGTCGTAGATCCTCCGGCCGATCGCGCGCGCCTGCTTCTCGACCTGCGTCGCGATGCCGCCGCGGCCGGCGAGCACGAGCTTGGGCGCGTACCGGCCGATCACGACGGGCTGGTGCCCCGCCGCGTGCAGCACCCGCGCGCACAGGATGCCGAGCTTGCCGTCGCCGATCACGGCGACCTTCTGTCCGCGCTCGATCGGCGCGCGCTCCAGCACGCCGCACGCCGCCGCGAGCGGCTCGACGAACACCGCGGCGCGATCGGAGACGCCGTCGGGCACCGCGCGCAGGTTCACGGCCGGCAGCGCGAGGTAGTCCGCGTGCGCGCCGTCGCGCCCGACGATGCCGAGCACCGTCCGCGTCGTGCAGTGCCGCGGATCGCCGCGCTCGC
>JAEUJX010000155.1 GCA_016794545.1 Myxococcales bacterium
GCGCGCGGTACCGGGATCGCTCTCGAGGCGATCGACGAGGGAGCGCGACAGCTTCGGGCGCACCGTGGCGTAGACGTCGTCGAGGCACGAGATCACGACGACGGCGGAGGGCACCGCGTCGGCGATCGCGCGCAGGGCGTCGAACGCCTGCTGCAGGCGCGTGACGGTCTGACCGTCGGGGATGGTCTCCTCGATCTGATCGACGACGATGACCAGCGCGGCCATCTGCAGCTCGTACATGACCGCCGCGAGCTGCTTGATCGTGCGCAGCGGATCCTCGGGCTGCTCGCGCGCGGCGAGACCGCCGAGCAGCTTGCGGTCGTGACCGCTCAGCGCCTCGCAGCGCAGGTACTTGATGACGCGGCGCTGGAGCGCCGGATCGCGGCGCTGGAGCAGGAGCAGGGCGTGCAGGATGTCGACCTCGAGCGCCTCGAGACCCTCGGTGCGGACGACGCGATCGATGATGCCGCCAATCGTCGAGTCGAGCTCCGCCTCGGTGAGCTCGGCGGTGCGCAGCCGCTCGAGCTGATCCGCCGGGACCGGGACGCGGCCGCCCGGCTCGACGAGCCCGTCCGACAGGTACATCAGCGCGGACTCGTGGAGTGCGGGCGGATCGTAGGGCCGCTCCATCGAGTCGATCACGCTGCGCAGCACGTAGCGCGAGTAGTCGCCGACCTCCGAGGTCATCTGGAGGTAGCCGACGTAGCCCATCCGCGACGAGTGGACCTGCGCGCGCAGGGCGCGCAGCAGGTGCGTCTTGCCGGCGCCCGACTCGCCGAGCACCAGCAGCGTGCGCCCGTGCCCGCGCTGCACCTGCTCCGGCGTGCTCGCGCGCACGACCTGGCGGTGAAAGACGTCGCGGACCTCGGCGTGGATCGACTCGACGTCGAACGGATCGCGCGTGTGGATCTGCGAGCCGTGCGCGACCGAGCCGAACACCTCGGGGGCGTCGGGGCGGCAGAACGCGACGGCGCGCGGATCCTGCCCGAGCACGGTCTGCCGCTCGAACAGCGCGCGCAGATCGCGGCGCGCCTTGCGCTCGACGTCGGTCGTGCGGCCGGCAAACACCTCGTCCATGATCCGCGCGAGCATGCGCTCGTGATCGCGCAGGGGCGACGCGTTGCGCGTGTGCTTCTCGACCTGGCGGACGAGGTTGAGACCGCTCCACTCGTGCAAGGAGCGGAAGCCGAACGGTCCGGCGTCCTGGCGGTGCGTGCGCAGGAAGCGCTCGATGTCGGCGGTGGTCGCCGCGCCCTCGGCGAAGCTCTCGTAGTGGGGCAGGGCGGCGAAGTACTTGCCCGCGGCGACGCGCACGAGCTCGGCGACGCGTGCGAGCTCGTCGGCATCGATCCGGCCGTCGGCCTCGATGGCCTGGTGGGCGACACGCAGGCAGTCGTCGAGGAGCGCGAGCTGGATCAGCACCGGGAAGGCGGCGCGCGTTCCGTCGAGGCCGCTCTGGAGCGCGGCCGCGGCGCCGGCGCGGACCGGCTCGCGGAGGCTGCGATCGATCGTCTGCGTGACGCGGGTGAGCCACGACGTGACTTCGGCGGCATCGAGGTTCGTGGTGACAGACATCAGGCTCCCTCTCGGACGATGAAGTGGAAGCTCGCCCCGTCGGCGAGCGTCTCGGAGTCGGCGACGAGGCGCGGGTCCATGGCGGCGACGAGATCCGCGCGGGCGAGCTCGACCTCACCGGCGCGCTGCGCGTCGAGCAGGCGGCGCTTGAACTCGGGGATCGAGAGCGACGCCCACCGGCCGTCGCGCCGCAGCTGGTCCCACACCGCGGAGATGAATACCTTGCGCCCGCCGAACACGCCGTCCTGCGCGGTGCGCGCGGCATCGTGGACGTCGCGCGCGAAGCTGGCCGAGACGCCCAGCGACCGGCCGGAGAGCCAGCGTCGAACGAGCGAGTCGCGCAGCACGCGCAGCTCGGGCCGCGGCGCGCCGAGCTCGCGCGCGGCGAGGAGGCGGAGCAACCGATCCGGCGGCCCGGGCGGGGCCTGGAGCTCGCGCTGCAGGAACAGGGCGCGCACCTCCGGCGGACAGCGCTTCGGGCGGCCCGCGAGGCCGAGGCTGCGCCACGCGTAGCCATCGCAGAGCACGGACAGCGAGGGTGGGGGCCCCTCGGTCCACAGCCCGAGGGCGCGGCCGGCGATCGCGGCCGTCCACTCGTCGCGCCCCGCGAGCTTGGCGATCGCCTTCTCGTCGGAGGCGCCGAGCCCGAGCCCGAGCGCCGGCAAGATGCGCTCGGCGAGCTGCTTCCAGGTGCGCGTGCCCGCGATCCCCAGCCGACGCGCGACCTCGCTCGCGGCCTCGAGGCTCGCGACGCGCTCCGCCGACGAGGCGACCGCGGCGAGCCAGTCGGCGTCGGTCATGGTCGTCGGCGCGAACCGGCGCAGGGACGCGGCGAGCGCGCCGTGCGCCGGGCGGTCCGGGCTCGTCGCGAGCCGCGCGAGCACCAGGAGATCGAGGCGATCGTCGACGAGGTTCACGGCACCGCCCTCCGGTGGGCCATCGCCTGGCACACGGTGGTCACGGCCTCACGCGGATCGATCAGCACGTCCTCGGCGAGCACTCGGATCACGATCAGTCCTTGCATCTGGAGCAGCAGGTCCTTGCGACGGTCGCGGCGGTAGCGCGACGGATCGCTGAAGTGGTGATAGCCATCGATCTCGATCGCGATGTCGTCGGCGCGGGAGAGGAGATCGACCTCGCACGCGACGGAGCCGAACCGCACCGACAGGTACTCGTTCAGCTTGAACCGGCCGGCGGTCGCGGGCGTCGCCTCGAGCGCCTCGAACATCGCCGCCTCGGCGGCACTGCGCGCGTCGAGCACGGCCGTCCCGGCCGGTGGTGCCGCCGCCACCGCGGGCGCCTCGTCGACGGCGATCAGGCCCTCGTCGATCATCGCGGCGAGCCGATCGCTGCGCCCGGCGCGCCACGCCGAGAGCTTCTCGGCCGTCGTGAAGATCGCGACGGTGTCCGCGGGGCAGGCACTCGCCTGCGCGCACGCCTCGCGGATCGAGCGATCGAGGTCGTCCGCCTCGTGCACGACCGCCGTGGTCTCGGCCAGCGCCAGCCACGAGCGGTACACCTCGCGCGCGCGTGCGCCGACGAGGACGGTGACCCGCGGAGTCCCGTGCAGTCGCACCCACTGGTCGCGCGCCAGGCGGCGCAGGAGCTCGTTCACCATCCCGCCCTGCTCATGGACGTGACGAGCCTAGCGCAAACCGTTCCCCGACGAGGCGCGCCGGCAGGGAGCGATCCCGGCACTCCCGTGGGGGACGGAGAAGCCGTTGTCCCACCACTACCCGACGAGGTGCCGCAATCCGCTGCAGCGTGCGCGGTGGTTCGCGTGCGTGAGGACGAGACCCCTGACCGGAGCACGCGTCCTGTGCGACGGTGGGAACTGTCGTGGGTACGGATGGTCTCGATCTCCTCGTCGATCCCGCGCTGGACGGGATCGCCTGGCGAGGCACGGACGATCGCGAGCCGGCGTTCGGAACCGCGGCGACCGGTCTGCTCGGACTCCTCGCGCGCCTCGAGCTCGTGCTCGGGCTCGCCGCGCGCCGTGGCTCCGAGCTCGAGCGCACCGTCGCGCTCGC
>JAEUJX010000157.1 GCA_016794545.1 Myxococcales bacterium
GCGCGGAACAGCGGGACGTGGCGATCGGGATACAACCGATCGAGACCGCTACCGAGCACCACCGTGGTCCCTGCCCCCGTCGGCCCGGCCGCGAGCGCGCCACGGTGCGCGGCGCCGTCGATGCCGAGCGCGCCTCCCGACACGACGTGCGTGCCGGTCGACGCCAGGTGCCGGGCCAGCGCGTGGGCGCGGTCCATCCCGAGCTGCGAGGCGGCGCGTGCCCCGACGATCGCGACCGCGGGGCCCTCGCTCAAGGTCCCGCGCAGGCGCACGGGGTGTTGCCAGCCGAGCGCTTCGAGGCGCCTGGGCAACCGGCCGGGAGTGAGCTGGACCGAGGTCACAGGGGGGAAGCAATTAGCCACCTGCGGCTCGGCCGTCAAGTGCGCCACGCGGCGCGCGTGCGATTTCAGCGAGTTGGCGCGCGCCCCTTCCTTATATACGGTGCGCGCAGCGCCTGACCGTTCGGCGGGTCGGGCGGATCGTCACTTCGCGGACTGCATCATCACGATGTCACCGATCTCCATCTCCTGCACGGAGAGCGTGACGAGCCCGACCGACACCTTCTCGCCGACCTCGACGACCACGATCTCGCCGAGCGCGCGTGCGGGGAACCGGCGATCGTCCTTGCCGACGCCGTCGTCCATCCGCGGCGGGAGCGCGTCGCCGCGCCGCACGACGAACATGCGGTTGCCGGGCACGACGCCGCTCTTCTTGCCGACGCTGATGAACACCACCTCACCGTCGCCGATCAGCTGGTCCTTCGCGAGCATGCCGACGATCGAGCCCTGCGCGTCGACGGTGGGCGCCACCGGCGGCACGTTCTTGTACATCTTGACCAGCGGGCCGACCTTCATGCCGCGCTGGATCTCGCGGTTCGCCGACAGGATCACGCCGCGGGCGCGCTTGTCCTGCTTGACGCTCACGACCTCGAGCGTGCCGGCGACGCGCACGTACGAGCCGTAGTCGTTGCTGCCCTCGCGCACGCTCTTCCCGGGCAGGTAGATCGAGTAGCGCTGGCCGACCTGCGGCGGCTTGCCCTCGGGATAGCTCAGGTACACGGAGTCGCCGTCGCCGAGCAGCTCCTTCTCGTCGACGGCTCCGTCGATCGTGATGCTCTTGTCGAGATCGCTCTTCTCGACGAACGCCGTCTGCTTGATGCCGACCTCCAGCTTGCGCGTGGGCGCGGGGAGCGGCCGGTCGGCGATCGGCTCGGGCTTCGTGTCGACCGGCGCGGGGCCCGCGGCCTCGATGAACTGGCCCTTCGGCAAGAGGCGTACGAGGTCGCCGGGATAGATCCAGTGCGGGTTCGTGATCTGCGGGTTGTAGGACCAGACCTTCGGCCACTGCCACGGATCGTTGAAGTAGTAGAACGAGATGTCCCACAGCGTGTCGCCCTTGCGCACGACGTGGAGGTCCGGCACCGGCCCCGCGTGCACGGTGCTGTCCTCGGGCGGTGCGTACGGATCGCCGCTGGTGATGTAGTAGCCGTTCTCGGCCGGCTGATCCTCGGCAGCGCGCGTCACCTTCCCGTCGGGTCCGACGACGATCACGTCCGTCCTCGCCGGCTTCGCGGGCGCCGGCGGCGTGTAGGCCGGTCTCGGGTTCTGCGTTCCCGTCGCGCCCGGATCGAGCGTGCTCGGCGCCTCGACCGTCGGGAACGGCTGCGCGAGTGCGATGCCGGGGAGGAGAGGCGAGATGATCGCCACGAGAGAGGCGAAGCGCTTCATGGCGTCTCCAGTCGCTTGGTCGCGAGCGCGGCCGGCTCGGTCTTCGGGTAGAGGTTCACGACTTGCTCCAGCACGGCGCGCGCCTTCTCGGCCTGGCCGAGCGCCTGGTAGCAGTATCCGACTTTCAACAGGGCGTCGGGGACCTTGTTTCCGCGCGGGTAGGTCTCGATCACGTTGCGGAACTCCGCGAGGGCGTGCGGGTAGTCCTTCTGCGCGTAGAACGCCTCGCCGAGCCAGTACTGTGCGTTGTCGGCGTAGTCGTGACGCGGGTACTTGCGGAGGAACGCGCGCAGGCCCTCGATGGCCTGCCCGTGACCACCCGACTTCACGAGCTCGACCGCGGCGCGGTAGCTCTCGCCCGCGTCGTCGGCATTCGCGGCCGGCGCGACGTCGCGCTCGCGCGTCGCCATCCGCGTCGTGCGCGCGGAGATCGCGGGGCGGCGGGAGATCTCGATGCCGTCGCCCGCGGAGTACGCGCCGACGGGTGCGGTCTGCGGGCGCGGCCGCCGCGACATCGGCGGCGCCTGCGCGATCGGCTCGTCATCGATCGTCGCGGCCTTGCCGAGCGCGGCATCGCCCTCGTACACGATCTCGGTGCCGTCGTCGGTGACCGCGACGACGCGCGAGGGGACGTCGCTCGCCGAGCCCGCGGGCCTGCCCTCGGGACCGGCGACCTCGACCGGCAGCTGCGGCATCGACGCGACCACGGCGGTCACGCGATCCGCGCGCAGCTTGTCGAGCTGGTGCTGCAGATCCTTCAGCTTGCGGTCCTGTGCGCGGCGGTCGTCGCGCAGCTCCTCGACCGTGCGAACGAGCTGTTTGTTCTCGTCGCGCATCGCCGACATCGGCGTGGCGCACCCGACGAGGAGCACCAACGGAAGTCCCCAGATGTGGCGGTTCATCGCACCAAAAATCGTAGGATGCCGCCGACGCTGGTGCAAAATTTCTCGTCGGAACGCCGGGCGCGCTTAGCGAAGTACTTACCCGAAGTACTTACCGGGTCGCGGCGAGGATGGCGTCCGCGCCCTGCGCCAGGAGGTCGTCGCCCAGCCGCTGGCCGAGCAGCTCGGCGTCCTCGGCCGGACCCGCGACCTGGGCGCGCAGGATCTTCGAGCCATCGGGCATCCCGCACATCCCGACGATCGAGAGGCCGCCGGACGGGCGGTCCACCGCGTGCGCCGCGAGCGGCGTCTGGCAGCTGCCGCCCATCCGCGCGAGGAACGCGCGCTCCGCGGCGATGCGCCGCTCCTCGGCGGCGTCGTGCATCGCCCGGCGGATCAGCTCCGCGGTGAGGAGGTCCTGCGCGCGCGTCTCGAGGCCGAGCACGCCCTGCGCGACGGCGGGGATCGAGACCTCGAGTGGCAACAGCTGCGTGATGCGCTCCGCCAGCCCGAGCCGCGTCAGGCCCGCGGCGGCGAGCACGATCGCGTCGAACTCGCCGTCGTCGAGCTTCTTGATCCGCGTCGGGACGTTGCCGCGCAGCATCCTGATCTGCAGGTCGGGGCGCACCGCGAGCAGCTGGCACTGGCGGCGCATGCTCGAGGTCCCGACGACGGCGCCGTGCTTCAGCGCCGCGAGCGTCACCCCCGCCTCGCGCGTGCACAGCGCGTCCCACGGCACCTCGCGCGCCGACACCGCGGCGAGCGCGAGCCCCGGCTCCAGCTGCGCGGGCACGTCCTTCATCGAGTGAACCGCGACATCGGCGGTCTCGTCGAGGAGCGCCTGCTCGATCTCCTTCACGAACAGGCCCTTGCCGCCGACCTTCGCCAGCGGCACGTCGAGGATCTTGTCGCCCTGCGTCTTGATCACGTTGAACGTGACGTCGATGCCGGGCTGCACCGCGACGAGCCGCGCCTTGGTGTGCTCGGCTTGCCACAGCGCGAGCGCGCTGCCTCGGGTGGCGATGACGATCTTCTGCTTCACTGCGGCGAGCTCCTCTCGGGCGAGGAGGACTCTGCCACGGACTCGGGCACCCTGCCCTCAGCCTCGCGCGCTTCCTGCGGCGTGAGGCCGAACAGCTCGCACAGCACCTGGGCACGCAGCTCGGCATCCTCCGGAGACGCCTCGCGCAGCGCGGCCGTGGGCTGGTGAAGCAGCTTGTTGACGACGAGCTGCACGAGCCGCTGCACCGCCTCGCGCTGCTGCGCGGGCGTGTGCTCCTTCCGGGCGAGCGCCTCGAGCGTCTTCTGCAGCTCGGCGTCGGCGACGGCCGCGAACTTCTCGCGCAGCGCGCGGATCGTCGGCACCACGCCCTGCGAGCGCATCCAGTGCTCGAACTGACCGGCCTCGTGCTCGACGATCTTCTCGGCCTGCTCGGCGGCCTTCGCGCGGTCGGCGAGGTTCGCCGCGACGATCTTCTCGAGGTCGTCGATGTCGTAGAGATACGCGCCGTCGAGATCGTTGACGTCCGGATCGACGTCGCGTGGCACGGCGATGTCGATCAGCACGATCGACCGGTAGCGCCGCGCCTTCATCACCTTCTTCATCGTCTGCTTCGTCAGGATCGGCGAGCGCGCCCCCGTCGAGCTGATCACCACGTCGGCCTCGGCGAGCAGGTCGTCCAGCGACGTCCACGGCTTCGCGATGCCGTCGATCTCGGCGGCGAGGCGCTCGGCCTTCTCCGGCGAGCGGTTCGTGACGACGATGTGCGTGGCTCCCTGCGCGTGCAGGTGGCGCGCGGCGAGCGTCGACATCTTGCCGGCGCCGACGACGAGCACGCTCTTGCCGGCGAGGCTGCCGAACACGCGCGCCGCCAGATCGACCGCGACGGTCGACACGTTCGCCGCGCCGCGCGCGATCGCGGTCTCCGTGCGCACGCGCTTCGCGACGCCGAACGCGCGCTCGAGGCAGCGCGCGAGCACCGGCCCCGAGGTCCCGGCCCCGCCCGCGACGCCGTACGCGTCCTTCAGCTGCCCGAGGATCTGCGCCTCGCCGAGCACGAGCGAGTCGAGCGCAGCGGCGACCTTGAACACGTGGCGCACCGCCGCGCCCGCGATGTGGTCGTAGATCACGTCGGAGACCTCGGCGGGCTGGAGGCCGCGCTGCTCGGCGAGGAACGCGCGCACCTGCGACGCGGGCGTGTGTCCGGGCCGGGCGACGCCGTACACCTCGACGCGGTTGCACGTGCTGATCAGCACCGCCTCGGAGACCGGCAGCTGCGTGGTGAGCAGCTTCAGCGTGCCCACCAGCTCCTCCTCGCGGAACGCGAGCTTCTCGCGGACAGCGACTGGCGCCGTGCGCCACGAGATGCCGACCACGAACAGGTCGCTCAGACGACCCTCCTGAGCAGGTAGATCGCGAGCACCGCGAGGGCGGCGGCGAAGCCGACGAGCGTCATCTTCGCGGCGCGCTTGCCGCGCCAGCCGTACACCTGCCGGCCGACGAGCAGCGCCGCGAACGCGCCCCACGTGACACCCGCGAGAGGGTACTCGAGTCGATCGAGGCTCTCGCCGAGCTTGCTGACCCAGATCGCGCCGAGGACGAGTGCGACCGTGAAGATCGGGAAGCCGACCCAGATCAGGCGGTGCGACAGCTTGTCGAGCGACTCGAGCGGCGCGCCCTTGTCCTTGAACGTGAGCGCGTCGAACTTCTTCTTCTTCAGCGCCCGGTCCTCCACGAGGTAGATCGCGGACAGCGCGCTCGCGAGCGCGAACACGCCGACCCCGACGGTGGCGAGCGAGATGTGGATGCGCCCGAGCGTGGACAGGTCCATGGCCTCGCCGGCCGGCGACAGCCGCGCCAGGAGCAGGAGCACGAGCGACACCGGCATCACCACCACGCCGCCGAGCGTCAGGCGGTAGCGCGTGCTCGCGAGCAGGTAGCCGCCCGTGACGATGAACGCGAGGAAGCCGATCGCCTCGCGGACGCTCTGCGCCGGGTGCACGTGCTGCGTGCCGCGCCAGCCGATGTCGATGCCGTGCGCGACCCACGCGAGCGTGACGCACGTGATCGCGATCGAGCGCAGCTTCGTCTGTCCACCGAGCACGGCGAGGAGCAGTGCCGAGGCCGCGGCGTACGCGACGACCGCGGCCCAGAACGCCGGCGATGGCGCGACCGACAGGAGCCGCTCGGGAGCGGTCACGGCGGCAACGGATCGCCGATGAAGCCGTCGATCACGTCATACGCGGTGTCGTTGTAGATCACCGAGTTGGCGAACTGCTCGGCACCCATCGACTCCAGCGCCTCCTTGGACTTCACCCGCCCCACGAGATCGTACGGATCGTGGTCCGTTCCCGTCGCGCTGACGAAGCAGACCGCCGGTGCCATCGCGAACTTGCGACCGAGCTCCGTGAGGGTCATCCGATCCCCTTCGAGCGAGGCCCGACCTTCGGCCGACCACGCCTCCAGGCGCTCCACGGAGATGAACAGGCGCGACACGTCACGTAAGTGTACCGGGGTGCGCGATTGCCCGCTACTCGGTCAGTTGTCACGCGTCGGCCGGGGAGTTACAAAGCACCTATCCGGAGGTAGTCCCATGGCCAGCGCGAACGTCAAAGAGCTCACCGACGCCAACTTCGATGCCGAGGTCCTGAAGTCGGCCGTCCCGACCCTCGTCGACTTCTGGGCGGTGTGGTGTGGCCCGTGCAAGCAGATCGCGCCCATGGTCGACGCGCTCGCCGACGAGTACAAGGGCCGCCTGAACGTGGCCAAGATGGACGTCGATCACCACCAGATCGTCCCCCAGCAGTACCAGGTACGTTCGATCCCCACCCTGCTGATCTTCAAGGGCGGCAAGGTCGTTGGCCAGCTGGTCGGCGCCGTCCCGCGCACCAAGCTCGAGGCCGAGATCCAGAAGCACCTGTGACCTAGGCCCCGAACGGGCTTCGTGCGTTACTACGGCGCATGATCCGACTGGGACTCGTGGTGATGCTGGCGGCCGCACTCGCGGGCTGCCAGAGCGACAAGGCGGCCGCCGGTGAGACCCGGCCGCCGCTCGGCAAGGAGCGCGGGGACTGCAAGCCGGACAAGGTCTGTGACAAGGGCCTGCTCTGCCTGTCGAACCTGTGCGTGCGCCCGCCGCCTGCGGACTGCAAGGCGGTCGGCGAGACGCTCGCGTCCATGGAGCTCGGCAACTACGCCGAGCAGGAGACGCGCGACCCGGTCGTCGCGAAGTACCAGGCGGCGTGTGACAAGGCGTTCGTCACCAAGGAGCAGGGCGAGTGCATCGACAAGGCCACCGACAAGTGGACCGCGTCGCAGTGCGCGCCCGACATGTTCCCCGAGCTCAAGGTCGAGGGCACCGGGGACTGCGTCGCGATCGCGAACAACATCCGCGCGCAGATGCAGAAGGGCATGACCGGCGCCGATCCGCAGACGCAGCAGCTGTTCGACAAGATGGTGCGCGTCGTCAAGGAGTCCTGCGAGCAGGACGGCTGGCCGCCGACGTTCAAGGCCTGCGTGATCGCCGCCGGTAAGAACGCCGACGCGATGGGCAAGTGCAACAACCTGATGCCCAAGGACATGCAGCAGAAGCTGACCGAGCGCATGACGAAGATGATGTGACCGTCCAACGACCGCCTCCGTTCCGCTAGAGTCGGCGGATGCGGCCCGCCATCCCTGCCCTGTTCGCGCTGTGCGCGAGCGCGTGCGGGTTCTCGGTGGCCGCCTCGGGCAGCGGCGGCGACGACGGTGGTCCCGATTCCGGACCGACGTCGTGCACGTCGTCGACGTGGCGCGACCCCGCGTGGAAGTCGCGCTACCCACTCATCGTGCAAAGCGGCCGCGTCACCGGCACGCCCGGCGAGCTCGTGGTTCCCGTCGTGCTGACCTCCGCCGAGCTGAAGCGAGCGCGCGCGAACGGCGCCGACCTCGTGTTCACCGCTGCCGACGGCACGACCGTGCTGCCGTTCGAGCTCGACGCGTTCGACGCGTCGACGGGCGCTGTCGTCGGGTGGGTCAAGCTGCCGATGTCGTCGGCGAGCGACCTCACGTTCTACCTCTACTTCGACAACGCATCCCAGGCCGCGCCCGTACCGCGCCCCGATCCGTGGACCGACTACCTCGCGGTCTGGCACTTCCACGACGAGCCGACCGGCGTCACGCCCTCGCTCGCCGACAGCACCGCCAACGCCAACCACGCCACCGCGATGGGCTTCGAGCCGACCGACAAGGTCGCCGGCAAGCTCGACAGCGCGTGGCGCTTCGACGGCACCAACAACGGCGCCTCGCTCTCGCCATTCATCCACCCCGCGCAGTTCACCATCGAGGCCTGGGTCCGCCCTGCCGCGATCACCGGCTACCACACGCTCATCGACAACAACATGAACCGCCGCTGGTTCGGCCTGTTCCGCTACGGCACCGACCTCGGTGTCGACTACTGGGACGGCGCCGACCACCCGGCGAACGTCGCGATCACGCTCAACGTCTGGCACCACGTCGTCGCGAGCTACCTCGGCAACCAGCTCCGCCTTTACCTGGACGGCACGCAGGTCGGCAACACCGTCACCCTCAACCTCGCAGCTCAGATGTCCCCGCTCCAGATCGGCTACTCGGTCGCCGGCGAGCGCTTCAACGGCACCATCGACGAGCTGCGGATCCGGACCTCGGGCCTCGAGGACGACGAGGTGCTGACCTCGTACACCGCGCAGAATGCGCCGGATCAGTTCATCAAGCCGGGCTCGCTGCAGACCTGCCGTTGAAGGGCTCGGGCGCGCGCGACCACGTGATCGCGCCCGGATGCACCGCGTTCGCTCGCACCGCGGCGCGCGTCGCGCCCGTGTGGAGAGAGCACGTGGCCTCCCGGACGTAGTCGCCGCGCGAACCGACCGCTCGCGATCTCCCGCGAGCGGGTCGCGAAGAGGGATCGCGGACGGACCCGCGCTCCTAGCGGAAGCGGCGCGCGAACGCGTCGTGGTTCGGAGCACCGGGGCCGCCGATCACGGCGAACACGACCTCGGCGAACGTGCGGTCGAACGGACCGCGCAGGAGGTCCGCGAAGATCTCGGCCACGACCTCGGGGTCGTTGCCGAACACGCCAGCGCCCCACGCGCCGAGGACGAGGCGCTCGACGCCGTGGTCGCGGGCGATCGCGAGCACGAACGCCGCGCGCGTGCGCAGCGCGGCGGCGACCTCGCCGGGGTCGAACGCGCCGTGCTGGCGGAGCGCGGCCGCGTTCGGCGCGGCGCAGGTGATCACGGAGCACGCGACGGGCGCATCGAGCCACGCGCCGTCGTCCGTCCGGAACAGTGGGACGTGCGGCGACCAGATCGCGAGATCGAGGTACAGCGCCGACGGGTGGGCGCGGTTGCGCGCGTAGTGCGACGGCTGAGCCTGGAGGCACGGGTAGAGCGCGCTCGACCGCGCGATCGACTCCTCCTGGGCCTGCGCACCGCGCAGGAACCCGCCGCCCGCGTTCCGCGCGGAGGCGAAGCTCAGGCACGCGACGTGGCCGCCGCGCTCGGCCGCGAGGCGGCGCACGGCCGCGATCGAGGTCTCGGCGGTCACCGAGATCGCGGTCGCCGGGACGCGCGGGGGCACCGGCGGCGACGTGTACGTGGCGAGGTCGTAGAGGCGCGTGCCGGCGACCGCGTCGTCGATCCGCGCGCGGAGCGGGACGATGGCGCCACGCGCGTTCGCGTAGACGCCCGACTCGCACGCGGCGAGCGTGGTCTCGGCGATCACGATCCGATCGGCGTGTCCCGGCTGCTCGATGAACGCCGGCGGGACGTGATCGGTGAGCCAGACGCCGTTCGCCGAGCGGAAGAACACGTGGCCCGCGGCGACCATGTCCGCGGCTCGGATCACGAGGATCACCGGCTTGCCACGGCGACCGCCGACCTTCCGCGCGGTCTCGAGGTCGGCCGACAGGTGGACGTGGTGACGGGCGCCCTTCACGAGGCCCGTGACACGGATCGAGTCGAGGAACTCGGCGACGGTGCCGTGGTAGAGCTTCGCGGGCGGTACGGCCTCGGGCAGGTCGAGCTCGACGTCGACCGAGTGGCCCTGGTTCGCGCGGATCCTCGAGCCGTCGGGTGACAGCGCGTAGCGCTGCTTGTCGCTGGTGCGGACGAGCTCGCCGAGCTGGTCGCGCGTCAGCGGATGGCCATGGCGCGCGAGGGCCTCGAGCAGCGCGGCGACATCGGCCCAGCCGGCATCGTCGAGGACGATGCCGACCTTCGCCGGGTCATGGCGGAGGACGAGAGACAGGAACTTGGAGGTCTGAACCGAGGAGGGCATGACAGGTCACCGGATTGGTGTCAGGTGTACACCTCCTGTGACCTTCGTGTCAATTACACACTTTAGTAGTCAGTACCCGTGCTTGCGGAGGGACACGTTGGCCACGAGGCCCATCGCGATGAAGAACGTGACGAGCGAGCTGCCGCCGTAGGACACGAACGGCAGCGTGACACCGACGACCGGCGCGACGCCGAGGACCATCGCGACGTTGACGACGACGTGCCAGAACGTCATCGCGGCGACGCCGACGCAGATCACCGCACCGACACGGTCGCGCGCGGACAGCGCGACGTTGATGATCCAGACCAGCAGGAACGCGAAGATCGCGAGGAGCAGCACCGAGCCCGCGAAGCCCCACTCCTCGGCCCACACGCTGTACGGGAAGTCGGTCCAGTGCTCGGGGACGAAGTTGAACTGGTTCTGCGTGCCGCCGAGGTAGCCCTTCCCCCAGATCTTCCCGGAGCCGACCGCGAAGATCGACTGCTGGGTGTGCCAGCAGCTGCCCTTGTCGGGCGCGAGGTTGCAGTCGATGAAGCCGAGGATCCGGTTCTGCTGGTACTCGTGCATCGACTCCCACACCAGCGGGATCGCGAGCAGGCCGGCGAGCGTGACGTGCACGACCGGCCACACGTTCGGCATCGCCAGGAACCCGGTCGTGAGGACGATGAGGATGAGCAGGGTCGCCGTGCCGAGGTCCGGCTGGACGGCGATGAGGCCGATCGGCACCGCGATCACGATGAGCCGGAGCGCGAGCGCGCGCGGCTCGTAGCGGCTCGACGTCTCGGTGTCCTGGAACATGCGCGCCAGGACGAGGATCATCATCACCTTGACGAGCTCGGAAGGCTGGATCCCGAACCCGCCGATGAACAGCCAGCGGTAGGTGGAGCCGTGTCGATCGTCGTGGCCGGTGGCGCCCTGCAGGCGCGCGAGCACGATCAAGGCGGCGGCGATCCCGAGCCCGACCCACGCGAGCCGCACCATCGCGCGGTAGTCGACGATGGTCGCGACCGCGAACGCGATCACGCCGACCAGCATCCACTGCACCTGCGAGTCGAACTTCACCTGGTGCTTCGAGTCGTGAACGGCGGAGTAGAGGTTGAACAGACCGATCGTGCAGATCGCGACGATCGTGAGGATCAGCGGCCAGTCGACGGCCGCGCGGAACCGCCGCCAGCGGGACACGCCGATCGTCGCGCGGGGGAGCTGGAGCCCGGTGCCTCTCATCGCTTCAGCACCTTTCCGCGGGCGTTCGGCACCCGGACGTCATCCGACGCCGGGCGAGGCATGCCTTTGATCTTGGTGAAGTAGCCGTCGAGGATCTGCTGCGCGATCGGCCATGCCACGCGGCCGCCGGAGCCGCCGTGCTCGACGAACACGACGATCGCGATGTCGGGGTCCTCCGCCGGCGCCCAGCCCGCGAACCAGGCGTGCGAGCGCGTCGGGTGATAGCCCTCGACGTCACGCTCGTCCTCTTCCTTGCGCTTCTTCGTCCGGATCTCGGCGGTGCCCGTCTTGCCCATCACCGGCACGAGATCGAACGTGCCGTGGTCGAACGCCGTGCCGCCCCGCTCGTTCGTCACCTTCCACATGCCGCGGCGCCAGGTGTCGAGCGAGTCGGCGGAGAGCTTGACCCGGCGCGCGACCGCGGGCTCGTACGTCTTGATCGGACGTCCGTCGCTGCCCTCGATCCGGTCCACGATCTGCGGCACCCACAGCGTCCCGCCGTTCGCGAGGGCGGCGTACGCCATCGCCATCTGCAGGACGGTGACCTCGACATCGCCCTGCCCCGTCGCGGCGTTCGTCGCGAACCCGACCTTGTAGCGGCTGTCCTTCTCGTACCAGGCCTTCGTCGGGATCCGGCCGCCGGCGTCGCCGTTGAGGCCGAGGTTGGTCGGTGCCCCGAACCCGAACATCCGCGCCTCCTCGGCCATCCGGTCGAGACCGATGCGCTGCGCGAGCTCCCAGAAGTAGACGTTGCACGAGTGCTGGATCGCACCGACGAGGTCGAGCTTGCCGTGCGAGCCGTTGCACTTGAACGTGGTCTTCGACAGCTGGTACTGGCCCGTGCAGAAGATCGACTCGTCCTCGGCGCCCTGGCCATCCTCCAGGGCGGCGAGCGCGGTGACGAACTTGAACACCGAGCCCGGCGGATACGTCGCGCGCAGCGCCTTGTCGATGAACGGCTTGCGCGGATCGGAGAGCAGCAGCGTCTCCTCGGCGCGCGTCAGGTGGCCGGTCATCACGTTCGGATCGAACGACGGCTTCGACACCAGCGCCCGGATCTTCCCGGTCCGCGGCTCGACGATCACCACCGCGGCCGCGGCGACGTGTGACACCGCCTTCTCGGCGATCTTCTGCAGCTCGACGTCGACGGTGACCACCAGGTTCGCGCCGGGCACGGCGGCGGTCGTGCGCTCGCCGGCGATCAGCGTGGCTGCGGTCTTCTCGTCGAGCCGCTGGCCGCGCGCGTCGACCGCGTACAGCTCCTTGCCCTTCTTGCCGCGCAGATAGTTCTCCCACGCGCTCTCGAGGCCATAGCGCCCGACCAGCTCGCTCGGGTCGTAGCCCTGGTTGCCGAGCCGATCGGCCTCGGCGGCTGTCATCTGCGTCATGTAGCCGATCAGGTGCGCGGCGAGGTCGCCCTGCGGATAGAACCGGTACGGCTCGTGGTGAACCTCGACGCCGGGCAGCTTCGTCAGCGATTGTTCGACGAGCGCAGCCCGATCGCGCCCCTGATCCTCGAGGATCAGCACCGGGCTCCTCGGATCGCGCTTCTTGCCGACCGCGAGCCGCTCGTCGAGCTTCGCGAGCTCGTCGTCCGACAGACCGAGCATGCGCGACAGCTCGATGCGCGTCGCGTCGGTCATCTGCTTGGGCGTCGCGTAGATGTTGAACGCCGGCCGGTTGTCGGCGAGCGGCACGCCCTTCGCGTCGAGGATCTTGCCGCGGACGCTCGGCAGGTAGCGCTCCTTGACGACGTTGGAGACCGTGCGCTCGTAGTAGCTGTCGCCGCGCATGACCTGGAGCTGCCACAGCCGGCCGACGAGGAAGCCGAACGCGAGGAGCACGACGAGCGCGACCCACTTGAGCCGGCGGTGCAGCTCGGGGAGCGACGGCCCGTTGCCCGAGCCGGGTCCGGACGACGACCGCAGCAGCATCAGGGCGCCAGTCCTTCGAGCGCGGCGTCGCGCTCGCGGTGGGTGCGCGCGAACGCGGCATCGATGCGGCGGAAGATCCGCCACACGAGCGGTCCGGCGATCGCCGTCGTCACGGTGACGAGCGCGATGTGCTGCAGCTCGAGCGCGAACGCGGCGGTCGGGATGTGATAAGTCGTGCGCACGAGCAGCGCGAGCACGCCGGCGACGAGCGCGACGAACGCGGAGAACGCCATCGTCAGCGCGGCCCCGCGCACGAGCAGGCGCTGCTGGACCGCGCGCGCGACCAGGCCGGTGAGCCCGAGCACGAGCGCCATCAGCCCCGGCGGCTGACCGCTGATCAGATCGACAAGGTAGCCGAGCACGACCGAGCCGCCGACCGCCGGCGCCACGCCGCGGCGCGCGGTCAGGCCGAGGTACGCGGCCGTCAGCGCGCCGACCTCGGGCGTCGCGTCGCGGAGGATGTCGATCGGCACGAGCCGCCACACCGCGGCGAGGATCACGCACACGAGGTACGCGACGATGACGAGCGTCGCCGTTCTCATGACGGCGGCTGCTCCTTGGTCTCCTCGTTGGTCAACGTGACCTTGAAGAGCGCCAGCAGGAACACCACGGCGAGGATCGCGACCCAGATCCAGATCACAGCGGCCTCCCGCCGAAGGCCGGCTCGCTGCGCCTCTTCTGCTTCGCGTCGGGGTCGGGCGGCGGCGGCGGCGCGAGCAGCACCATCACGGCGCGCACGCGCGACACGTCCACCGTGGGCTCGACCTCGACGGACTGGAACATGCCGTCGTCGCCGTGGACCTTGGACACCTTGCCGACGACGAGCCCCGGCGGGAAGCTCGCGCCGAGGCCCGAGGTCACGACCTCGTCACCGACCGCGACGAGCCCCTGCGGCTTCAGGTTGCGCTCGAGCCACTCGATCTTGCACGCGTACGAGTCCGGCCGGCCGTTGCCGACGAGCAGACCGCGACCGCCCGTGCGCGGCAGCACGATCTCGATCTTCGACGAAGGATCGCTGATCAGCACGACCTCGGCGTAGTCGCCGTAGACCTTGTCGATCCGGCCGACGGGCCCCGTGCCGACGATCACGGGCATGCCGGGCTGCACGTCCTTGTCGCCGCGATCGATGCGCAGCCGCAGCACGCGGAACTGCGCGGACAGCGGCGCGCCGATCACGCGCGCGCCGAGCGTGTCGGCGGGCGTGCGCTTCTTCACGACGGCGAGATCCTCGAGCGCCTCGACGTCGAACGCCCGGCGCGTCATCGCGGCGAGCTCCTTGCGCAGTCGCTCGTTGTCCTCGCGCAGCTCGCGGTTCTCCTGCTCGACGTCGACCAGCGCGACGTACCGGCCCCACATGCCGCCGAGCCCCTCGACGACCCACGACACGCCGGCCTGCAGCGGCGCGGTGATCCGCAGGAGCGCCTCGTCGAGCGCGCTCGGTGCGCCGCGCGACCACGAGGCGCGGAGCACGAGCGCGGGGAGCACGATGAGCAGGCCCACGAGCGCCCAGTCGAGCATGCGACGGCGAAGCGTCATGGTCATGGCCACGCCCCGAGCGTGCGAGGGGCGAACACGATCACCGCAGTGCGATCTCGCGGAGCAAAGACAGCTCGTCGAGCACCTTGCCGGTGCCCAGCACGACCGCGAGCTGCGGGTTCTCGCACACCATCACGGGGAGGCCGGTCTCCTCGCGGAGCAGCACGTCGAGGTTCTTCAGCTGGGCGCCGCCGCCGGAGAGCACGACGCCCTTGTCGACGATG
>JAEUJX010000178.1 GCA_016794545.1 Myxococcales bacterium
TGCGCGATCGCGGCGAGCGCGTCGAGGTCCTCGGGGCTGCCGATCACCGGCGTCAGCCCGGCCATCACCATCTCGTCCTCGCCGCCGTGCTGCGACGGCCCCATCACGAGCACGGGCGCGGTGATCCCGGCCTCGCGCAGCGTGACGCCCTCCTCGACGAGGCTCACCGCGAACCCCGAGGCCGCCTTCGCGCGCGTGAGCGCCTGCGCGACCGCGACCGCGCCGTGCCCGTAGCCATCCGCCTTCACCACCGCGAACACGTCCGCGCCGGTCACCGCGCGCACCGCGCGTGCGTTGCCGACGATCGCGCCGAGGTCGACCTCGACGCGCGTGCGCCGGATCATGGTCGACGCGTGCATCTCGGCGAGAGTATTACAGGATCCCCGTCAAAGCGCGACCTCGACGCCCAGCGAGATCCGGTACTGGCGGTAGTAGAAGGGGAACCCCGCGAGCTGCGGGATCGGCATCACGAAGTGCGACGGGTCGAACGTCAGCGCGACGCACCCCGACAGCGGAACGCGGAGGCCGAGCAGCGATCCGGCGAGGTACAGGCCCGTGGAGCCGCGGTCGACGCCGACCAGCTCGAACAGCATCGTGCTGGTCCCGGCCTCGGCGCGGCTGTACAGCGCGAACCGCTCGCCCTCGTACCACCGGCGCGACAGCGTCGCATAGGCGTTGAACGCACCGAGCTTCGCGCGCGCGGTGTCGAGCGAGAACCATGGATTCCACTCGACGTTCACGCTCGCGCTGAACCGCCCGCGATCCGCCCCGACCCCGACGGTCGTCGCTTGCGCGGCGTGATCCAGCGCGCCTCCGAGCCGCGCATCGAGGTGCCACGCCACGGGCTCGGCCGACGCCGCGGACGACGTCACCAGGACCAGAAGCGCGCAGGTAATTAGGTCCGACCTAATTGTTGCGCGATCTGTGCAACACGTTCTGTCCGGGCCGGACAGGCGGCGACGGCGACGGCGCACGAGCGGAAGCAACGCGAGTCCGGCGACCAGCGTCGCCCCGCCGCTCGCCGAGCAGCCGCTCGTGGGCGTCTCCTCGTCGAGCTCCTGCGCGTCGCAGTAGCGGTTGGAGGCATCGCAGCCCGAGCGCAGCCGGAAGATCACGTCGAGCGCGGCCTCGACGCGCGCGCGGCGGCCGGGCGCCGGATCGGCGACGGCGGCGAACAGGCGCGTGACGGCGGCGGTGGCGCGGCCGACGCGGTGCTTCTCGCGCGCGTCGTCGCGCGCGCAGTCGTCGAGCGCGCCGATGTGGTGGTAGCCGTCGCGGGCGACCACGTAGCCGCGACCGAACGAGTCGATCCAGTTCGCGACGTGGACGACCTCGTCCGTGGCCGGATCGCGGAACGCGTGGGTGTAGGAGTCCTCGATCGCGTGGGCGGCGCGGCCGAGGTGGTACGCGAACCGCGGCAGGTCGATCGAGATGTTGCCGCGGAACGCGAGGTAGACGGGAACGCGGCGGGTGGCGGTCAGCTCCAGCGTGTCCTCGAGCAGGCCGCCGTCCGCGAGCTGGTTCAGCACGAAGTCGCGGCAGGCATCGAGCGCCGCGAGGTCGCCGGCGGGGCTCCCGTCGTGCTCCCGCTTGCGCAGGCAGTGGGCGGGTTGGTCCTCGGGGTCGTTGTGGATGTGGACGAGCCGGCCGATGTCGATCGGCTCGTTGTCCCGGAGGTCGTTGGACCGCACGCCGGTGAGCAGCGTCATCGTCCACACGTCGCGATCGCGCAGGGTGAACGTGAGGTCGTCCATGGCGCGGTGCTGGTCCTCCGTCGGCGCCGGCGCCGCCGCCGGGTCGGGGAAGCCAACCGCGCGCGCGGCGGTCGTCGTGATCGCCTCGTGGCAGCCGGTCGTCACCGGGGTCTCGATCTCGAACGCCGCGGCCTCGCCGCACAGCACGACTACCACCAGCAGCAGGGCACGCACGGCGCGAACATACGACGCCCGGGCCGAAACGACGGTGCCCCGACCGCGGCAACGGTCGGGGCACCCTTCAAGCTAAGCGACAGACGAAGGCTAGTAGAAACTCAGGCGGCCTTCTTCTTTTCGGCCTTCTCGATCAGCGCCGGCGTGACGACCAGGGATCGGCCGCGCGGGATGATGAGGCCGTCGCGGGCGAGCTGGTTGAACGCGCGCGAGATCGTCTCGCGGCAGGAGCCGATCATGTTCGCGAGCTCCTGCTGCGTCGGGCGGCGCCGGACCACGAGGCCATCGGGGCCCGAGGCACCCTCCTCGCGGCCGAGCGCCACGAGGCGGTGGATCAGGCGCTCGTTGACGTCGCACAGCGCGAGCTGCGCGATGGTCTCGTCGGCGCGGCGCAGGCGGCGCGCCATCTCGCCGAGGAGGTTCACGGCGGTGCGCGGGTGCGCCTGCATGTGGCGCATCAGGTCCTCGCGCGAGAGCACGAGCAGCGTGGTCGGCTCGATCGCCAGGCAGTGCGCGGAGCGCGGCGCCTGATCGAACAGCGACATCTCGCCGAACGAGTCACCCGAGCGGAGCAGCGACAGCGTCACCTCGCGGCCGCTCTCGCCGAAGATCACGACCTTCACGCGGCCGCTCATGATGACGAACATCGCGTCGCCGGGCTCGTCCTGGGCGACCACCGCGGAGCCGACGGCGACTCTGCGTACGGTCACCCGCGACGTCAGGTCTTCGATCGCGCTGATCGGAAGCGCCGCGAACAGCGGGGCGCGGGCGATCGTCGCCCGGATCCGAGCCGGATCCTCCCCGGCCACGCGGGGGTCCGGGGTGGGACGAATGGCCACGGGCGGGTTCGAGATCGAGGGGCGGGCGACTACAGTCATATCGGTAGACTCCTGTGGAGACGACCCACGGGCCGCTTCTTCTGCCAGGGGCGTGCCGCGACCGGGGATCACCCCCCGGTCACGTGGTTCTCGACGGTTGCCGCGCCGCATCCCCGTCGGGAGTGTGACGATCACTTCACAAATCCGATCAGCACCACGGCACGGATGTCGTGGTCATCACACCGCATGGGGCTCGGGGTGGTAGGGTCCCGCCCCGATGTCGACGACCATCGATGTGGTCATCAACGGTCAGCCTCGGCAACTTCCCGACGGCACCACCGTCGCGGCGATGATCGGGGAGCTCGGCCTCGCGGGCAAGCCCGTCGCCGTCGAGCGCAATCGCGAGGTCGTGCCCCGCGCGCAGCACGCGACGACCGTGCTCGCGTCCGGAGATCGGATCGAAGTCGTCGCGTTCGTCGGAGGAGGTTAGTCATGACGGACTCCTGGAAGCTCGGAGATCGCGCGTTCACCTCGCGCATCATCGTCGGAACCGGAAAGTACGCGTCGCTCGACGAGACCCGCGCCGCCCTCGCCGCGAGTGGCGCCGAGATCGTCACCGTCGCGCTGCGCCGCGTGGATCTCTCGCAGCAGGAGACGGTGCTCGACGCCGTCGATCGGAAGAAGTACGTCCTCCTGCCGAACACGGCCGGCTGCTACACGGCCGACGAGGCGATCCGCACGCTCCACCTCGCGCGCGAGCTCGGCATGGACGAGCTCGTGAAGCTCGAGGTCATCGGCGATCCGAAGACGCTGTTCCCGGACAACGCCGCGACCGTCGAGGCCGCGCGCCGCCTGGTCAAGGAGGGCTTCAAGGTCCTGCCCTACTGCTCGGACGACCTCATCACCTGCAAGCGCCTCGAGGAGGCCGGCTGCCTCGCGGTCATGCCGCTCGCCGCGCCGATCGGGTCCGGCCTCGGCATCCGCAACCCGCACAACATCCGGCTCATCATCGAGAACGTCGGCGTGCCGGTCATCGTCGATGCCGGCGTCGGCACCGCGAGCGACGCGGCGATCGCGATGGAGCTCGGCTGCACGGCGGTGCTCATGAACACCGGCATCGCGGGCGCGAAGCGTCCGGTCCTCATGGCGGAGGCGATGCGACTGGGCGTGGAGGCGGGGCGGAAGGCATTCCTCGCCGGCCGGATGCCGCGGCGCGACTACGCGAACGCGTCCTCTCCGTCGGCGGGGCTGATCGAGTGACCGGCTGGCTCGACGACGTCCGCGTCATCGCGATCACCGATCGCACGATGATGGGCAACTCGCCCGCCGAGTTCGGCGACGCGATCGAGCGCGCCGTCCAGGGCTGTCCACCCGGCTCGGTCCTGGTCCAGGTGCGCGAGAAGGACCTCGACGGCGGCCGCCTGCTCGAGCTGATCTCGATCGCGCGCCGCTACTCGCGCGTGATCGTCAACGACCGCGTCGACGTCGCCATCGCGTCCGAGGCGATCGCGGTCCACCTCCCCGAGGACGGCGGGCTCACCGTCGCCGAAGCGCGCGCGCAGTTCCCCGGCGTCATCGGCGTCTCGCGCCACGCGCCCGACGCCGACACCGGCGCGGATCTCGTTCATCTCGGCCCGATCTGGGAGACCCCGTCGAAGCTCGGTCGCCCCGCCCTGGGCACGGCCGTCCTCAAGGCGCCCCACGGATCCGCGAAGCTCGTCGCGGTCGGTGGCATCGACTCGCCCGAGCGCGCCCGCGAGGCCGTCGCCGCGGGCGCGGACGCGATCGCGGTGATCCGCGCGGCGTGGAGCGGCGACTCGCTCGTCCCGTTCGTGACCGCGGTCGACGCCGGCCGCGCGCTGCGATCGTAGGTCTCACCGAGGCCCGCGCCGGAGTCCCGAAAGCGTTCGACCGCCGGAATGACCTCCGTGCCCCGCGCGTTGTGGCCCCGTGCGCCTCGCCCTGCTCCCGGTCCTGGCGTGTAGCTGCGGCCGGAGTGCGGATTCTGCGGCGCCGCCCTCCACGCCCGCCCCGCCGGCCCTGGCGACGCCGTCGCCCCGATCGGCGACGAACCCGCTCCTGCCGTGCCCTGTCGAGCGCGCGTCGCTCGGGCCGGGTCTCGCGGTCGAGCGCTGGCCGATCGGCGCCGCGCCGGCATCCGCGGGCCCCGCGTGCGTCGACGTCGTGCGCGCCGACCTCGCGACGTTCAAGCTCGATGTCCTCGCGCAGGCCATCGACGATCCGACCCCGCGCTCCGCGCTCGCCTGGCGCGACGCGTTCCACCTCTCCGCGGTGATCAACGCCGGGATGTTCCACGACTCCGGCGCGCCGGTCGGGATGATCGTCTCCGACGGCACCGTCCGCGCGAAGGAGAACTCGAAGATGAGCGGCTTCCTCGCGTGGGATCCGGTCACGGCCGCCGATCCGCCGGTCGTGATCGCCGGGCGCGACTGCCCGGGCTTCGATCTCGACGCGCTCCGCGCGAAGTACCACACGGTCGTGCAGTCGTACCGGCTGCTCGGCTGCGACGGCCAGGCACTGCCGTGGAAGGATCCGAAGCACTACTCCGCGGCGGCGATCGGCCTCGATCGCGCGGGCCGCATCGTCTTCCTGCACGCCCGGGCGGCGGTCACGATGGCCGAGCTCTCGGTCGCCCTCTCCCAGCACGACCTGACCGGCGCCCTGTTCCTCGAGGGAGGCCCGGAGGCATCGCTCGTGGCGCGCGGTCCCGAGGGCGAGCTGGCCCGGGTCGGGAGCTACGAAACGGGGTTCGTCGAGAACGATGGTAATACGCAGTTCTGGACGCTTCCGAATGTGATCGCCCTCTTGCCTCGCTGAGCGCGATCAGGTAAACGAACGCCCCTACCCGCCGCTATAGCTCAGGGGTAGAGCAACGGTTTCGTAAACCGTAGGTCGCCCGTTCAAACCGGGCTAGCGGCTCAAAAAGACTGGCGAATTCGGGCGAGGTGTAGCAGCCGGTGTAGCAAGTTTGGTTGCTACACCGCTCCGCCGACTCCGAGACTTCTTTCTCGCTGTCGACACGCTCGACGACCTCGATCGCGGGCGCCGTTGTCGGCGGATCGATCTGCAGCTTCGCGACCTCCGCGCAGAGGGTCGGCCACGG
>JAEUJX010000188.1 GCA_016794545.1 Myxococcales bacterium
GCAGACCCACCACGTCGGCATCAAGCCCGCGCACGTCCGCGCCCACCGGCCGTCCCGGGAGCCGGAGCTCGAGACCACCCCCCTCCTCGTCCGCTCGAACTGACGACCGACCTCTCGCCTAGCTTGGCCACCCCGCCGCGCGCCTGAATGGTCTGTGGACCTGACCGGCGCGCGGCGTCTTGCTGTCCGTACTATGCTGCGCGCGTGCAGCTCGCTTCGACGATCCGGGGCACCCGCTACCGGTTCGGCTCCGTCACGGAGGTGCTCGCGAAGGCGAACCCGCCGAAGAGCGGTGACGACCTCGCCGGCATCTCCGCGCGCGATGCCGTGGAGCGCGTCGCCGCGCGCGCGGTGCTGGCGAACCTGACGCTGCGCGAGCTGCGCGAGAACCCGGTCGTGCCGTACGAGCAGGACGAGCTGACGCGCCTCGTCGAGGACGAGCTCGACGATCAGGCGTACAAGGCCGTCGCGCACCTGACCGTCGGCCAGTTCCGCGAGTGGCTGCTCGACATCGACACGGCCGGGCCGACGCTCCGCGCGGTGGCGCCCGGGCTCACGCCGGAGATGGCGGCCGCCGCGAGCAAGCTGATGTCGAACTTCGACCTGATGACCGTCGGCGCGAAGTGCCAGGTCGTGGTGCGCGCGAACTCGACGCTCGGCCTCCCGGGGCGGCTGTCCTCGCGCTGCCAGCCGAACCATCCCACCGACGACGTCGAGGGCATCCTCGCCTCGGCACGCGAGGGCCTCGCCTATGGCTGCGGCGACGCGGTGATCGGCATCAACCCCGCGACCGACACCGCGGAGTCGACGGCCGAGATCCTGCGCGCGATCGACGACCTCCTCTCGCGCAACCGCTGCCCCACGCAGCACTGCGTGCTGTCGCACGTCACCGTGCAGATGAAGGCGCTCGAGCTCGGCTGCCCGATGGACCTGATGTTCCAGTCGGTCGCCGGCACCGAGGCGGCGAACAAGGCGTTCGGGATCAGCGCATCGCTGCTCCAGGAGGGCTACGAGCTCATCCAGGCGAAGGGCACCGCGAAGGGACCCAACCGGATGTACTTCGAGACCGGCCAGGGCTCGGCGCTGTCGAGCGCCGCGCACCACGGGGCGGATCAGGTGACGATCGAAGCGCGCGCGTACGGCCTCGCGCGCCGCTACAAGCCGTTCCTCGTCAACACGGTCGTCGGGTTCATCGGGCCGGAGTACCTCGAGGACGGACCGCAGATCTCGCGCGCCGCGCTCGAGGACCACTTCATGGGCAAGCTGCTCGGGCTGCCGATGGGCTGCGACGCGTGCTTCACGTATCACGCATCGATGACGCAGGACGAGCTCGAGAGCCTGAAGGTGCTGCTCGGCGCGGCCGGCTGCACGTACCTCATGTCGCTGCCGGTCGGCGACGACATCATGCTGAACTACCAGTCGACGAGCTACCACGACATCCCGACGCTGCGCCGCCTGCTCCACAAGCGCCCGACACCGGAGTTCGACGCGTGGCTCGACGAGGTCGGGATCTGGCGCGGCGATGGACCGGGCCCGCGATTCGGCGATGTCGAGGCCGTGCGATGACGCGCGCGCAGATCGTGCTGTTCGTGCTCGTGACCCTCGCGGCCTGCAAGAAGACGTCGAAGACCGACGACCGCTCCGCCCTCCCCGCCCCGCTGCCGGCGGATCCGCCGCCGGTCGCCGTGGTGCCGCTGCCGCCCGCACGACCGGGCCCGGCGTACGTCGCGATCACGGGCCGCGGGATCGCGCGGCTCGATCCCGACGGGTGGAAGGTGATCGGCGAGCATCACGCATCGATCGCGCTCGGAGGGGACACCATTTGGGGGATCTCCGCCCAGCGCGTCTGGCGGCTCGACGACTCATGGGTGGAGCGCGCAGCTCCGGGCCCGATCACGAGCTACGCCGCGGCGTCGGATGGGACGCTCTGGGTGATCAGCGACGGCAAGCTCCTGCACCTGGTCGGCGAGACCTGGACACCCGAGGTATTGCCCGGCGGCGATCCACCGCGCGGCGTCGCGGCCGATGGCGACGTCGTGTGGGTCCGCACACTCGATCGCACGTACCGCCGGCGCGGCGGTGCGTGGACGGCGATCGATGTTCCGACGGTCACCGGGAGCGAGCAGGACATCCTCGATTTCGCCGCGCGCGGCGACGATGCGTACCTCGTGACGAACCGCGAGGTGTTCCGGTTCGACGGTACGACGTGGAAACCGGTGCGCCTCGGCAGGAAGCTCGCGCTCGGCGACCGCGCGCTGATCTTCGCCGGCCCGGGCGGACGGTTCGCGATCAGCGACGACAACCTCAAGCTCGCCGGGAACACGGAGAGCGGGCTGCGCCCGCTCGACATCGGCGGGATGCAGCTGCACCCGTCGCTGATCTGGCTCTCCGCGATCGACGACCGCGGGCGGATCTGGGCGACCGCGGACGCCGGCAACGTGTTCGTGTTCGACGAGACCGGCAAGCGGATCAAGCGATGGACGCAGGACGATGCGCCGATCCTGGCCGGCCGGCCCTTTCAGATCGCCGTCGTTGGCGGCGGACCGTTGCACCTCGACAGCGGGGAACGCGTCGCCGTGACGGTGACGGGCAAGGTCGAGGGCTCGGCCTCGGGCGTCGAGATCGTCGCGTGCGCGCAGCGCGACTCCTACGGATCGAGCCCGCCGTGCGAAGGCGTTTGGAGCGCGCGCTCGACGAGGACCGCACCCGGCGGCGCGTTCACGCTCGCGGGCGTGCCGCTCGCGCCGACGTACTTCTGGGTCAAGCGCGGTGGCCGCTGGCGCAAGACCGCCGCGACCGGCTGCTGCGACAAGCTGCAGCCGGACGCCGCGTTCGACGTCGGCACGCTGCGGCTCGAGTAGAGCGCCGGCGCCTACTTCGCGACGTACGCGCCGCCGTCCCAGACCAGATCGAACGTGTTCGGATCGAACGTACCGGAGTACGGCGTGGCACCCGCGCCCTCGGCGACCAGCGTGGTGCCGTCGCACGTGACGAAGCCGGACTCGCCGACGTCCGAGTGCGACCACGTGAAGCGCGAGCGCGTCGAGCCATCGTAGCTCTCGAACCGGATGTGCCACGTGCACATCGCGACGCCATCGGGCGTCAGCCCGCACTCGCCCTGGTTGACGCTCTTGAACTCGACGCCCTCGAGCATCGTGCACGCGCCCTTGGCGATCGGCGTCGTGATGTCGTGCGGACCCGGCTCCTCCGGAGGGAGATCGTCGATACAGCCCGCCAGCGCGAGCGGTACGGCAAGCCAGAGGGCCCTCAACACGGCGCTGATTCTAGCGTAGTCGGGGGCTGCGGGGGAGGGGCTTGCGCGGGTGACCGGGTGCGTGGTCCTGTAGGCGCCCGTGAGCCGGACTCGCCAACTCATGGATGCACTTCGGGATGCGCTCGGATCCGCGGATCCGCTCCCGCCGGCGCCGGCGCTTCCGCCGATCCCCGCGCCACCCGCGCGGGTGTACACCCCGCGCCCCGAGAAGAGCGCGTTCGCGGCCCAGGCCGCCCGCCACACCACGGCGCTGGTCGGGATCGGACACGTCGGCACCCGCTACGCGACCGACGTGGTGCTCCAGTTCCAGGCCGAGCTCGCGGTCGCGCACGCCGCGGTCGGCGCCGAGCTCCCGGACGGCTGGGCGGAGCACAACGGCTTCGTCGGCGTCCGCTCGCGCGTGACGAGCCACCGCGAGTTCCTGCTCCGCCCCGATCTCGGCCGCCGGCTCGACGAGGCGTCGCTCGAGACCGTGCGCACGCGCTGCACGAGGAATCCCGATGTCCAGGTGATCGTCGCCGACGGGTTGTCGGCGGTCGCGTGCACGCAGACCGGCAAGGCGCTGCACGACGCGGTCGTCCGCGCGTGCGCGGCGCGGGGCCTGTCGACGGGCACGCCGATCGCGGCGCGGTTCGCGCGCGTCTGGCTGGAGGACGAGATCGGCCAGGAGGTCGGCGCGAAGGTCGCGATGATCCTGCTCGGCGAGCGCCCGGGCCTCGGCACCGGCGATGGGCTCAGCGCCTACGTCGTCTACGGCCCGAAGATCGGCAACACCGACGGCGAGCGCAACATGATCTCGAACATCCACGCGCGCGGCATCGTTCCGGACGATGCGGCCGTGCGGCTCGCGGCGCTCGCGGCCGCGATGATCGATCAGAAGTGCAGCGGGGTGACGCTCGATCTCGGGCGGCTGGGCGAGGTAGCCGGTGGGCGCGGCTATCGCGCGCCGCAGGTGCGGCAGCGCCTGGTGGAGCACGACCGATGATCCTCGAGCGCATCATCCCGACGGTGCTGTCGGTGCGCCGCATCCAGCAGGCCGATCCGGCGCTGGTGACCGGCTACGGCGGAGATCCGGCGAAGCACACCTCGCTCGGACTCGTCACCTGCGATCAGGACGACGCGATGTACGTCGCACTCGACGAGGCGACCAAGCACGCGCCGGTCGACGTGATCTTCGCGCGCAGCTTCTACGCCGGTGCCGCGCACGCGAGCGGCCGGCTGTCGGGGGAGATCCTCGGCGTGCTCGGCGCCCGCGAGCCCGAGGCCATCGAGCACGCGCTCGACGCACTGCTGCGGTGCCTCGCGCACGACGCGTGCTTCTACGACGCGGACGGCAAGAAGACGGTGACCGTGTTCCCGCACGTGATCACCTCGCTCGGCGAGTACCTCTCGAAGGAAGCGGGCCTGCCCGTCGGATCGCCGATGGCGTACCTGGTCGCCCCGCCGATGGAGGCGACGATCGGCCTCGACGCGGCGCTGAAGGCCGCCGACGTGCGCGCCGTCCGGGTGCAGCCGCCGCCGACGGAGACCAACTTCGCCTGCGCGTGGCTCGCGGGCGAGCTCGATGCCTGCGAGGCCGCGGCCGTGGCGTATGCCGCGGCCGTCGTCGAGGTCGCCGCGCAGCCCCGCCGCTAACGCGGACGAACCGGTCGCGGCTCCCCTTCCCCTCCGGCGATTCGTGACCACGGTGATCGCCAAGACCTCACGGGGAGGCCGTCATGGTCACGAAGTTTCCGCGCGGGCTCGGCGTCGCCGCCGCCCTGGCAGTGCTGTTCGTGGTGCTCGCACTCGACGTCGAGCACCTGGTCGCGATGTCCTATGGATGCGCGCTCGCCGCAGGGCATGTCGCACGCGAGAGCTGGCGCTGATCCGTAACGATCGCGAGCGACGTTACATAGTTCCGTGACGTCGTGGCGCGGTGGCTACTCGAGGAGCCTGCCGCGATCGTCGCCTGCGTCGGCCACCGCCGCGAAACGACGTGCGCGATCTGTGCGGCACGGAACCTGCCTTGCGCGCGCGCATATGATGATGAGGACTTTGTTTGCTTACGCTACGAGCGTCGCGCTCGCGGCGTCGGTCGTAGGTTGCGTGGACGAGGAGAAGATCGAGCCGGCGAAGGGCGAGGTCGACGAGGAGGCGCCGCCGAGTGACCCGACGTCACTTCAGGGCCCTGGCAAGAGCGACACGTCGACCAACGTCGTGGCCTTCGTCAAGGAGTCGGCGCACCCGTACCCGAACAACGCGAACCTGACGTACGCCCTGAGCTTCGCGACGGTGCTCCCGTCGTGCGCCACCCAGGTGCGCCTCCACTTCTCGATGCTGCGCACCGAGGCGGGCTACGACTACGTGCACGTCCGCGACGGCGCGGGCGCGACGGTCGAGCGCTTCGATGGCTCGCGCGACAACACGTGGTCGCAGTGGGTCCGGCTGTCGTCCACGAAGTCGATGAGCGTCAAGCTGACGAGCGACAGCTCGATCACGCGCGACGGCTTCCGCATCGATCAGGTGGAGTGGCAGGGCTCCGTGACGTGCCCGGCGCCGCCCGATCTGCTGTGCGGCGCTGACTCGATCGACCTGCGCCGCCCGGCCCCGGCCTGCGGCTGCCGCGAGATCTCGCACTGCACGCCGCTGACGACCGTGAAGGTCTCGCACACGACCGGCGGCGGCTTCACGGGCCAGGTCACCGGCAAGAAGCTGATCGGTACGACGATGAACACCACCGTGTACACGCCGTCCACCAGCGAGACGGTCACGCCGGTCGGCACCGTCGATCCGGACGCGCTGAAGGACTTCCTGAACCACGTCGCGACGAGCGGCGTGCTCTACGGCCAGGGCCGCGCGGAGAGCGCGAACTGGACCGAGTGCCTCTCGATCACCACCGATCAGGAGACCGTGTCGTACTGCGCCGAGGCCGGCAGCCACACGGCCGAGGTCGTCGAGGCGATCAACCGCTTCGAGGCGCTCACCAGCTGCGCCTCGGGTGGCGCGGTGACCTGCAACACCGGCCGGTCGTGCGACGCGAATGGCGCGTGCGCGCTGGATACGGGCTGCGTGTGCCCGGCGCTCTACAACCCGGTCTGCGGCGTCAACGGCACGACCTACTCGAACAGCTGCGCGGCGGGCTGCGCCGGCGCGAGCGTCAAGCACCCGGGCGAGTGCGGCATCACGGGTGACACCTGCGGCACGATCCGCGGCCTCGGCTGCCTCGAGGGCTACAAGTGCCGCTATGGCGAGGGCCAGTTCACGGCGCCGTATCCGGACGCCGGCGGCAGCTGCGTCGAAGCGACGTACTGCGACTCGAACGCGACCGCGCAGACCGACTGCGCCGGCCTGATCCACCCTGCCGTGCTCGGCCAGTGGACGTGCCCGAACCACGTCTGCACGTACCAGGCGGGCCCGCCGCCGTGGACGGACTTTGCCGGCGGGGCGTTCGAGACCGCGCACCCGTACACGAACAACGTCGCGCAGTGGTTCCAGGTCTACCTCCCCGAGGGCGCGAACACCCTGCGTCTGTCGGTGAGCGGCACGTTCGCGCTCGAGAACAACTACGACTTCCTCGAGGTGTGGGCGTGGCAGAACAACGCGTGGACGCGCGTCAAGCGCTACACCGGCACGGTCGGCCCGGCGCTGACCGAGACGTTCACCGGCCGGTACTGGTACCTGAAGTTCGTGAGCGACTCCTCGGTGACGGCGGCGGGCTTCAAGGTCCTCCCGCAGTACCGCTAGCCGACATCCGCCTACCCCCCGGCCCCCGGGGGGATCCGACGGGCATCTGCCCCGTGGATGGTCTACATTTGGAGCCGCGGTGCATGCGGCTGCTGCTGAAGACTCGTTGATCGGGCAAGCGCTCGACAACAAGTACCGGATCGTTCGCGTGATCGGTCAGGGCGGCATGGGCGTGGTCTACGAGGCCGAGCACACGACGCTCGGCAAGCGTGTCGCCATCAAGCTGATGCTCGAGAAGTACACGGGCGACAGCGAGGCCGTGGCTCGCTTTACGCGCGAGGCGCTCGCGGCGAGCCGGATCGGCAACCCGCACATCATCGACGTGATGGACATCGGCACCGCTCCCGACGGGCGGTCCTACGTCGTGATGGAGCTCCTGTCGGGGCGGCCCCTGTCCAAGGTGATCGAGGACGGCGGGCAGATGCCGCCGCAGCGCGCGATCAGCGTCATGCGGCAGGTGCTGAAGGCGGTCGGCGCCGCGCACGCCAAGGGCATCGTTCACCGCGACCTCAAGCCCGACAACATCTTCCTGCTCGAGCAGGGCGAGACCGGCGACTTCGTGAAGCTGCTCGATTTCGGCATCTCGAAGATGATCGATCCCGACCTCCAGGTCGCGGCGACCAAGCTGACGACGACCGGCGTGGTGATGGGAACGCCGCTGTACATGGCGCCCGAGCAGGCGATGGGCGCGGAGATCGATCACCTCGCCGACCTCTACGCGTGCGGCGTGATCATGTACGAGATGCTCGCCGGGAAGCCGCCGTTCGACGGGGCGACCTACGCGGTGCTCGTCGCGAAGCTCCTCACCACCGAGCCGCCGCTGCTCGCGGACCTCCGCCCCGGCCTGTCGCCAAAGCTCGTCAGCGCGGTCCACCGCGCGCTCGAGAAGGACCCGCAGAACCGGTTCCCGAGCGCCGACGCGTTCTCCGCCGCGCTGCCGCAGCTCACCAGCGCGTCGGCGATGGAGCTCGCGCACACGCAGGCGAGCGGCAGGCGTGCGGTCGTGCGCAAGCCGGGCGGCAAGACCCGGAAGGGCCCTCTCCTCGCGGCGAGCCTCGCGATGCTCGGCGGAGTCGCGACCGCGACCGCGATCATCGTCGTCATGAACAAGTCGAGCGAGCCGACGACCGCGCAGCCGGCTCAGCCCGGCTCGGCGGAGGCACCGCCGGTCGCGAACACCGGCCTCCTCACGGTGCAGTCGGTGCCCCGCGGCGCGAAGATCACCGTCGATGGCCAGCCGCTCGAGGACGGCGGCACGCTGACCGTCGAGCTCGGCCGGCACAAGATCCACGCGGAGCTGATCGGCTACGCGCCGATGGACATCGAGGAGGAGGTCATCCGCGGCGTGAAGTCGTCGGTGACGCTGCCGCTCCAGCCCCTCGCCGTCTCGACGACGACGGTGAAGACGCCGGCACCCGCGCCCACGAAGAACCCGCCCCCGACGCAGACCAAGACGCCGACGACGACGGGACCGAAGGGGCCGAAGACCAGGCCGATGTCGCCCCAGGAGATGGAGGCGCTGACCAAGGCCGCGCTGCCGAGCGAGGAAGGACCGCCGCCGTCGGCGAAGGTCCCCCCGCCCCCGCCCCCGGTGAAGCGCCCGGAAACGCCGAAGACACCGGTCACGGGACCTGATACGAAGCCTAACCCGTACTGATGCGTCCCCTGGTCTGCCTCGTAGCCGCGGTCGTCCTGATGATCGCGCGGCCGGTCGTTGCCGACGATCGCGAGGAGGCTCGCAAGGCGTTCACCGCCGGTCAGGCGGCCGACAAGGCCGAGGACTGGCAGGGCGCGATCGAGCACTACATGCGCGCGTACGACCTCGTGCCGCACCACTTCGCGCTCTACAACATCGCGCGCGACTACGAGCGGCTCGGTCAGCTGCGCGAGGCGGCGACCTGGTACCAGCGCTACGTCGAGGCGGCGCCACCGTCGGTCGATCGCGACAAGGTCCAGAAGCTGATCGGCGAGCTCAAGCTCCGCCCGGCGAAGCTGACCGTGAGGTCGACGCCGTCGGGCGCGCGCGTGACGATCGACGGCCAGCGGGTCGGCGTCACGCCGTTCAGCGCGCCGATCCGCGGCGGCGGTCACCGCGTCGCGGTCGAGCTCGACGGCGAGCGGGACGAGCGCGACGTCGCGCTCGAGTACGGAGAGCCCGAGACCGTCGACCTGACGCTCC
>JAEUJX010000224.1 GCA_016794545.1 Myxococcales bacterium
CCGGTAGTAGAGGTCCTCGCGGAACCGGCCGGCGCGCGCCTCGGCGGCGAGGTCGCGGTGGGTGCACGCGACGACGCGAACGTCGACGCGCTCGACGGCCGGGGCGCCGACCGGCTGGATCTCGCCGGATTGCAGCGCCCGGAGCAGCTTGGGCTGGAGGCGCGGCGACAGCTCGCCGATCTCGTCGAGGACGAGCGTGCCGCGGTGGGCCTGCGCGAAGTAGCCGCGGTGCGCCCCGGTCGCCCCGGTGAAGGCGCCCTTCGCGTGACCGAATAGCTCGCTCTCGGCGAGCTCCTCGGCGATCGCGGCGCAGTTGAACCGCACGAGCGGTCCGCGGGCGCGCGGGCTCGCGGCGTGGAGCAGCGACGCGAGCAGCTCCTTGCCGGTGCCGGTCTCGCCGCGCACGATCACCGGCACGTCGCGCGCGGCGACGCGCAGCGCGGCGTCGATCGCGCGGCGAAACGCGGGCGCGCGTCCGGCGAACGGGCGCCCGAGCGCGGCCTCGGCCTCGGCGCGCCGCGCGTCGCGCCGGAGCGCCGTCACCTCGAGCGCCCGCGCGACGATCGCCTCGAGCTCGTCGTTGTCGAACGGCTTCGGGAGGTAGTCGAAGGCGCCGCCCTTGATCGCGCGCGCCGCGAGGCGCTCGCTGCCCCGGGCGGTGAGCAGCACGACGGGCAGCTCGGGCGCGCGGGTCCGGAGCTCGCCGAGCAGCTGGAGTCCGTCGACCTCCGGCATCGCGTAGTCGCTGAGCACGAGGTCGAATGCGTGCCGATCGAGGAGGGCGAGCGCGTCACGCGCCGAGTGCGCGGTGTGCGTGCCGTGACCGAGATCGCCGAGCAACTCGGCGAGCGCGAACGCGACCGGCGGATCGTCATCGACGATGAGGATGGTGCTCATGCCGTGCCGAGCTCGATGATGGCACGGGTGCCCTTGCCCGGCGTGCTCTCGAACCGCAGCCGCCCACCGTGCTGGGCGACGATGCCGCGCGCGATCGCGATCCCGAGGCCCGTTCCGCCGTCGGCCTCGGACGCGAACGGCTCGCCGGCGCGCGCGAGGATGTCCTCGCTCATCCCCTCACCCTGGTCACTCACGGTGAGCGTCGGACCCGCCGCGACGTCGAGGCCGAGCTCGCCGCCGTCCGGCATCGCGCGGATGGCGTTGAGCGCGAGGTTCAGCACGGCATCGCGGAGCCGGTTCGCGTCGACCGCGGCGCGGAGCGGCTCCCCGCTGATGACGATGGTCACGCGGTGATCGGCCGCGCGCGCCTCGATCACCGCCGCGGTGTCGTGGAGGACGTCGCGCAGGTCGGCCTCGGCGAGCGTCAGATCGGTCATCGGCTTCGACAGCCCGAGATAGCCGCCGAGCGTGTCGAGCGCGCGATCGATCTCGGTGAGGACCACGCCGAGCCGCTCGCGATCGCGCTCCTCGCTCTTCCGCGACACCAGCTGGACGAGGCTCCGCGCGGCGGTGAGTGGGTTCTTCACCTCGTGGGCGACGTGCGCGCCGAGGCGGTCGACGCTCTTCGCGCGCCGCTCGGCCTCCTCGATCACATCGGCGCGCATGCGCTCGAGCTGCGCGGAGACCCGTGCATGGGCATCGACGAGGCCGATCACGCCGACCGCGAGCAGTGCGAGCGCGGCGAGGGTGCCGGCGAGCGTCATCCGCCACACCCACGGCTCCGGCAGCGGCGGGAACGCATCGAGCGGCGCGGCGATCGCGATCCCGAGCAGCGCGGCCGCGGCGATCGCGAGGAGCGCGGCGCTCGCCCGCGACCGGCCGAACGCGGCGAAGCCGACCACCACCGGCGCGAACCACAGCGGCAGCACCGGGCTCGCGAGCCCGCCGCTCAGGAGCGAGCCGGCTGCGAGCGCGACCAGGGTGAGCGCGAGCGACGTGAACAGCCACCGCTCGCCGAGCGCACGGCGGCGCAGCAGCCACGCCTCGACGAAGAACGCGGTCACGGTCGTCCCGAACGCGATCCCGAGCGCGAGCTTCTGCTGCGACGGGGCCGGCGAGGCGCCCGCCAAGAGCGCGTTGGCCGCCGCGCCGAACAGCACGATGATGGGCCGCAGCATGAGGAAGCGCCGGCCCACGAGCAGGCGCTCGCGCGAGCGGAGGAAGTCGTGAGTCGAGGACACGCGGCGAACCCAGCAAGGACTGTACTCGCACGTGAAGCGGCGGACCGGCGCTGGTATGCAACGGGCGTCCGTTCGCCTCCTCCCCTCCCCGTGAGTGGCTGCCGGCCGGGCGTCACCTGCCGGTTTTCCGGCAGGCGAAGACCACTGCCCATCCGACCGAAGCTCGCGTCCGACCGAACGACGGCGTCGATCGCGCGGGCATGGCCGGTGCAGCGAGCGCCCGACATGACCGCTTCTCCTCTAGTCACGTTCGGGATCCCGATCCTCGCACTCGCGGCGCTCGCCGCGATCGCCTTCGCCATCCACCGCCATGCGCCGCCGGAACGGAGGCGCGGGTCCACGGTCGGGTTTGTCGCGGCGATGGGCGCGTGGCTCGCGGTCACCGGCGCGCTCGCGTCGACCGGATTCTACGCCGTCGAGGGCGCGACGCCCCCGCGCGCCGTGCTCCTCATGGTTCCGACGATCGGGCTCGCCGTCGCGCTCGCGCTGTCGAGCATCGGCCGGCAACTCGCCGAGCGCGCCCCGCTCGCGGTGCTCGTGGGCATCCATGCGTTTCGATTTCCGCTCGAGCTGGTGATGCACCAGGCCGCGCGCGAGGGGACGATGCCCGCGCAGATGACGTTCACCGGCGCGAACTTCGACATCGTGACCGGCGCGAGCGCGATCGTCGTGGCGCTGCTCGTGGCGCGCGGCCGCGCGCCGCGCTGGCTCGTCATCGCGTGGGCGGTGCTCGGCAGCGCGTTGCTCGTCGCGATCGGTGCCATCGCCGTCGCGTCGCTGCCGATGTTCTCGGCGTGGGGGACCGAGCCCGAGCGCGTGAACACGTGGGTGATGCAGTTCCCGTTCGTCTGGCTCCCCGCCGGGCTCGTGGCGTCGGCGCTGTTCGGCCACGTCGTGCTGTGGCGGCGGATCATCCGGGACGGCGCTCGATCACGATCAGGCAGTTCGAGTCTGGCAAGGGCACTGGCCGGTCCAGCTCGTCGGTGAGCTCGACCTTGTCGGCGAGCGCGTCGCGGTAGCCGGGCTGCAGGTAGCTGCCGAGCGGGTTGTCGACGACGGCCGCGCGCTCGGGGCCGCCGCACCAGCGGATCAGCGACGCGACGTACTCGTCGTACGGCAGGATGCCGTAGAGCTCGCGCACCTCGTACGGGAACGAGGCCGGCCCCCACGTGTACGTGTAGAGGAACTCCATCGCGTCGGGCGCGGACATCTCGACCCGGTCGGGCGACAGCTCCCGGTACGTGATCCGGCGGCCCTCGAACTGCGCGCAGAACAAGTCGAGCACGGGCCGCACGTCCGGCGCGATCAGGCGGATGCGGCGGGTCCCGGGCGGCGGCATCACACCGTCGCGGATCAGGAGGCGGCCGCCGGGTCGCAGGATGTCGAACGCGGCGCGCACCACGCGCTCGACCGAGGCGAGCTGGAACTTCGGCTCCGTGTACGAGTAGACCTCGTGGAGGATCGAGCAGAACACGACGGTGTCGGCCGCGGGCACCAGCGCGGCGAGGTCCTCGGCCGCGCCGAGCACGATCTTCCAGCGATGACCGCCGGAGGCCGCGCGCGACTCGAGCGCGGCGACGACCTCGCGCGAGAGGTCGACGCCGATGATCTCCGCCTGCGGAAACCGCGCTTCGAGGAGATCGAGGACCACGCCGCCGCCGGGCCCGATCTCGACGATCGTGCCGCCCGACGGCGCGACCACGTGGTCGAGCATCCGCGCCTTGTCGGAGCGCGCGGCGTTCATGGTGGCCAGGTAGTTCGCCTCGTTCGCGACCCGATCGAACTCGTCCTTGCGCAGGCCGTACAGGTCGCACAGCGCCTTCAGCATCGTGTGATACGCGACCTGCGAGCGCGTCTCGTACAGGCCGAGCAGCGTGACGAGCGCGGCCGACTCCTCGGTGTCGTGGTAGTCGACGACGATCGCGTCGGTGCTGCGCGGTGCGGAGGTAGCCGACGGGTGCGCGAGCGTCGCGGACAGGGTCCCGAGCGGGCCCAGCGTCGCCGTGCCGGTGAGCAGCGTGCGGAGCGGGACCTGCGCGAGCGCGGCCTCGACGAGCCGCAGGCGGTAGCGCACCGCGGGCGTGTCGCCGTGCAGGCGCGCGACGAGCGGGCGCAGCTGCGCGTGCCACGGGCGCCCGACCTCGACGCCGATGGAACGCGCGGCGCCGACCGCGGCGGCCAGCACCGCGAGCTGCGCGGCGGGCGAGAGCCCCGACGTCGCGGCCTCGCAGTACCAGAGCTGGCAGGTCGCGAGGGCAGGGGCGAGCGCGGCGAGCTCGGTGTCGCCGATCGATGCGACCGCGGCCTCGACCGCCTCGGCAGGCTCGCCCGCGCGCTGCCGGCCGCCGCGCAGCGCGCGCAGCCGATCGGCGAGCCACGCGCGCGTCGGCGGCGGCGCGGCCTGGGCGAGCGCCCGTGCCGGATCGGCCCACGCGGGGGCGCGGCACAGATCGCCGAGCTGCGCGCGCACTTGCCCGAGCCGCGCGAGCAGCGCGTCGTCGAGCAGGCCCTCGCGCACGGCGGACGTGTCGCACGCGTCCAGCACGTGGAGCGCGTCGAGCGCGAGCGCGACGCCCTCGGCGGCGGAGACGCGGAGGACGCGCGCGAGCGCCGGTGCGAGGTCACGCAGCGCGCCGATCAGCGGCGCGAACATCGCGAGGGGGCCCTCGCCGCGCACGTGCTGGCCGGCGAGGCCGTGCGCCTCGACCCACGCGATCGCGAGCCGGCCGAGCACGTCGCCGAGCGGCCAGGTGCGCACGCGATCCGCGCGGCGCAGGATCTGGGCGGAGGCCTCGTTGTGGACCTCGAGCGGGATCCCTTGCTGCGTCCACTGTGCGCGGCGCTCGGGCGAGTGCGTCTTCGCGATGTCGAGGTGGAGGATCGCCGCGCGCAGCGGTGGGCCGAGCCCGGCCGCGAGCACGCGCTCGCCGATCGCGGCGAGCCGCGCGAACGCGGCGGGCGTGAGACCGCGATCCTGGAAGCGCGCGAGGTCGGCGGTCTCGAGCCCGGCGAGCTTCCGCGCGAGGAGGCGCGTCGCGATGTGATCGAGCAGCGGGCGATCGGTGCCGGCGTCGTGCTCGACCTGCGCCGGCATCGGCGCCGCGAGCGCGGCGACCTCGGGGAACGCGGCGGTCACCGCGATGGCGATCGGACCATCGCCGCGCAGCCGCTCGAGCATCTGGGCCGCGACCTCGGTGCGGCGGAGCATCGCGGTCGCGAGGCCCATCGGCGACAGCCAGGTGGCGAGCTCGTCGGGCGAGGCCCGGCCGATCGCATCGAGGAGCTCGTCGGGTGCGGACACCTCCCGAGCCTACTAAGAGGCGTTACTCGCTGCAGCGACGGGCCGCGGGGATCTTCTTGCCGGGGTTCAGGAGATTCTGGGGATCCCACATCAGCTTCCACCGGCGCTGCCACTCGAGGACCTGCTCGCTCATCTCGAGGTGCATGTAGTCGCGCTTGGTGAGGCCGACGCCGTGCTCGCCCGAGAGCGTGCCGCCGAGCGCGACGGTGTGGATGAACACCTGCTCGGCCGCGGCCCACATCTTCTTCCGCACGGCTGGATCCTCGGGATCCTCGTTCGAGAGGAAGTTGCAGTGGAGGTTGCCGTCGCCGGCGTGGCCGAACACGGCGGTCGCGATGCCGGTCTCGGCGCTCACCCGATCGATCCGCGCGAGCATCTCGACGATCTTGCCTCGCGGCACGCAGATGTCCTCGTTGACCTTGATGCGGTAGCCCTCCTTGAGGGCGGGTGAGATCAGGCGGCGCGCCTGCCACACGGCCGCGCGCTCCGCGGGCTCGGTCGCCGCGAGTACGTCGAGCGCGCCGAGCTCGTCACAGCGCATCCCGATCTGCTCCATCATCATCGTCATCGACTCGGGCTCGCCGTCGACCTCGATCAGCACGATCGCGCCGGCGTTCTCGGGGAACCGGTACCGGCTCTTCGCGCGGATGTGATCGATCGAGTGCTTGTCGGCGAGCTCGAGCACGCGCGGGCGCAGGCCGCCGCGCAGGAGCATCGTGATCGCGGAGCCCGCGGCGGCCACGTCGGCGAACACGCCGAGCACGGTCGCCGCGGCGGGGGGGCGCGGGAGGAGCTTCAGCACGAGCTCGGTGATCACGCCGAACGTGCCTTCGGTCCCGACGAAGCCGGCGACCAGGTCGTAGCCCGTGACACCCTTCGCGGTGCGGCGGCCGCACCTCAGGATCTCGCCGCCCATCAGCGCGACCTCGAGCCCGAGCACGTACTCGCGGGTCACGCCGTACTTGAACGCGCGCGGGCCGCCGGCGTTGGTGGCCGCGTTGCCGCCGATCGAGCAGAACTCGAGCGAGGCCGGATCGGGCGGGTAGAACAGACCCTGCTCCTCGACGGCGGCCTGGAGCACGCCGGTGACGACACCGGGTTCGACGACCGCGACGAGGTCGGCCGGATCGATCTCCTTGATCCGCTGCATCCGCTCCGTCGACAGCACGACGCCCCCGGCGATCGGCAGCGCGCCGCCGCACATGCCACTGCCCGCACCGCGCGGCGTGACGGGGACCTTGCGCTCGGCGCAGATCCGCAGGACCGCCGCGGCCTGCTCGGTCGACTCGACGAGCACGGCGCACTCGGGTGGGAAGAACTCGGGCAGCGGGCTCTCGTCGCGCCCGTAGTCGTCGAGACGCTCGTGGCCCGGGCCGACGATCGCGGCCGCGCCGAGCTCCTTCTCGAGGACGCCGACGATCGAGCTAGACGCTGAAGGAAGAACCGCAGCCACAGGTGGACTTCACGTTCGGGTTATTGAACTTGAAGCCGGCGCCCTGGAGGCCCTCGACGTAGTCGATCTCGGTGCCGACGAGGTACATGAGCGACATCTCGTCGACGATGACCTTCACGCCTGCGATCTCGCAGTGGCGATCGACCTCGGTGCCCTCGTCGAAGTACAGGTCGTAGGAGAAGCCGGCGCAGCCACCACCGACGACCCGCAGCCGCAGCGCCATGCTGGCCTCGATGCCCTCGGCCTGCCGGATCTCGTTGATCTTCGCGGCGGCGACGGGGGTGATCTGGACCATCGACTCCGGACCGGCCGCGTCGACGGGCGGTGTCGCGGGGGAGGGCGACGAAGAAGCTGTAGCGAGCTCGGACATTTACGACTCCTGGACAAGCACCTTACCCTTACGTGAGGGTCGTGGCAATCTCCCCGGGTGCCGACGTTTGACACGCTGCTCCGTGACCTGAGGTCGACCTGCACCGAGGTCGACCCCGTCTCCCTCAACGCCGAGCTCGGCAATGGCCACGCGCCCATCGTGATCGATGTGCGCGAGGCGGACGAGCACGCCCAGGGCATCATCCCCGGGACGGTCCACATCCCGCGCGGCTTCCTCGAGCTCCGGATCGAGAAGACGTACATGGACAAGGCGGCGCCGCTCGTCCTGTACTGCGCGAGCGGGACGCGGTCGCTGCTCGCGGTGCGGAGCCTCGGCGAGCTCGGCTACACGAGCGTGCGCTCGCTCGCCGGTGGGTTCTCGGCGTGGAAGCGCAACGCGCTGCCGTGGGAGATGCCGGTCTCGCTGCGCGGGGATCAGGAGGCGCGCTACTCGCGCCACACGATGCTGCCCGAGGTCGGCGTCGCCGGCCAGGTGAAGCTCCTGAAGAGCAAGGTGCTGTGCATCGGCGCCGGGGGGCTCGGATCGCCGTCGAGCATGTACCTCGCGTCGGCGGGCGTCGGCACGATCGGCATGATCGACGACGACGTCGTCGACTCGTCGAACCTCCAGCGCCAGATCCTGCACGCGACCGACCGCGTCGGCATGCCGAAGGTCGACAGCGCCGAGAAGACGCTGACGAACATGAACCCCGACGTGAAGGTGGTGAAGCACCGCACGCGGATCACCAGCGACAACGCGCTCGAGCTGATCGGCGCCTATGACGTGGTGATCGACGGCGCCGACAACTTCGCGACGCGCTACCTCGTCAACGACTGCGCGCTCCGCCTGAAGAAGCCCGTCATCCACGCCTCGATCTTCCGGTTCGAGGGCCAGCTCACGGTGTTCCCGGCGAACGGGAGCCCCTGCTACCGCTGCCTCTACCCCCAGCCGCCGCCGGCCGAGGAGGCGCCGTCGTGCGCCGAGGCGGGCGTGCTCGGCGTCCTGCCCGGCGTGATGGGGGTGCTCCAGGCGACCGAGGCGATCAAGCTCCTGCTCGGGCTCGGCAACACGCTGGCCGGCCGGCTCCTGGTCTACGACGCGATGAACGCGAAGTTCCGCGAGCTCAAGCTCCGGCGCGACCCGAGCTGCCCGACCTGCGGTGACAACGTCGACCGCTCGGCGATTCCGCTGATCGACTACGAGCAGTTCTGCGCCGGACCGGCGTCCGCGGCGCACTGAGCTATGATCGGCGCCGGTGCTCGGCGCCGGCCAGCTGATCGGCAACTACCGCATCGTCCAGAAGGTCGGGACGGGCGGGATGGGTGCGGTGTATCTCGCCGAGCACCCGATGATCGGCAAGCGCGTCGCGCTCAAGGTCATCCATCGCGAGCTCGCGAGCAACAAGGAGGTCGTGCAGCGCTTCTTCCAGGAGGCGCGCGCCGTCAACCGGATCGGCAACGAGCACATCGTCGAGATCCATGACTTCGGCGTGACGCCCGAGGGCGACCACTTCTACATCATGGAGTACCTGGAGGGGCGAACCCTCGCCGCGGTGCTGTCGCGCGAGCAGGTGCTGCCGACGATGCGCGCGCTGCACGTCGGCGCGCAGATCGCGAGCGCGCTCGCCGCGGCGCACGCCAACGGCGTCATTCACCGCGATCTCAAGCCCGACAACATCATGCTGATGATGCGGCTCGGCGATCCGGACTTCGTGAAGGTGCTCGACTTCGGGCTCGCGAAGATGTTCCAGGGCGCCTCCTCGGTGCAGACGGCCGCGGGCGTCCTGCTCGGCACGCCGCAGTACATGTCGCCGGAGGCGTGCGAGAGCAAGGCCGTCGATCATCGGACCGACATCTACGCGCTCGGCGTGCTGCTGTTCCAGATGATGTGCGGCGTGCTGCCGTTCACCGGGGAGTCGATGGGCGAGGTGCTGGTCAAGCAGGTCACCCAGCTGCCCCCGGCGCCGCGCGGGCTCAATCCGCAGATCCCGCCGTCGGTGGAGCAGCTGCTGCTGCGCTGCCTCGCGAAGCACCCCGATGCCCGGTTCCAGACGATGATGCAGCTGCGCGACGCCCTGCTCGATCCCGAGGCGTATCTCCGCGCGTCTCCGCCGATCGCGCCGGCGCGCTCGGTCGCGCCCGGCGAGGCGACGGTCGACGCGCGCACCGTGATCGCGCACGCCAGCGCTGCCGCCGAGGCGAAGACGCGCATGCCGCAGCCGCAGGGCGGCGCGACGATGATCGCGGCCGGCGCACCGCCGCCCGCGCCGGTCAGCCGGCAGCACGGAGTGCCGATGCTCCAGCAGCCGGCGACGCCGAAGCACAACACCATGCGGATCGCGACGCCGATGGGCTACTCGTCGCGGCCGCCGCGCCGGGTCTGGCCGATCGTGCTCGCGATCGGTCTGGTGCTCGGCCTCGGGGGTGGCGCGCTCGCCGTCTGGCTCGGGCGCGGGAGGGACGACGCCGGGACCGGATCGGGCACCGCGAGCGGCTCGGGCTCGAGCGTGTCGCAGGTCGTGAAGGACACCGGGTCGGTGTCGTCGACGGTGAAGACCTCCGTCGTCGACGCCGGCACCGCGCCGGCGCCGGCGATCGATGCCGCGCTCGCGCTCGCGGCCGCGGATGCCGCGCCCGCGGCCGCGGATGCCGCGCCGGCGCCGATCGACGCGGCCGCCGTGCGGATGGTCCGCGTGGCGCTCGACACGTCGCCCGCGGGCGCGACCGTGATCGGGCCCCGGGGCGAGGAGCTCGGCACCACGCCGCTCCGGCTCGAGGTGCCGGCGTCGGAGCAGCCGATGTCGTTCCTGTTCCGCTTGAAGGGGCACCGGGACAAGTCGACCGAGGTGAGGCTGGTGTCGAACTCGGTGACGCGGGTCGAGCTGGAGCGGGCACCGAGGGCCACCACGCCCCCGGAGAAGGGCAAGGGCACGGGCACCGGCAAGGGTCCGGGCAGCGGCACGGGGTCGAGCAACGACCTCATGCGGCCCGATGACCTGTAGATGGTAGAGTGGACGCCGTGATCGCCGCCGTCGTCGCCGCGCTCGTCATCGCCGTGCTCACGGCGGTGCTGGCCATGCGCGCGGCCGCGGCGGAGGCGAGCAAGAAGTCGCGGGCCGCGATCGACGCAGCGCGCGCGGAGGCGGCGGCGCTGGTCAAGGCGGCGAAGCTCGAGGTCAGCGCGTCGGTCCGCGAGGCCGAGACCGCGGCCCGCGCGGCCGCGCTCGACGCGCAGGTCCGGGCGGACGAGCAGCTCGCGGCCGACGAGGCTCGCGTCGCCCGGCGCGAGGAGGCGCTCGCGGCGAAGGAGCGCGAGGTCTCGGTGTCCGACGACGCGATCGAGCAGCGCGAGGCGACGCTCGATGCGACGCATCGCGACGTGCAGTCCCGCCGCGATCGCGCGAGCGGCGTCGAGAACGATGCCCGCCGGAAGCTGCAACAGCTCCGCGGCGAGCTCGAGCTGCGTGCGGGCGTCAAGGCGGCCGACCTGATCGAGCAGATGTCGCGGGGCTGGCTCGAGGAGGCGCGGGCACGCGCGGCGCAGCAGGTCCGCGCGATCGACGCGACCGCGGCGGATCCGGCGCACGACCGCGAGGCGCAGCGGGTGATGGAGATCGCGGCGACGCGTTACCACCACCACTACCTGACCGAGCGCGCGCAGAACTACCTGCGGATCGGCCCGGACCTCGTCGGCATCCTCCTCGACAACGGCGGGGCCTTGCACCTGGCCCTCCAGCATCACGCGGGCGTGCAGCTGCTCGTCTCCGACGACAAGGACGCGATCCGGCTCGACGGTCTCGACGGCGTCGGCAAGGAGTTCGTGCGCCGCGCGATCAACAAGCTCATCAAGAAGCCGGAGACGCTCGACGACGCGCGCAAGGATCCGGAGGCGTGGGCGGCGAAGGGCCGCGACCACTTGAACCAGGAGATCCGCGCGCTCGGCAAGAAGGCGTTCTCCGTGCTCGGCATCCCGAAGGCGCATCCGGAGATCGTCGAGCTCGTCGGCGCGCTCAACTTCCGCACGAGCTACACGCAGAACCAGTGGTGGCACGCCGTCGAGGCGAGCTACCTGGCAGGCATGATGGCCGCCGAGCTCGGGCTCGACGAGAAGCTCGCCCGACGCGCGACGCTGATGCACGACATCGGCAAGGCGCTGACGCACAAGATCGAGGGCTCGCACGCGGTGATCGGCGCGGACGTCGCGCGCCGCGTCGGCGAGGCCGAGGTCGTGGCGAACGCGATCGGCGCGCACCACGCCGACGAGCCGTGCAACTCCGTCTACGCATACCTGGTCGCGGCCTCCGACGCGATGAGCGGCGCCCGGCCCGGTGCGCGGCGCGAGCTCGCCGAGGGCTTCACCGCGAAGGTGGAGGACCTCGAGCGGATCGGCGGCACGCGCCGCGGTGTCTCGCATGCCCACGCCGTCCACGGCGGCCGCGAGCTCCGCGTGTACGTGCGCGAGCAGGAGGTCGACGACCTCACCGTGGTCGAGATGTCGTCGGAGATCGCGGCGCAGATCTCCGACGAGATGACGTTCCCGGGGCAGATCAAGGTCACCGTGATCCGCTCGTTCGAAGCGACCGCGACCGCGAACTGACGACGGAGCGCTGCGCGCCCGAGACACATCGCGCGGCTTGGTGCGCGGAGTTGACGCCGCGCTCCCTTCACGGGGAGCACGGCGTGGCCAGGCAGGACGAGTGACGGCGTCCTACCTGGTCTTCTTCGTGCACGGTGTGACTTCGCCATGCGTCACGAGGACGAAGAGGATCCGAAAAAGCCGCGCCCGGTTCGCTCGATCAAGAAGAAGGGTGGAGCGACGCCCGTCGAGGCCGGCGATGACGGTCACGACCGGCACCGCCACCTCTGACGCCTCGCCCGCTCGGCGAACGTTCAGACGATGCCGAGGCCGGTCAGGCCGCCCTTCTGGCCGACGTTGACGACGCGCCGCTTCGAGGCGCGGCCGAGCATGCCGAGGCCGCGTTCGGTCGCCATGAAGCCGCAGACGACGTAGAGCTCCTCGAGCGTCATCGTCCCGTCCTCGGCGAGCACGGGGAAGTCCTCGATCTTCACGTCGACGTAGCGTTGCACCACCACGCCGCCGGTCTCGGCGGACGACTCGTGGAGCGCGGCCGCGACCGCGTCGTCCCAGGCCGCGAGGTCGACGTGCGGGCCGACGACGATGCCCGTGCCGCCGAAGCTGCGGTTCGGCTTCAGCACGAGCGCGTCCTTGTGCCGGCGCACCCACGGGACGAGATCGATCGCCGCGCCCTCTGGATCGGTGGTGGTCAGCTCGCGGACGCGGCGCGTCCACAGCACGTGGTCGCGGAAGATCCGCTGCTGCTCCGGCGAGAACCGCGCCGCGAGCTCGGGCGTGGTCAGCACCTCGAACACGCTCTTGTGGTCGAGCTCGCCCGCGAACGAGGAGACGACCTGATCGCGGAGGAATGCGTGGCGCAGCGCGGAGAGGTCATCGCCGCCGCGCTCCATCTCCACGAACATCGCGAGCTCGCCGTCGCGGTAGACGACGTCGATCGGCAGGTCGCCGCAGTGGAGCTCGCCATCGCGCACCGACAGCTCGCGCGGATCGCAGATCAGCGCGCGCACGCCGTGCGACGACAGGTAGTCGACGAGGAACGGGAACTCGTTCGGGCCCCCGACGAGGTCGCGCTCCTGGAGGAACGCGACGTGGAGGCGCGAGCGCGAGAGCCGCCGCGCGTGACGGGCGAGTTGCTCGTGGAGCAGGGCGCGCATGTCGGCGGGCCGCTCGAGGCGCAGGCCCGGGGCGCGCCGCGAGAGCACCGGCGCGACGTGCTCGAGCACGATCTGGTCGACGGTGGGGCCGTAGTACATCCCGCCGATGCCGACGGTGTTGGTCTCGAAGAAGTGGAACTGCGTGCGCCACTCGGGATCCGCGAAGTCCGCGTTGGCGTCGAGTCGCGCGATCACCGTCTGCGGCGCGTCGCCCGCGTGGACGAGCACCTCGCGCAGCCAGAGGTCCTCCCGCTCGGTGAATGGCAACAGCTCGCGGATCTGCGGGTCGTGCACGTACATCGTCGCCAGTCGCTCGATCGCACGGTCGAGATCGAAGCACACGCGGTGGTAGTAGAGCTCCTGCTCGCGCCTCATCACGCGCGGGCGCACGAGGATCGGGACGACCTGCGACACCCCGTCGTCGTCCTCGTAGACGATCCGCGCCGCGTCCGCGGCGGCCTGGATGCGCTCGTACAGCGCGCGTGCCTCGACCGCCGGCATGGTGAGGAACAGCTCGTTGAGCTCGAGCGGGTCCGTCCACCTGCGTGCCATCGCG
>JAEUJX010000296.1 GCA_016794545.1 Myxococcales bacterium
CAGCGCGATATCTCCGGAGCGCAGCGCGTGATCGACGGCGGCGCGCTGCCTGTCATCGAGCTCGGTGTCGAACGGCGTCCAGCTCGTCGGCGCGAGCGGCCGCGGCGGCTTGATCAGCGCGGCGACGTCGCGGAGCCGCGCGAAGTCGCTGGTGGCGAGGGCCGCCTTCGCGCGCGCGATCGCGTTGTCCCCGCGGTCGAACGTGACCTCGGGGACCTCGGGGTCGAGCGCGTAGTCGCGGTCGACCTCGTCGACGGGCCGGTCGAGCATCAGCCACAGCGACTGCTCCTCGCGGCGCTCGTAGACGCCCCGCACGGCCCCGGGCTCGTCGGGGTGCTCGGCCCACAGGCGAACGGGGTCGCCGGGTGAGAGCCGGAGGTTGTCGAGGTCGACTGAATCGGGTACGGCGACCTGCACGCGGACCCGCTCGCCGGGCGCGGATTGCTCGTCGACGATCCGCAGACCGGCGAGCGCGATTCCGAGCGCGACTCGCTCCGAGAGCATCCGCCCGGTGCGCTCCAGCGCGACCTTCGCGCGGGCCGCCTGCCGCTCGGCGCGCCATGCGGCACCGAGGGCATCGAGCCAGTCACGCGCGTCGACGGTCACGCCCCAAACGGTACCCCGATCTTCGCGTATAGTTCGCGCGCCATGTCGGAATCGATCGCTCCCGAGCGCCTCACCCGCAAGACGACCTCGATCGCCCAGCTCTTGGCGCGCCGCGTCCAGGAGACACCGGACCGCGAGGCCTATCGCTATCCGGTCGGAGAGGAGTGGCGGTCGATGACGTGGAAGCAGTCGTACGAGCGCATCAAGGCGATCGGCGCCGGCTTGCTCTCGCTCGGACTCCATCGCGAGGAGCGCGTCGGCCTCTTGTCCAACACGCGGGTCGAGTGGCTGCTCGTCGACCTCGGCATCCTCAGCGCCGGCGGCGCGACGACCACCGTCTATCCCTCGAGCACCGCCGAGGAGTGCGCGTACATCCTCCACGACAGCGACGCCAAGTACGTGTTCGCCGAGGATGCGAGCCAGCTGAAGAAGCTCGCGGCGCACCGGGCGGAGATCCCGAGCGTCCAGAAGGTGATCCTGCTCGACGGCGCACCGGACGCGAAGGACAAGGACTGGGTGATGACGCTCGCCGACCTCGAGGAGGCGGGCGCGAAGCACCTCGCGAAGGATCCGCGCGCTGTCGACGAGGTCGTCGACGGGGTGAAGGGCGAGCAGCTCGCCACGCTGATCTACACCTCCGGCACCACCGGCAAGCCGAAGGGCGTGCGGCTGCTCCACGAGTGCTGGGCCTACACCGCCGACGCGATGGAGGCGACGCGCCTGATCGACGCCGACGACGTCCAGTTCCTCTGGCTGCCGATGGCGCACAGCTTCGGGAAGGTCCTGATGGCCGGACACGTCGCCACCGGCTCGGTGATGGCGGTCGACGGCCGCATCCCGAAGATCGTCGAGAACTGCGGCGTCGTGAAGCCGACGATGATGGCGGCGGTGCCGCGCATCTTCGAGAAGGCCTACAACAAGATCCTCGAGGGCGCGCGGGTCGGTGGGCTCAAGCAGAAGATCTTCGAGTGGGCGATCGGCGTCGGCAAGGAGGTCAGCAAGGTGCGCCAGGCCGGGAAAGAGCCCGGTGGCTTCCTCGCGTTCAAGCTGAAGATCGCCGACAAGCTGGTGTTCTCGAAGGTCAAGGCGCGGTTCGGCGGTCGCGTGAAGTACTTCATCTCGGGCTCCGCGCCGCTGTCGCGCGAGATCGCCGAGTTCTTCCACGCGTGCGGCATCCTCATCCTCGAGGGCTACGGCCTGACCGAGTCGAGCGCCGCGAGCTTCGTCAACCGTCCGACCAAGTACGCGTTCGGCACGGTCGGCATGCCGATGCCCGGCACCGAGCTCAAGCTCGCGCCGTCCGACAGCGAGATCCTGATCAAGAGCCCCGGCGTGATGCAGGGCTATCACAACCTCAAGGACGCGACGACCGAGGCGCTGACCGATGACGGCTGGCTGCGCACCGGCGACATCGGCGAGGTCGACGCGAGCGGGTTCCTCCGCATCACGGATCGCAAGAAGGACCTGATCAAGACCAGCGGCGGCAAGTACATCGCGCCGCAGCACATCGAGGGCAAGCTCAAGGCGGCGTGCCCCTACATCAGCCAGGTGATCGTCCACGGCGACAAGCGCAACTTCGTCACCGCGCTGATCACGCTCGACGCCGAGGCGATCACGAAGTGGGCGGCCGCGCACGACGCGAACGGGAAGAGCTACAGCGAGCTCGTCGCCTCTCCCGACCTCAAGGCGGTGGTGTCGCCGTTCGTCGATGAGGTGAACAAGACGCTCGCGAAGTACGAGACGGTGAAGCAGTTCGCGATCCTCCCCGAGGAGCTGTCGATCGAAAAGGGCGAGCTGACCCCGAGCCTCAAGGTCAAGCGCAAGGTGGTCGAGAAGAAGTACGCGACTCTGCTCGACAAGATGTACGAGGGCGCGATCGCTGAATGAGGACCAGGCCGCGCGCGTTTAACGCGAACATGTCCGTTGCCGCCCCGCACGCTCGGCGAACCCTTCCT
>JAEUJX010000308.1 GCA_016794545.1 Myxococcales bacterium
AGCCAGTGCCGCAGGATGCGCGACGCGTCGGCCGGGTCATCGCCGGGATGCTGCTGGCGACGGGCCAGCCGGGCGAAGACGAGCTCGCGCGCGCGAACGAGGGGCTGTCCGCGCTCGGCCGGCCGCCGCTCGTCCTACCTGTCCCGGACGGTGACTTCGTCAGCGAGACGCCCGAGACGCTCGCGCCGCTGATCCCGCCCGAGCTCCGCGCGGGCGTGCTCGAGCTGCTCTACGTGCTGGCCGGCGACGAGCCGATCCGGCGCCGCCTCGCGGATGCGTACGCGGGGCTGTGGCGCGAGGAGACCGAGCCGGCCCCGCAACCCCGGCGCGGCGGGCCTGTCCTGCGCTGGCTGATCGGAACGCTGCCGCGTCACCAGGTGGGTGCGGCAGCGAAGGAGGACGAGATGATGGAACGTCAGGGTCCGTATCGCGACGTCGAGCTCGAGGTCGAGGCCGCACCGGCCGAGCGCACGCCGCTGCGCGTCCGCGTCGAGCGGATCTGCCGCGAATACAAGCAGGTCGTCGATGCGGTCGAGCGCGTGATCGTCGGCAAGCGGGACGTCGTCGAGCGCGTCCTCACCGCGATGGCCGCGAAGGGCCACGTGCTGCTCGTCGATGTCCCCGGTGTCGGCAAGACGCAGCTGTGCAAGGCGATCGCCGCGTCGATCGAGACGCGCTTCGGCCGCATCCAGTTCACGCCGGACCTCCTGCCGATGGACATCACCGGGGCGAACGTGTTCGACCCGCGCGACAAGCAGTTCTACTTCCGGCCCGGCCCGATCTTCACGCACATCCTGCTCGCCGACGAGATCAATCGCGCCACGCCGAAGACGCAGTCCGCGCTGCTCGAGGTCATGGAGGAGCGCTGCGCCACCGTCGATGGCACCACGCACCGCATGGAGGAGCCGTTCCAGGTGCTCGCGACGATGAACCCGGTCGAGCACCAGGGCACGTATCCGCTGCCGGCGGCGCAGATCGATCGCTTCATGGTGATGCTCGAGCTCGGCTACCCGTCGCCCGACGACGAGGTGCGCGTGCTGGACTACCACCTCGGGGCGGCGTCACCGCTCGACGCGATCGAGCCGGTGATCACGCGCGCGGCGTTCGTCGAGTGGCGCGAGACCGTGCCGCAGATCCACGTGTCGCCCGAGCTCAAGCGCTCGGCGGTCGAGTACATCAACAAGCTGCGCAAGACCGCCGACGACGGCCAGTCGATCAGCCCGCGCGCCACGCTCGCGTGGGTCCGCTGCGCGCAGGCGCGCGCGATGCTGTGTGGCCGCGAGTTCGTGACGATGGACGACCTGCTGCACGTCGCGCCCGACGTGCTGCGCCACCGCCTGTGGACCGACGCGGCGACCGTGCGCGAGAAGCTGCGCGCGGTCGCCCTGGGGGCGCGATGAGGCCCGGGCGCTGGTTCCGGATCCTCTCGTTCGTCGTGCCGGCGGCGATCGCGGCGAAGTACGTGCGCGCCGACGAGCGGATCCTCCACGAGGCCGCGCCCGTGCTCGTGATGCTGTGGACGGCGATGATCGGCGCGCTCGTGATGCGGTTCGTCGAGGCGCGAGATGATCTACCTCCGCACCGCCTGCGGCGGTGCTGCACGGCCCAGCACGCTGGGCCGTGCGCTCGTCGCGGCGAGCTGGCGTCGCCGTGGGAGGGCGTGGACCTCCTCACCACCAGCGGGGTGTCGACGCTGTGGCTCGGTGCGGGCGCGCTGCTGCTCGCCGGCAAGACCGGCTGGGCGAGCCTCTCCGTCGTCGGGATCCTCGGGCTCGGCACCACGTTCCTCGCCGCCACGTGGACCGCGATCGTGGCGTGTGGCAGTGACCGCTGGCGGTCCGCGAGCGTCGATCGTCGGATCGCCCCGGCGATCGCGACGGAGGGCGACCCGCTCCGCGAGGAGCTCGCGCTGAACGGGATCGCCGTGCCGAGCGGCATGCGGCTGTTCATCAGCGGCCAGGCGATGAAGCACGGCGCGCTGTCGCGCTACGTCGTCGGCTCCGAGGCCTCGGGCGCGGAGGTCGCGCTCGCGAGCGAGCTCGGCCCGGCGCTTCGCGGTGACCACCGCGCGGAGCCGCTCGAGCTGTGGCTCGGCGACGTCCTCGGCCTGACGCGCTCGCCGAGCGTGCGGCGCGGGCCGGCGGCGTTCAGCGTGCTGCCGCGCGCGACCGCGGTCGAGGGAGCGCAGCAGCTGCTCGGCGCCGGTGGCGACGCCGCGGTCGCCCACCCGACGCGGCAGCTACCGACCGAGGGCACGTTCCGCATCCGCGAGTACGTCGCGGGTGACGACACGCGGCGCATCCACTGGGTGCGCTCGG
>JAEUJX010000318.1 GCA_016794545.1 Myxococcales bacterium
GACCTGTTCCTCTGCCTCGGCGCGAACCCGCTCGCCTCGAACGGCAGCATCATGACCGCGCCCGACGTGAAGGGCCGGCTGAGGGCGATCCAGCAGCGCGGCGGCAAGGTGATCGTGCTGGACCCGCGCCGCACCGAGACCGCCGAGAAGGCCGACGCGCACCACTTCATCCGGCCGGGCAGCGACCCGGTGCTGCTGCTCGCGATGGCCCACGTCGTGTTCGCCGAGAAGCTCGTGCGCGGGCGCCTCGCCGTCAACGGCCTCGCCGAGCTCGAGTCCGCCGCGCGCGGCTGGACTCCCGACCGTGCCGCGCCGATCACCGGCGTGCCGGCCGCGACGATCCGCGAGCTGGCGCGCGCCCTCGCGACCACGCCGCGCGCCGTGCTCTACGGCCGCCTCGGCGTGTGCACGCAGGAGTTCGGCGGGCTCGCGGCCTGGCTGTGCTACGCGCTCAACGCGATCACCGGCCACCTCGACGAGCCGGGCGGCCTGATGTTCTCCACGCCGGCCGTCGATCCGGTGCCGCTCTCGGGCCTGCTCGGCTACGACGGCGGGTTCCGGCGCTGGAAGAGCCGCGTCTCCGGCAAGCCCGAGTTCGGCGGCGAGCTCCCGATCGCCGCGCTCGCGGAGGAGATCGAGACGCCCGGCGACGGCGAGCGCAAGGTGCAGATCCGCGCGCTGCTGACGAGTGCCGGCAACCCCGTGCTGTCCGCGCCGGGCGGGCCCCGCCTCGAGCGCGCGCTCCGGACGCTGGACTTCATGGTCTCGATCGATCCGTACTTGAACGAGACCACGCGCCTCGCGCACGTGATCCTGCCGCCGACGTCGCCGCTCGAGCGCTCGCACTACGACGCCGCGCTCAACGCGTTCGCCGTGCGCAACGTCGCGAAGTACGCACCCGCAACGTTCGAGCGAAAGCCCGACGCGCGCCACGACTGGGAGATCTGTCTCGAGCTGTGGACGCGCATCGGCCCACCGAGCAAGCTCGGCCCGCTCGCGCGGTTCACTCGCAAGCTGCTCGGCCGGATGGGCCCCGAGGCCATCATCGATCTGGCGCTGCGCATCGGCCCGCACCGGCTGTCGCTCGCGAAGCTGAGGAAGGCCCCGCACGGCCTCGACCTCGGCCCGCTCGAGCCCCGGCTCCCGAAGCGCCTCGGGCACCAGGACAAGCGCGTCCACCTCGCACCGGCCGAGTACCTCGGCGACCTCGCGCGGCTCGAGGCGAAGCACGCCGCGCCGGCGCCGAGCGGCCTCGTGATGATCGGGCGGCGCCACCTGCGCTCGAACAACTCGTGGATGCACAACAGCGAGCGCCTCGTGAAGGGGCCGGCGCGCTGCACCGTGATGATGCACCCGGAGGACGCCGCGTTGCGCGGCCTCGCCGACGGCGCGACGGCCAAGGTGTCCACGAAGATCGGCGCGATCGAGCTGCCCGTCGAGGTCACCGACACGATGATGCCGGGCGTCGTCTCGATCCCGCACGGCTGGGGACACGACAAGCCGGGCACGCGGCTGCGCGTCGCCGCGTCCGTCGCCGGCGTCTCCGTCAACGACATCGTCGATCCCGCGCTGATCGACGAGCTCTCGGGCACGAGCGTGCTCACCGGGTTGCCCGTCACCGTCAGAAAGCCATGAAGGACCCCACGCTGTTCGACCAGATCGGCGGCGACGCGCTGCGCGCCGTCATCACCGACTTCTACGACCGCCTGTTCGCGGACGTGATGATCGGCTTCATGTTCCAGGGCAAGCCGAAGGCCCAGCTCGTCCAGCGCGAGTGGGAGTTCACCGCGGGCTTCCTCGGCGCCCCGAACATCGGCTACTCGGGCCGCCCGATCCGCACCGCGCACGCGCAGCACACCATCTTCGGCGGCCACTTCGAGCGCCGCGTGCAGATCCTCCGCGAGACCATGGCCGACCACGCCGTCCCCGAGGCCGTGCAGCAGGCCTGGCTCGAGCACACCGAGGCGCTCCGCGCCCAGGTCACGCGCGACAAGGGCAGCGAGTGCGCCGACACGAAGGAGCTCGCGCCCAAGCTCTCGATCGCCGCTCCCGAGAACCCCGACCGGCCGATCAAGCTCGGCCGGAGGTGATCAGGAGCCCGAGCGTTTCGGATCGTCCTCGACCGCGGTCACCCGGTCGTCGAGCTCCTCGAGCTCGTTCTGGTGACGGCCGAACGTGTTCTTCATGTAGCGGATCGCGAGCACCTGCTGGCTCGCGAGATCGGAGAGCGTGTGCTCGACCACCTCGAGCCGGGCGTTCGTCGTATCGAGTCGCGCGTTCGTGCCCGCGATCTCCGCCTTGAGCTCGGTCCGGGTCGCACGGATCTCGTCGCGGATCTCGCGGAGCACCTGCGTGTTCAGATCGCCGTCGCTCATGAAGACACGGTAGCACGCACGACTGACAATCCTCCTCGAAAGATCGCGGCCGCAGGTGTCCGAAACTCGGACACGATCACGGTCCGGTCGGCGCGCCCTTCATGAGCCGGTCGTAGTACGTCGCGAGCTTGCCGCCTCTGGTCTTGTCGGCCCGGTACCTGTCGAGCTCCTCGTCGATCAGCTTCCTGAACGTCTCGATCGGCTGCGCGCCCGAGAGGTAGCGGCCGTTGATCCAGAACGCGGGCACGCCGCTCTGGCCGAGCTTCGCGAGCACGGGCTGGTCGCGCGCGAGGCCGGCCTTGCAGGTCGCGAGGTCCTGGTCGTACTGCTTGAGATCGACGCGCAGCGCGCGGGCGAGCTCGCGCAGCTCCACCTCGTCGAGCGACCGCATGCCGCCGCCGGGCTGCGGCGCGAGGCTCTGATCTTGCGCCGCGTCCCACACCGCGATCTCCATCGCCTCGAGCGCGTCCTGATACGCCACCGCGCAGCTCGCGATCGACGACGCCGTCATCCGCGGGTGCACGATGAACAGCTTGACGACGAGCCGGACCTCGCGCGGATGGTCGCGGCGCAGCTGCAGCAGCGTCGGCATCACCTTGTGGGTGTACGGCTCGGGGAACTGCAGCGACGCGACGATCGTGATCGGCGCCGGGCTCGGCCCGATCACCGGGCTGTCGTCGATCGGCACGCGATAGGTCTTCGACGGATCCGGCGTCTGCCAGCGGATCCCCGGCTGCCCGGGCGGCGGCGGCTGGAGCGGCGCGGGCCCCGCGTTGATCGGCGCGGCCGGATCGACCGCGTCCTTGCGCGACGTCGCCAGCTCGTCGTGCTCGTCCTCGAGCAGCCGCAGCTTCGCGCTCATCGAGCGCAGCTGCGCCTCGAGCAGCGCCACGCGCTGCTCCAGCGCCGCGACGCGCGCGGCATCACCCGCATCGCGCGCGGGAGGAGAGGAGCAAGCAGCCATCACCAGCACGATCGCGAGCGCACGCACGCTCGGATGATAGCGCGCTACGGCGCCGGATCCGCTGCCGGTGGCGGGGCCGGCGCCGCGCCGACCGCCTCGAGGGCGTGCACTCGATCGGAGAGCAGCTTCACCTGCGCCGTCGCCTGCTTCAGCTGGTCCTCGAGCTCGCGCACGCGCTGCTCGAGCGGCCTGGTCGGCCCGCCCGAGAGCACCGAGTCCTTGCGCCCCTCGATCGCCGAGATCCGATCGTCGAGCGCATCGATGCGCAGCGAGTTCCGCCGGCCTCGCGGCCGCATCTCCGCCCCCGCCCCGCACGCCGTGACCAGCACGCTCACCACACCCACCACCGGCATCCACCTCATGCCGAGAGGATACGCTACGGGACGAGCTCCTGCAGGAACGCCATGCCATCGGCCTTCCCGCCGATCAGGCCTCCGACGAGCTTGCTGATCTGGCGCGCCATCGGCGGGCCATCCTTGACCACCTCGCCGAGCGACGACTCGGTCGCGCTCTTGCCGGCGTCGGTCTTCGACAGCGTGATGTACGCGGCCGCGATGACGATGCGGCGCATCGCGTTGGTCTCGGAGTCGCGCAGGATGTCGGCGAGCTTCTCGGGCGTATTGGTCTTCGCGTAGGCGGCGCCGAGGGCCGGCAGCATCGCGACGCGCACGTCGTGCGACGGATCGTCGAGCAGCGGCTCGAGCAGCTGGATCGCGAGCGCGGCGTCGCGATCGACCAGGCCGATCGCGGCGGCGGCGGCCTGCGCGCGCTCGCGCTCGGCGCGCGAGCCGAGGGAGCGGTGGAGCCGCGCGACGACGGCGTCCTTCGCGGCGACGCGCGCGATCGTGGTGAGCGCGAGCTGCGACAGCTCGGGATTCGGATCGCGCACCGCGAGCGCGAGCGTGCGGTCGAGAACGGCGGCCTCGAGCTTGTCCTTCTGGGCCGCGAGCCGTTCGAGCGCGGCCTTGCGGACCTGCGGATCCGGATCGGCGAGCGCGGCCGACAGCGTCGCGGCGGCGCGCAGGCCGGAGGCGAGCGCGGCATCGACCGCCTCGACGCGAACCAGCGGCGAGCTGTCCGCGACCGCGATGCCGATCAGCTCGGCGGCGCCGATCTGCTTCGCCGCACGGACCAGCGCGAGCTTCTCGGCCTCGTCGCCGCGCTCGAACATCTTGGCCATCGTCGCCTGCGCCGACTTCGGCGCGTCGGCCGCGAGCGTGCCGAGCGCGCGCACGGCGATCAGCCGCACCTCGCGGTCGGGATCGTCGAGCATCTTCACGAGCGCCTCGCCGACACCCTTGTTGCCCTTCGCCGCGGACTGCGCGAGCACGCGCGCCGCGTCGGCGCGGATCTCGCTGCTCGGGTCGCCCGAGAGCCGGCCGGCGATCACCACGCCGTTCTTCGCGGGTTCCGGCCCATCGGCGACGCAGCTCATCACGAGCCGGCGCACGTCGACACTCGGATCGTCGGTGGAGCGCGCGAGCAGCCGGCGGGCCTCGGCGCTGCCGGCGAGCGCGGCGTTGCACAGGCCCTCGACCCCGATCGGGTGCAGCGCCGGATCCTCCGGCGTGCGGGCCGCGGCCGACAGGTACTCGATCACCGCGGCGGGCTTCTTCTTCGCGAGGTGCGCGTACACGCGCGCGGCCTCGCGGCGCGGGCGGCCCTTCTCGCGCCACAGCTGCGAGATGCCGCCGACGGCGACGCCGACACTGCCGCCCGACTCCGCGCTCGCGGCGAGCCCTTGCGCCGCGCCGATGCGCACGACGTAGTTCTCTGACTTCGCCATCTTCACGAGGCGATCCTGGTAGGCGCGGCCCGCCTTGCCGGAGGCCTCGGCGGCGGCCGCGCGGACCTCGTCGTCCTCGTCCTTCAGCATGCGGTCGAGCGCGTTCGCGGCGGCGCCGGGCGCCGACGGCGCCACCTCGCCCCACGCGAGCGCGGCGGCGACGCGCAGCTGCCGGTCGAGCTTCTTGTCCTCGAGCATGGTCGCGAGATCACCGCCCGCGCGGGCCGGATCCGCCTTCGCGTAGAGCGGCAGTGCGGCGGCGCGAACGCCCGCGGATCGCGACGCGAACGCGGTGCGCGCCGCCTCGACGAGGTCGGGCAGCTTGGGCAGCGGAGCCAGGTCGCGCAGGACGCCGATCGCGTAGATCCGCGCATCCGCCGGCGCGCGGTCCTGCGCGACGAGCTTCACGAGCTCCGCGGCGGTCGCCTCGGGCTGGCTCGCGAGCGCGCCCTTGATCTGCGTCTTCGCGCGCTCGCGCAGCGCCGGCGACGCATCCGGATCCGACAGCACCGAGACCGCGCTCGCCGCCGAAGGTGTCGACTCGACGCTCGTGGTCGAGACCTCGACGAGCAGCTCGCGTCGCGCCGCCGAGTCGGGGTTCGCGTCGAGCGCCTTCGTGAACAACGCGCGGCCGCGCTCGCCGAGGCTGCGCACCGACGCGAACGCGATGCGCCGCAGCTCGGCGTCGGACGAGATCAGCGTCTGCGCGAGCGTGTCGCTGTAGACATCGGCGCGCTGCGCCGCCGCACCCGCCGCGGCGACCGCGGCGCGCTGCACCGCCGGCGACGGTGTCTTGAGGGCCGCCTCGACCAGCGCGACCTCGGTCGGCGTGCCGCGCGCGATCGGGCGCAGCGCGGTGAGCAGCTCGGCGAGGTCCTCGGGGTCCTTCGCCGCCGCCCTGAGCCCCTCGAGCGTCTTCTCGTTGCCGGTCGTCGCGTAATCGACGAGGCCGGCGAGCTGCGGCGCCATCAGCGCGGGCACCAGATCGTCCCAGTCGCCCTTGCCGGCACCGAGGTCGTGGCCCTCGATCTTCTTCCACATCTCCGCGGCGACCATCGGCCGCGTGAGGCCGGTGTCCGCGACCTCGTCGCCGAACCCGCCGGGCAGCCAGTGGAAGCCCGAGAGGCCCGCGCGGCCACCGCGCACGACGATGCGGTCGCCGCCGGCCTGCGGCTCGAGGTCGAAGTAGACCCGGCCGCGCATCGAGAACCAGATGATGATGAGGATGACGAGCGGCGCCGCGGCGATCGCGCCCGCGATCATCATGTAGTAGCGCTTGCTGCGATCGAGGACGTCCTGCTCCTCGGGCGTGACGGCGGCGATGCCCTCGTTGCGGAGCGCGCGCAGCTCGCGCAGGTTCAGGCGCTCCTTGTTCTGCGTCTTCGAGCCGAGCAGATCGAACCCGCGCCGCGCCGCCGCCCGCGCGGGTGCGGTGAGCTCGCGCACGCGCTGCGTGAGCACCTCGTGGCGGAGGATCCAGCTCTGGGCGGCCGGATCGGCGCGGATGATCACGCCGCGGCTCTCGAGCACGCCCAGCGCCGACTGCGCGTACGCCATGTCGAGGTTGATGCGCTTGACGACGCTCTCGGCGGTGCGCGGCACGTGGCCCGCCGCGGCGAGCTCCGCGCACAGCCGCAGCGCCGAGCGCTCGTTGCCGGTGGCGCGGCACGCGTCGTGGAGCCACAGCGACTCGAGCTCGGTCGGTCCGCCCGCCTTCTGCAGCGCGGAGAGCGACGTGAGCTTGAGATCGCGCATCGCCATCGCGCTGATCTGGAGGTCCGCCGCGAGGAGCGGCTGGCCGCGGCTGATGCCCTCGACGACGGCGTGGGCGAGCGGCGGATCTGCCGCGACGCCCGACAGCGAGAGCATGCGATCGAAGATGTTGTTCGCCGACGCGACGGGGATCCGCGTCAGCTCGTAGCGCGCGGACGGCGGAAACAGCGAGCCGGTGCGCCGCTCGAGCGCGCCGAGCAGGTGCTGGCGCTCGCTCGCGCACACGAACAGGAAGCGCGCGCGCCCGCCGGAGCGCGACACCACGCGCGCGAACAGATCCGACAGCTCGCCGACCGCCTTGTCATCGGCACACATCAGATCGATGTCGTCGACGACGAACACGAACTGCTGCCCGGCGACCGCGTTCGACACCGCGCGCGTCGCGAACGCGACCGGGGCCTCGCCCGCGTTGGGCTGGATGCCGAACGACGACAAGCCCGAGGCGAAGCTCTGCGCGGGCGAGCTCAGGTCCTCGCACGCGAGCGCGACGATGCCGTGATCGCGCAGGTACGGGATCAGGCCGGCGCGGACCAGCGAGGTCTTGCCGACACCGGGCTCGCCGTAGACCAGGCCCGCGCGGAAGCCGTCCGCGGTGACGAGCTTCGCGATCTCGTCGCGTTCCGCCTCTCGCCCGTGCCAGACGTCACGCTCCGCCTCCCCGAACGGATCGAGCCCCCGCAACGGCGACACCGTTCCCGGATAGGTTGGGACCGCCACCTCGTCACTATACACATAGATGGAACGGCTTCGCCTGGGGCGGCGTCGTATGCTGGACGCATGCGCAGGACCCTCGCCATCGGATTCGCGCTCGTCGCGGCAGCGACGGCGGCGACGGCGGGAGGCAACGCGCGCACGAAGGTCACCGTGTGGGCGGCACCGGGGCCGACGTCGGCGATCTACGGCGGCCTCGCGTACGGCGGCTACGCGCCGACGACGGGCGCGCTGATCAGCGAGCGCCGCGACATCGATGTCGGCGCGGGTGGCGAGGCGCGGATCGCGGGGGTCGCGGCGACGATCGATCCGGCATCGGTCCAGCTGCGCGACCTGACCGATCCGACCGCGACGATCACCGAGCAGCGCTTCCTCGCCGGAGCCGCGACGCCGACCCAGCTGCTCCAGCGCCACGCCGGCAGCACCGTCACCGTGGTGACGCCGAAGGGCGAGCTGACCGGCGTGCTCCGCTCGGCCGACGAGCAGACGCTCGTCGTCGAGCTCGGCAGTGGCGATCAGCGCCGGACGCAGGTGCTGCGGCGCGACGGCTACGTGCAGGACGTGCGGCTGCCGCCGGGTCCGGGCCTGGATCGTCCGAGCCTCCAGTGGCGGCTCGCGACGAAGCAGCCGGGCAAGCACGACGTCGAGCTGACCTATCGCGCCGACGGCATGGTGTGGACGGCGGACTACCTCGGCGTGCTCGACGAGGCCGGGACGAGCATCGCGTTCTCCGCGTGGGCGACGGTGAAGAACACCACCGGCGCCTCGTACGACGGCGCGGAGCTCACGCTGGTCTCCGCCGCGCCGCAGCCGGCGCCCGCCGGCGGAAAGTCACCGCCCGCGGTGCCCGCGCGCTACACGATCGCGACGCCGGTGCACCTCGGCTCCGGGCAGAGCGTGCAGGTCGAGCTGATCCCGGCGAAGGCTCGCGCGAAGGCGCGCCCGGTCGTGACGTACGAGGCGATGCCGGATCCGTCGCTCGGGTTCCAGGCGTATCCGAACACCGACTGCAACCAGTGGAACGGCGTCGGCATGGGCAACGGCCGCGCCGAGGTCGCCGTCGAGGTCGACGTGCCGACCAAGGACGCGCTGCCCGACGGCAAGGTGCGTCTGTTCCGGAAGAAGGGGGAGCGGCTCGAGGTCGTGAGCGAGGAGGCGCTTCGCTCGAGCGCGGGGCTCGCGCGGATGCGCGTCGCCGCGAACAGCGAGATCGTCGGCGAGCGCAAGGCGATCGCGTGCGCGTACGACGAGCGCGCGCACACCGTGACCGAGAAGATCGAGGTCAAGGTCGAGAACAAGTCGCGACAGCCGGCGGAGGTCGTGATCCGCGAGTTCGTGTGGCGCTGGCCCGTGTGGAAGCTCGACAGCGAGGACACGAAGAGCGCGCGCGCCGGTGCGCAGACGCTCGAGTACCGCGCGACCGTCCCGCCCGGTGGCCGGAAGACCGTGACCTACGCGGTCACGTACACCTGGTGATGCGCGCGCTCCTCCTCCTCGCGGCGATCACGGCGTGCGGCGCGCCCGCCCGCACCGTGCCGTCCCACGAGGCCCGCGACGCCGCCGGCGACGAGATCACGCTGTACCGCGACCGCGCGCTCGTCAAGCAGCGCGTGGAGGTCGACATCCCGGTCGCGGCGAAGGCGACGGTCACCGTGCGTCTCCCGATCGGCCTCGATGCCGATGACCTCGTCGTGCTCGATCGCGGCGAGCTGATCGTCTCCGAGCTGCGCGCGGTCGACACGACGGGCGCCCCGGTGACGGCGCCCGCGCCGAAGCCGGCCGAGCCCGAGAGCGACGAGGACTTCAGCGAAGACCTCGAGGCGCCGGCCGAGGACGTGGAGGACATCGTCGCGCCGCCCGAGCCCACGCAGCCGACCGACGTCACGTTCGTCGCGAGCGGCCCGCACGCCGGGCACTTCTCGCTGTACCTCGGCTACGTCACCGACCGGATCAAGTGGGACGCGGCGTACACGATGACCACCACGCCGGCGCGCTCGCGCGCCCAGGTGCGCGGCGCGATCGCGATCAAGAACGCGACCGGCATCGCGTTCCCCCGGGCGCGGACGTTCGTGATCGACACGGAGCTCGGCGCGTGGCGCGGCCGCGTCGCCGAGCAGCTCGGCATGCAGCTCACCGGCGGCGGGCCTCCGGGCGCCGCGCCGGCCGAGCCGCGCGCCCTCGGCACGCTCGCGCTCGGGACCGGCGAGACGCGCGTCGAGCTGATGCCGGGCGATCCGCCGCGGCCGATGAGCTCCGTGCTGGTCTACGACCCGATCGGCACGAAGCTCGATCACGGCGGCTCGGCGCCGACCCGCGACCCGTCGCTGGGCGTCGTGCCGGCGGCCGGCACGCGCGTCACCGAGAGCTTCGAGGTCAAGCGCCCCGACACGAGCACCGGCGGGCTGCCCGGGGGGCCCGTGCGCCTGCTCGAGCGCCGCGCCGACGGCTCGATCGCCGTGCTCGGAGAGACGCGGCTGTTCGATGCCGCGACGCGCGTGGCCGGCGTCGACACGGTCGCGATCGGCACCGCCGACGGTGTGACCGGCAAGCGCGAGCGCCGGGACTTCACGATCGACGACGACGGCAAGCGCCTGGTCGAGGAGTTCGTGCTGACCCTGACGAGCACGCGCGCCGTCCCCGTCGAGGTCGTGCTGCGCGAGCACCTGTACCGCGGCCAGAACTGGACGCTCGCCTACCGCAGCGCGCTGGACGCGGAGAAGGAGGGGCCGCAGCAGATCTCGATGCGGACCACCGTCCCGGCCCACGGCGAGACCAAGGTGTTGTACGTGGTGGTCTACACCTGGGAGCCCGCGACGAAGTGACGACCGCGCTCGCGACGATCGACAACCTGACGATCCACTACGGCAAGCGCCTCGCCGTCGACGGCGTGTCGCTCGCGCTCGCCGCCGGCGAGATCGCGCTCCTGCTCGGGCCGAACGGCGCGGGCAAGTCGACCACGCTGTCCGCGATCGCGGGCTCGATCGTGCCGACGGCGGGCACGATCAGCGTCGGCGGCCAGGACCTCGCGACCGCGCCGCGCTCGGCCCGCGGCAAGGTCGGGTTCGCGGATCAGCCACCCGCCCTCTACGAGTTCTTCACCGTCCTCGAGCACGTCACGTTCGTCGCCGAGGCGCGCGGCCAGGACCGCCCCGAGGCCGAGGCGGTGCTGACGTCGCTCGGCCTCGAGAAGATCCTCGCGCGCCCGTGCCGCGAGCTGTCGTTCGGCATGCGCCAGCGCGTCGGCCTCGCGGCCGCGCTGGTCGGCGGCGTCGAGCTCGTGCTGCTCGACGAGACGCTGAACGGCCTCGACCCGCACGCCTCGCGGTCGGCCCGCGCCGCGCTGAAGGCCGCCGCCGATCGCGGCGCCGCGGTCCTGATGTCCACGCACCTGCTCGGCGTCGCCGAGCGCATGTGCGATCGCATCCTCCTCATGGACAAGGGCAAGCTCGTCGCCGACGTCCGCGGCCCGGAGCTCGCGGAGCTGCTCTCGAAGGGGCCATCCGCCGTCGAGGACTTCTACGTCGCGCGGATCGCCGACGAGGGCCCGACCTGATGGCGATGACCAGCGCCGAGCTGATCCGCTGGTCGTCGCTCCACGAGAAGCGCGCGCGCACCGGCAACGCCGTCGTCGTCGCGCTCGTCGCCGGCGCGGCGCTCGCGGGCTGGGTGTGGTGGCGCACGCGCGAGGGCGGCCTGTCGGCCGGTAGCCACGCGTGGCTCGCGGGCGCGCTCGCCGCGTTCGCGGTCGCGTTCATGCGCGTGCCGTTTCACCTCTACTGGCGCGCCGACGCCGCGCTCCTCGCCCAGCTCCCGATCGAGGGCGGCCCGCTGCTCGACGCCGCGCTGTGGCGCTGCACCCGCGCCGCCGCCGCGACCACCGCGGCCGTCGCGATCGGCGCGGCGCCGCTCGCCGAGGTCCACGCCGAGCTGCTGCTCCGCCACCTCGCGGTCGCGGGCGTGCTCGGCCTCGCCGCCGCGCTGTTCCTCCCCGCCGTCGCGATCTGGGCGGCGTCCCTCGTCGCCGTGAGCCAGGGCGATCGGATCGCGCAGCTGCGCGTCGCCGCCGGCATCGACCGCGAGCGCCGCCCCACTCCGTCGAGCGAGGGTGCCGTCGCCCCGCCCGCTCCGTCCACCGCCGCGCTCGGCGCGTTCCCGGGCTTCGCCTCGACGCTCGTGATCGTCGGCGTGCTGCTCGGCACGAGCTGGCTCACCGGCGGCGACCCGCGCGTCCCCGCGCCGATCGTGCTCGCGTCGATCGCAGGCGCGAGCGTGCTCGCGATCCTCGCCACGCGCGCCTCCGCCGCGACGATGATGGGCCGGATCCTGCGCGACGTCTCGGCGCTCGACCGCCAGCGCCTCGCCGCGCTCGAGATCCACCCGCCGAGCGGGATCGAGCGCGCGATCGGCAGGCTGATCGGAGACGCCGCCCTGCCCTACTTCAAGGACGCGCGCCTGATGCGCCGCCGCTATCCGATGGCCTACGCGCTCGGCGCGCTCGTGTTCCTGACGCTCGTCATCATCGGGATCGCGCAGCCCGACGATCCCGACTCGTGGCTGACCGCCGCGCTCGTCGGCGCGACCGCGTACGGCCTCGCGGTCGGCGCCCGCCTCCATCGCCCGCCGATCGAGCACGCGAAGCTGTCGTCCACGCTACCGATCACCACGATGGCGCGGCGCCGCGCGAAGGTCGCGTGGGTGATCGGATGGTGGCTGATCTTCGTGCTCGCACCCGCGCTGTTCGCCGCGCTCCGCCAGGCGGATCCGATCGCGGGCCTCGCACTCGCCGCCGGCGGCACGCTGCTCGTGATCGGAGCGGCGACGCTCAGGAAGTAAGCCGGTACACGGAGGGGCTCGCGACCACCGGATTCTCGTCGGGAGTCCAGAGCGGTGTCTCGCGGTCCCGGCCGGCCGTGCGATGCTCGGCGCGTGATCGAGCGTTGGATGGTCGTGGCGGTCTTGGTGTTCGGTCCAGCGTCGTCGCACGCCGACGACGAGTGCTTCCGCATCGGCGTCGAAGCCTGGAAGACCGCAGCCACGAACAGCCCCGACGACATGTTCAGCATCGTCGGCGAGCGCAACCTCGGCCCGGTCGGGCTACGCGGTCGAATCGGCCACGGAACCGTCAAGGAGAACGCCGACATCATTCCGCCCGGTGCGTGGTTCGGAGATGTGGAGCTGTGGAGCGCGACGATCGGCGTCGAGTCCCGGGCACGCATCTCGCGCGATGGCTCGATCGCCGGATTCGCGGGCATCGGAGCCGGTGCGATGCGGCTCTCTGGTGGTTACCTCGGCGGGACCGAGCATCACGGCCACGTGGTGCTCCAGCTCGGGTTGGATCTGCGGACCGCGTGGCTGCGCACGCGACCCCACGTCGGGCTCAGCATGAGGGTCAACGCCAACGAGGACGCGAGCAGCCGGCTGGGCGCGCGGCCCGTGATCGGCCTCGGCTTCGAAGCCGCGCTCTGAGAACGACACCGCGATCGCGGCGAACATTGGGTCGAACTGCGGCGCAACTTCGAGGAGATCCGCGTTTCCGATCCGCATGGCCACACGTCCATCCGCAGTCTGGGCCCTGCTCGCGCTCGCGAGCGCGTGCGAGCGGCCCGAGAGCACCACGAGGAGTGAACCGGTCGGCGAGACCATCGCGGTCGCGCCGGCACCGAAAGCCGACGAGCCGACACCGGCCGAGCAGAGGCCGGCGGCCTCGGTGCCGGCGCCCGAGGCGTCCGCGAACGCGACGGTGCGGCGGCCGATCAACCCGCGCGAGCTGCCGCCGCCGGTGCCGGTGCCCGTGCGCCGGAAGGCGACATGGTTCTCGCAGCTGACCGCGGAGCAGAAGCGCGACATGCGCGAGGCGTGCGAGATCAAGCGGCTCGATCCGTGCGCGGGGCTGATGCCGAGGCCGATGATGA
>JAEUJX010000328.1 GCA_016794545.1 Myxococcales bacterium
CGCCGGCAGCGGGATGTGCGCGGCGACGATCAGCTCGTCGGGGGCGAGCTGCGTCGTGCGGTAGCCCGTGCAGTACTCCGCGTACGGGATGTGCCGCGTGCCGCTCACCGACGCGACCTCGATCGTCGCGTCGAGCGCGAGCAGCACCGGCAGCGAGTCACCGACCGGCGAGGACGTGCCGACGTTGCCGCCGAGCGTGCCGCGCGCCTGGATCTGCAGCGCGCCGATCTCGCGCGCCGCCTGCGCCAGCGGCAGGAGCTTGTCGCGGACCGCCGGGTGACGCTCGACCTCGTGCCAGGTGGTGCCGGCGCCGATCGCGATCGCGTCCGGCTCGACCCGGATGAACCCGAGCTCGCCGAGCCGCCACAGATCGAGGATGCCCCTGGGCGCCGGCTTGTGGTTCGCGTTGACCATCAGGTCGGTGCCGCCGGCGAGCACCATCCAGTCGGGATAAGCCGCGCGCGCGACGACCGCCTCCTCGAGCGTGCGCGGGCGCAGGTACGACGTCATCGCGCCACCTCGCGAGCGGCCGCGATGATCGCGTCGACGATCAGCTGGTACCCGGTGCAGCGGCAGATGTTGCCGGCGAGCAGCTCGCGGACCTGTGCGCGCGCCGACTGATCGTCGCGCCCCGCGACGAGGCCGCGGTCCACGACGTGCGCCGCGCACACCGCGATGCCGGGCGTGCAGATGCCGCACTGCGCACCGCCGCACGCGACGAGCGCGCGCTGCACCGCGTGGAGCACGTCGCCGTTCGCGAGGCCCTCGACGGTCGTGATGCTGCGGCCGTGGCACTGCCCGACCGCGACCAGGCAGGAGTTGACCGCCTCGCCGTCGAGGATCACGGTGCACGCTCCGCACTCGCCCTCGCCGCAGCCCTCCTTGGTGCCGGTGAGGTGGAGATCCTCGCGCAGCGCGTCGAGGAGCCGCTTCCACGGGCTCACCTCGACCGTCTTCGCCGTGCCGTTGACCTCGAGCTCGATCTTCACGAGTGCCCCCCGCGGACGCCCGCGCGCACCGCCTCGGGCGAGAGCGGCAGCGCGTCGAACGGGATGCCGAGCGCGCTCTGCACGGCGTTCGCGACCGCCGCGGCGGGCCCGTCCATCGGGATCTCTCCGACGCCCTTCGCACCGCTCGGCCCGTACGGGTACGGGCACTCGACGAGGATGGTCTCGAGCTCCGGCGCATCGGCGAACGTCGGCACGATGCAGTTGGTCATGTTGGCGTTGGCCACGCGGCCGTCCTTGTACACGACATTCTCGAGGACCGCCCAGCCGAGCGCCTGCAACGTGCCGCCCTCGATCTGGCCCTTCACGATCGACGGGTTGATCGCCTTGCCGACATCGACCGCCTGCACGCAGCGCTCGATCGCGACCTCGTAGGTGTCGAGATCGACCGCGACGTCGACCAGGCACGCGGCCCAGCCGTACACCGGGTACGCGCTCCCGGTGTACGTCGCGTCGTCCCAGGCGATGCCGGGCGGCGGCTCGTACTGCACCGTCTCGACCAGCTCGGCGTTCTTCGCCGCGTAGGCCCTCGCCAGCGCGGTCGGCGTGCGGTCGCCGATGGTGTTGCTCTCGGCCCACGCCTCGAGCTTGGCCTTCACCGCCTTCGCGGCGTGCTCGACGAGCCCGCCGACGACCATGCAGGTGCGCGACGCGACCGTCGGCCCGGAATCCGGGACCTTGTCGGTCGCGGGATCGAGGACGTGGACGTCGGCGACCTGGACGCCGAGCGCGGTCGCCGCGATCTGCGCGAACATCGTGATCGCGCCCTGCCCGATGTCCGTCGAGCTCGCACGGACCTCGAAGCCCCCGTCGCGGTTGACCGCGACGGAGGCGCGGCCGGCGAGCCGCTGCTCGCCCGAGCCGGTGAAGCCGGCGCCGTGGAAGTAGAAGCACACGCCGCGCCCGCGCTTGACCGGGGAGCCCGCAGCGTTCACGCCGTCGCGCTGCGGCGGTGGGCCGGCGACCGCGGCGATGCCGGCGATCACGTCGTCGGTGCCGACGGAGAACGTCAGCACCTGCCCGGTCGACGTCGCGTCGCCGGAGCGCAGCGCGAGCCGCGACCGCAGCGCGAGCGGATCCTCGCCGCGCGCGATCGCGAGCTTCTCCAGCTGCCGCTCGTACGCGAACGTGGTCTGCGGCGCGCCGAAGCCGCGAAACGCTCCGTGCGGGGGATGATTCGTGGCGACGACGCGGCCGCGCACGCGCGTGACCGGGCACTTGTAGGGCCCGGCGGCGTGCAGCACGCCGCGCGACAGCACCACCGGCGACAGCGTGAGGTACGCGCCGCCGTCCATCACGACATCGACATCGATCGCGAGGATGTTCCCCGCGGCGTCGACGGCCATGCGGTGCTTCGTGTGACACGGGTGGCGCTTGGTCGTCGCGGCGATGTCCTCGTCGCGGTCGTAGACCATCTTCACGGCGTGTCCCGCCTTCCTGGCGAGCAACGCGACGTGCGCGGCGAGCATCGACGGGTACTCCTCCTTGCCGCCGAAGCCGCCGCCGGTCACCGACTGCGTGATCACGACATCGTCGGGACCGCAGCCGAGCAGCGACTTCATCGCCTTGTGCACGTAGTACGGGCACTGCATCGAGCCGACGATGTGGCAGCGGCCACCCTTCCACTCGGCCATCATCGCCTGCGGCTCGATGTACATCTGCTCCTGCGGCGACGTGTAGTACGTGCCCTCGATGACCTGCGCGGCGCTCGCGAACGCCGCCTCGAGCTCGCCGTCCGCGGCGTGGCCCTTGCGGATCAGGAACTCCTTGAACACGTTGTTCGTCTTGTAGAGGAGCTGCTTGCCGGCGAGCGCGTCCTCGACGGAGAACACCGGCGGCCGCGGCGAGATCTTCAGCGTCACGTGTTTCGCGGCCTCGAACGCGAGCGCGCGCGTGGGCGCGGCGACCAGCGCGACTGGCTCGTCGTGGTGCATGACGCGCGCGCCGACCTTCACGAGCGCCGGCTGGTCGTCCTCGATCAACATGATCACGTTCGTGCCGGGGATGTCCTCGGCAGTGACGACGACGACCTTGCTCCAGTCGAACGCGGGGTCGAGCTCGATCCCCTCGAGCACGCCGTGCGCGGTCTTCGATCGCACGGTCGCGCCGTGCCAGGCGCCAGGGGCCTCGAGGTCGTCGAGGTAGCGCGCGCGGCCGGTGACCTTCGCGACGCCATCGACGCGCGGAACCGACGCGCCGACGGCCTGAGAGGGGCGATCCATCGCGGGATCTAACCTCAGGCGCAGCCTCGAGTAAACGGCGCGACTCCCGATCTACGATGGGGGCGTGCTCCTCACAGGCCTCGGCAGCCGTGCCGGCATCGGAGACCTCTCGCTCGCCATCGCCGCCGACCGCGGTGTCGACGCGCGCGAGGTCGAGCGCGCGCTCCACCACGCGCTCGAGCTCGGCCTCGCGACCGTCGATGTCCACCCCGGCGAGACCGATGCCGAGAAGCTCGCGGCGTCCGTCGTGCGCACGCTCCGCGCGCGCGACCGCGTGGCGATCACCACCACCGTCCCCGTCGTGCCGCTCCGGCCCGGCGGCCCACCGCGCCGCGACGTGCTGCCCGAGCAGCTGCCGGCCCGCTACGTCGTCGATCAAGTCGAGTCCACGCTGCGCGCAACGCGCCTCGACGTGCTTCCGCTCGTGCAGCTCCCGCTGAACCCGTTCTGGCGCCACTCCTCCGCGTGGGCCGAGCTCGCGGGCACGTGCGGCCAGCTCGTTCGCGAGGGCAAGGCGCTCGCGTTCGCGGCGCGCCTCGAGACGGTGAGCTCCGACGACGACGACACCCGCGCCGTCGTCGCCGATCCGCTGTTCGCCGCGGTCTCCGTCGTGTACTCGCTGTGCGAGCGCTCGATCGAGCCGCTCCTCCCCTCGATCAAGGTCCCCGTCCTCGCGCGCCGCCCGCTCGCCGGCGGCGGCCTCGCCGGCACGCTCGGCCCCGGCGTGAAGCTCCCCCCGCGCGACGATCGCCACGCCCTCGACGAGCCCACGCTCGAGCGCATGGCCGTCGCCGCCGCGCGCCTCGCGCCCGAGCTCGAGCAGCGCCCGCCCGCCGCCACGTCGTGCGACGCGGCGAAGGCGGTGCTCGAGCGCGGCACGCGACATCGTCCAGAACAGCTCGAAGCGCGCACGCTCGCCGAGCTCGCGCTGCGCTACGTGATGGATCGCGGCGCGCTCGCGCTGCCTCGCCTCCACCGCCACGCGCACGTCCTGGACACCGTGGCCGCGGCATCGGCACTCCCGCTCACACCCGCGCTGATCGCTCGGATCCTCGTCGAGAAATCTTGACGACCTACACATCCGTTCAGTACGGTAGGCGGCGTGAAAGGACGCGAGGTTTCGAACCCGCACGTGCGGTTCCGCGAGGTCTCGCTCGCCTACGAGGAGGGTGAGGGTCCGCCACCCGCGAAGGTCACGCTGCTCGAAGACCAGTCGCGATCGATCCTCTCGAAGAACGACTCGCCGGACGTCGGCTTCACGTACAGCGCGAACCCGTATCGCGGATGCACGAACGCCTGCGCGTACTGCCTGAGCGGTGACACCAAGATCCTGCTCGCGGATGGGCGGACCTGGAGGCTCGACAAGCTGCGAGCCGGCGACGAGATCATCGGCACGCGCCCCGATGGCGCGCGGCGCCGGCTCGTCCGCACGCGCGTGCTGGATCACTGGCAGACGCAGAAGGTCGCGCACCGGATCGTGCTCGCGAACGGCACCGAGCTGATCGCGAGCGGCGATCACCGCTTCCTCGCCGAGCACGGCTGGGCGTACGTACAACCCGCGGACGACGGGCGAGCTGCGATCGCGCCGCGCACCACGCTCGTCGGGCCGGAGCGGTTCGCCGATCCGCGCGAGGGACAGCTGGTGTTTCCCTCCGCGGAGCTGTCGGTGCGCTCGATCGAGCGCCTCGGCGAGCGCGCGCTCTACGACATCACCACCGGCACCGGCGACTTCATCGCCAACGGTGTCGTCAGCCACAACTGCTACGCGCGGCCCACGCACGAGTACCTCGACCTGGGTGCGGGCACCGACTTCGACACCAAGATCGTCGTCAAGCGCAACGCGCCCGAGCTGCTGCGCGAGGCGTTCGACAAGCCCTCGTGGAAGGGCGAGCTCGTGATGTTCTCCGGCGTCACCGATTGCTACCAGGCGATCGAACGCGACCTGAAGATCACGCGCGGCATGCTCGAGGTGTGCCTCGAGTACAAGAACCCGGTCAGCGTGATCTCGAAGAGCGCGCTGGTGGAGCGGGACATCGATCTGTTCGTCGCGCTCGCGGCGGAGGCGCGGTTTCACATCCACGTGTCGCTCGCGTTCTCCGATGACGAGATGGCGCGCACGATCGAGCCGTGGGCAGCGTCGCCGAGCCGGCGGTTCAAGGTGATCGAGCGGCTGGCGAAGGCGGGCGTGCCGGTCGGCGTGATGGTGGCGCCGGTGATCCCGGGGGTGAACGACAGCCAGATGGTGACGGTGCTCGAGCGCGCGGCGGAGGCGGGCGCGACCAGCGCGGGCTGGGTGCTCCTGCGGCTGCCGCACGCGGTGAAGCAGGTGTTCGAGGAGCGCATCCGGATCGCCATGCCGCTCGCCGCGGACAAGGTGCTGCACCGCGTCCGGAGCACGCGTGGCGGCGAGAAGCTCTACGACTCGCGGTTCGGCACGCGCGGGCGCGGCGAGGGCCCGTACGCGGACACGATCGCGACCATGTTCGACACCACGATCCTGCGGCTCGGGATGAACCGCCGCGGGGAGCTAGACGACGACGAGGACGCCGGACCGACCACGTTTTGCCGCCCGCCGCCGAGGACGGGACAGCTGTCGCTGTTCTGATCCTGCGCTAGCATCGCCGGGTGCGATTCCGCGCGGTGGCGGTGGTGCTCGGGCTCGTCGGAGCCTGCGGCGACGGCATCGCGCCACCGGACGCGGTGCCGCCGATCGACGGCCCCGCGGGCCGCGTGACGGTGCGCATGGGGCCGAGCGAGGCGGCGACGGTGCAAGTGATCTTCCAGAACGCGGACTCGTCGCTCGTGCTCGCGACGCGGACCGGTCCCGATGGCACGGCGAACGCGTTCATGGCACCCGGTGGGTTCGTCACGGTGATCGAGGACGGATCGTTCAGCAAGTCGCTCTACACGTGGGCCGGCGTGCAACCCGGCGACGTGCTGACGCTCGGTGCCCCGTTCCTGTCCCCGGGGCACGACTCGCCGTCGTTCCCGATCCAGGTCCCGCTGGATGAGGGGCAGGACTTCTACGAGCTGCTCACCTCGTGCGGGTCCAGCTTCCTGCAGACTCCCGGCGGCATCTCGTTCGTCACGCTCACCGGCGGGTGCACGGCGCGCGAGGATCTGCTGGTGCTGTCGCGTGACGTCACGTTCGACAACGAGCGCTATCTGTACGCCGCGGATGTCACGCTCGACGGCTCGCTGATCGAGATGCCCGACGAGTGGCGGGCCTTCGAGAGCGCGAGCGTCGAGGTCAGCGGAGTGCCACGCAGCACCCGGTCGATGAACGTGGTGATGAGCCTGCTCGACGATGGCCGCCCGATCGACCAGATGGATCGCGGCGGCACGTTCGACCTCGCCGGCGGCGCCGGCGCGCTCGCGTTCCAGATGCCGCTGCCGGCCGGCGCCGGCGCGCTCGTGCGCATCACCCCCGGCTTCCAGCCCGACGCGGTCTCGACGCTGCGGGCGGTCCGGTGGGGACTCGCGCGGAGCACGACGGTCGTCGACTTCTCGCAGCGCCTGCGCACGTACCGCGAGTTCCCGTCGTACCTCCCATCGCTGCACGCCATTCGCTGGAGCGAGGAGGGCTCCGCCGCGGCGCCCGATGCGGTGATCACCGAGCTCGGCTGGCGCGAGGCAGACCTCGAGCCGCGCAACTGGGTCATCGTCGCGCCCGGCAGCGACGAGCCGATCGTCCGGTTCCCGGTGCTGCCGCTGCCGTCGCTCATGCCCGATCCCGAGAACACGATCTTCCAGCCGTCGACGCTGACCACGCTGCGGCTCGACGGCGGCGGCTACGCGCGCGTGAAGAAGAACCTGCCGATCACGTGGGGCTCGGGCGCGTCGTGGCCGATGGACGCCGCCGAGGGTACGATCATCATCCAGGAGCTCGGCTCGCCCCAGTTCCCGTTCTTCGATTAGAAGTCGTCGGGGATCCCGCCCTCGAGGCCGCCCTTCTCGGGCTCGTCCTCCTTGGGCGCGGGCCGGATGTGGATGTCGTCGACGCGCCACTCGTCGTCCTCCTTGCGGAGCACGATGCGGTAGCGGATGCCGTTCTCGTCCCACCGCAGCTCGGCGCGGTCGGTGCCGAACTCGTCGATGCGCTCGTTGATGCGCTTGCCGATGCCGGCGACGAAGCCCTCGACCTGCTTGGTGAGGCCGTCGCGGCGGCGCTGCGTGAGGACGCCGAGCACGCCGTTGATGTCGCGCTGGGCGATCGCATCGGCGAACAGGCGGATCGCGTCGCGCGGGCGCTTCGCGCGCGACCGGCTCACGAGCTCGCTCTCGAGGCGCCACATCTTGCCCTCGCGCTCGAGCTGCACGAGCTTGCCGTCCGAGAACGAGATCAGCGCACGCTCGCCGACGTCGGGGTTGCCCTTCAGCGACTCCTCGAGCACCTTGGCCTGCCACTCGCGCTCCTTCTGGCTCGCCTTCCACTCGAGCGCGAACGAATCGTAGCTGGTCTTCTTCTTCGCGTCGGACGTCATCAGATCCCACGCGGCGTGGGGATCGTTCGACTTCAGCGCGCTGACGTACTGGCGGACCCCGATCGCGGCCGGCGAGGACGGCCCCGCCGGCCCGCCGCACGCGGCAGCCAGTGTCAGTGCGAGTGCGAGCCAGCGCTGCATCCACGCAACACTAGCACCGAAAAAACAAAGCCACCGAGGCACCATGCCTCGGTGGCCCCCCTTGCTGCGTGGCCGTCCGTCAAGATCCGGCAGCGAGGAGTATGACGAGACAGAGTGCGAGCGCGATGCCAGCCACCAAGTAGGCATTGCGTGGTCGCGGAGTGCCCGGCTCGTGAACGGCCGTTGATACTCCGGGTGTGAAAGCTGCGGATTGTTAAGAACTTGGGGCGTTTAGCCCCGAGGTCCGTTCGTCAGCTGGAGCTCGGAGTGGCGCGCGTCCGGCAGGTGGTCCGGATAGTCGAGCGTGTAGTGCAGCCCGCGCGACTCCTTGCGCCGGCGCGCGCTCTCGATGACCAGGTGCGCGACCAGCGCGAGGTTGCGGAGCTCGATGAGGTCGCTCGTGATCTTGAAGTCGATGTAGTACTCGCGGATCTCGTCGCGCAGCACCTCGATGCGGCGCCGCGCGCGCTCGATGCGCTTGTCGGTCCGCACGATGCCCAGGTACGACCACATGAACCGCCGGATCTCGTCCCAGTTCAGCGCCACGACGATCGCGTCGCGCGAATCGGTCGCGTCGCCGGACGACCACGACGCGACCTGCGCAGGCCGGGTGCGCGGCGCGTCCTTCACCGCGTCCGCGGCGTGCGCGCTGTACACCATGCCCTCGAGCAGCGAGTTCGAGGCGAGCCGGTTCGCGCCGTGCAGGCCGGTGAACGCGCACTCCCCGATCGCGTAGAGGTTCTTGATCGTGGTCTCGCCGCGCGTGTCGGTCTTGATCCCGCCGCACATGTAGTGGGCCGCGGGCACGACCGGGATCGGCTGCTTCGTCATGTCGATGCCGAGGCCGAGGCAGCGCTCGTAGATGTTCGGGAAGCGGTGCTTCACGAACGCCGGATCGAGGTGCGTCATGTCGAGGAACACGCAGTCCGCACCGCTCTTCTTGAGCTCGTTGTCGATCGCGCGGGCGACGATGTCGCGCGACGCGAGCGACTTCATCGGGTGGTAGTTCTCCATGAAGGTCTCGCCGCTCGCGAGCTTCAGGATGCCGCCCTCGCCGCGCAGGGCCTCCGAGATCAGGAAGTTCCGCGCGTGCGGGTGGAACAGCACCGTCGGATGGAACTGGACGAACTCGAGATCGCACACCGCCGCGCCGATGCGGTACGCCATCGCCACACCGTCGCCGGTCGCGACGTCGGGGTTCGAGGTGTAGACGTAGACCTTGCCGGTGCCGCCGGTCGCGAGCACCGTGGCGCGCGCGGTGATCGTCTTGACCTCGCCGCTCTTGCGGTCGAGCACGTACGCGCCGAAGCACGCCGGGTCGCCGCCGTACTTCGCGAGCGACAGGAGGTCCACGCCGATGTGGTCCTCGAGGATCGTGATGTTCGCGTGCGCCTTCACCGCGGCGAGGAGCGCGCGCTGGATCTCGCGCCCCGTCACGTCCTGCCAGTGCACGACCCGGTTCCGCGAGTGCGCGCCCTCGCGGCCGAGATCGAGCTTGCCGTGCTCGTCGCGATCGAGGCGCACGCCGATGTCGAGCAGGCGCTGCACGTGGCGCGGTCCCTCCTCGATGCACATCTCGACCACCGGCCGATCGCACAGCCCGTCGCCCGCGGTCAGCGTGTCCTCCACGTGGAGCGACATCGAGTCGTCACCGGCGAGCACCGCGGCGACGCCGCCCTGCGCCCAGTTCGTGTTGGTGTCGTTCGCCGCCTTCTTCGTACACACGACGACACGGCCGTGCTCGGCGGCGAGCAGCGCGAAGTTCAGGCCGGCGATGCCGGAGCCAAGGACCAGGTAATCGGTCTCGAGCGGCTCACTCATGGAGGGGGCGACCATACAGGGTTTGCGCTACGCTGTGTCCAGGTGCGAGCGGTCCTGGCTACGATGCTGCTTCTTGCAGGGATGGGTGCAGCGCGCGCCGACGTGTACTCGTGGACCGACGAGGAGGGCGTCCAGCACTTCACGAACAAGAAGCCGGCCGGCGGCAAGTGGAAGAAGGTGCTGACGAGCGATCCGCCGAAGGGCTCGAAGGCCGCCGCCGAGCGCTGCCCGCGCTGCGACAAGATCACGTCGAACGACCGCTCGCCCGAGCGCTTCCACCGCTACGACCAGTGGATCCACGAGGCGTCGCAGCTCTACCGGATCCCGGTGCCGCTGATCCGCGCGGTGATCAAGGTCGAGAGCGATTACGACCCGCGCGTGGTGTCCGCGATGGACTGCAAGGGCCTCATGCAGGTCCACCCCGAGGTCGAGACCGACATGGGCGTGGTCGGCGACGTGTTCGACCCGCGGACGAACATCATGACCGGCACGCGCCTCCTGCGCTGGCTCGCGAACCGGCTCGACGGCGACCTCGTCCTCACGATCGCGGGCTACCACGCCGGTCTCGGCTCGCTCGCGAAGTTCGGCTACACGGTGCCGCCCTACAAGTACACGCGCCAGTACCTGAAGATGGTCCTCGAGCGCTACTACCAGTACAAGGCCGAGGAAGCGCGCGGTCGCGCCCGCTGATCGGAGCTCGCGTGCTGCGCTTCACCGTCACGGACGCGAACCACACGCCGCTCCCTCCGCTCGACCTCGACGCCGCGCGCATCGTCCTCGGGTCCTCGGTCGCCGCGCACCTCCGCCTCCCCGCCGCGGTCGCGACGGACGAGCACGTCGTGCTGAGCGACGGACGCTGGGTCGCCCTCGCGCC
>JAEUJX010000352.1 GCA_016794545.1 Myxococcales bacterium
GGCCCACACGGTCTCGGGCGGCACGAGCATCGTGTTCGCGTACGTGATCGAGCCGCCGCCGACCGCGTTGCCGCACAGGATCACGACGTGCTTGAACGGCCGCATGTTGTAGAAGCCGTGCAGCTTCATCCCCGGGCGCCAGATCCACTTCGGCAGGTTCCAGGTGGATTTCGGGTAGTCCTTCTCCGTCCACCGCTTGCCCATCTCGATCACGCCGACCGAGTAGCCCTTCTCGGCCAGTCGGCACGCGGACACGCTGCCGCCGAACCCGGAGCCCACGACGACGTAGTCGAAGTCGTGGCTCATCCGATGATCCGCTCGATGGTCCAGTACATGCCCGCGATGAAGATCAGCCCGGCGAGCCCCTTGATCACGTAGGGCGTCACCCGCTTGTTCCGGTGCGCCAGGAGGACGAGCGGGACGAGCACGAGCATCAGCATGATCTGGCCGACCTCGACACCGAGGTTGAACGCGAACAGCGCCTTCACGTACCCGGCGGTCGAGAGATCGAGGCCGTCGAGGGCGTAGCCGAACCCGAAACCGTGCACGAGGCCAAAGAACGTCGCGATCTTCCACCGGTGCTGCTTCCACAGTCCGGTCATCGCCTCGAGGGCGACGAACGCGATCGACGCCGCGATCAGCGGCTCGATCACCGACGGCGGCAGGTGCACGACGTCCAGCGCCGTCAGCGCGAGCGTGATCGAGTGCCCGACCGTGAAGCCGGTCGCGATGCCGACGAGCTGGAGCAGCGTGCCGCCGGCGAGGATGAGGGCGAGCAGGAACAGGATGTGGTCGAGGCCGTCCGGCAGCTTCGCCCCGGCCTCGTCGTGCCACTCGCTCGGCGCGGCGCCGATGTGCTCGACGCCCGACCACAGCAGCGCGCCGAAGCCGGTGTCGTGGCCGGAGACGCCGAGCACGAGCTCGGGCTTGTAGCGGTCGACCAGCGTGAGCTGCTCGTGCCCGCCGACGGTCTCCTTCACCATCAGCTCGAAGGTCTGCGACACCTTGCCGTCGCGGATCATCGGGAACGCCCAGCGCCGCTCGCCGTCGCCGGGACAGCGCGCGGTGTCGGTGATCCGCACCTGGCGATCGGTCCGCGTCACGGCGCGCGTGCCCCACGTGCAGGGGCCCGCGTCGGTCGTGATCGGCGATCGCGCGTAGCTCGCCGAGGCGAGCTCGTCCACGCGCGCGGCGAGCGCGGCCGGATCGAGCGTCGCCGCGTCGGCGCCGAGCAGCACCGCGGCCGCGTCGATGTCGAGATCGACGGCGAGGCCGAGCGCGTCGCCCGACCGCTCGATGGTCACGTACCCGAAGTCCATCGGGTGCGCGGCTGCCACGCGGGTCAGCGCGAGCAGGACGAGGAGCACGAGCCGGGTCACCGGGCGCAGTTTGTCACGAACGGTCCCGGTTCGCCCAGGACGCGGATCAGCTGCGCGCGCGTGTCCTCGGAGGGCCGGAGCGCCAGCTCGGCGAACGCGAGGGGCAGGGCCGTGGCGAGCGTCGTTCGGTCGCCGCGGTCGGCGAGCGCCTCGACCAGCTCGAGGCGTGAACGTCTCGGAGAGCGATGCGAGCAACCGGTACGACACGGTCGTTCCCGAGGGAGACCTGCAACACGCTCGGCGCGACCGTCCAGCCGCTCGCGCCGTGAGCGATCGCCGCCGGGCCGCGTGCCTCACGCGCGCTGCTTCTTCTTCGCAGTCGCCGCGTCGAACCGCTCGCGCGCGGCCTGGATCGACGTCCGGTTGTCGCCGGCCCACTCGGCGAGCTGGCGGATCGGGTCGAGCAGCGTGTGACCGAGGCGGGTGAGCTCGTACTCGACGCGCGGTGGGATCTCGGGAAACACCGTTCGCTCGATGAGACCATCGCGCTCGAGCCCGCGCAGCGTGAGCGTGAGCATGCGCTGCGAGATGCCCTCGATCGATCGGCGCAACTCGCTGAATCGCATGGCCCCGTCGCCGAGCAGTCCGACGATCTGCACGCTCCACTTGTCGCCGACGCGGTTCAGCACGTCGCGGATGGCGGGGCACTTCTCGGCGGCGTGCAACGATTTGTTCCTCGGCGACATCGCTGTGCCTCCTTGTCAGGCGGCGGGTCGGTTCCCAGTATGACCCTGGTTACGATTTTAAACCAAGGCAACAGCGGGAACCACAAGGAGCCGACCAATGACTGCTACGACCTGGGACTTCGACCTCTCGCACTCGTCCGTCAACTTCCACGTACGCCACCTGATGGTCTCCAAGGTCCACGGCCGCTTCCAGACCTGGGGCGGCTCGCTCGTCATCGATAACGAGGACATCACGCACTCTCGCGTCGAGGTCGAGATCGACACGTCGTCGGTCGATACCAAGGAGGAGAAGCGCGACGCGCACCTCCGCAGCGCCGACTTCTTCGACGTCGAGAACCACCCGAAGCTGGTGTTCAAGAGCACGTCCGTGAAGAAGGTCTCGGACGACGAGCTCGAGGTCACCGGCGACCTCACGATTCGTGGGACCACGAAGCCCGTCGTGCTGAAGGTCGAGAGCAACGGCACCGTCAAGGACCCGTGGGGCGGCATCCGCGCCGGCTTCTCGGCGAAGGCCTCGATCCTCCGCAAGGAGTTCGGCCTGCACTGGAATGCGCTGCTCGAGACGGGCGGCGTGGTCGTCGGCGACAAGATCGAGATCACGCTCGAGATCGAGGCAATCCAGCGCGCGGCGAATCGAGCCGCATGATCTGTCCGGCCGGACAGCTCGTGTTGCGCGAATTGCGCAGAAACTCGGTCGGACCTAATTACCGTGGCGTCGGGACCGGCCAGCCTTGCTCGCCGAGCAGGGGGACGAAGCGGACGTCGCCGAGGTCCTCCTCGCCGTAGTCGGTCTCGCTCCGGCGCGTGATCCGCACGAGGCGCTGGGCGTCGGCGGGCCCGGTCGGGATGACGAGGCGGCCACCGAGACGCAGCTGCGCGAGGAGCGCGGGCGGCGGGGCGGGCGCGCCGGCGGCGACGGCGATCGCGTCGTACGGTGCTTCGTCGGGCCAGCCGAGCGTCCCGTCGGCGTGGTGGACGTGTACGTTCTCGATCCCCAGGGCCGCGAGCGTCTCGGCGGCGCGCTGCGCGAGCGACTCGATGCGCTCGATCGTGAAGACCTCCGCCGCGAGCATGCCGAGGATCGCGGCGGCATAGCCGGAGCCGGTGCCGATCTCGAGGACGCGCTCGTGACCGGTGAGCCCGAGCGCCTGCGCGGTGATCGCGACGACGTACGGCTGCGAGATGGTCTGGCCCTCGCCGATCGGGAGCGGTGCATCGTCGTACGCGCGGTCGGCGAGCGCGTCGGGGACGAACCGCTCGCGCGGCACCGTGGCGAACGCGGCGAGCACGCGCGGATCGTGGATGTCCCGCCGCCGCAGGTGATCCGCCACCATCTTCGCGCGCCGCGACTCCGCCGTGCTCATGACTCGACCCATGCCGTCACCATGCGTGCTCCCTCCCCGGGCCGCAACGAGCGAATTCGCTCGCCGGGGCCGCTCCTCGCACCGCCGCCACACCCGACCAGGAGGCACTCGATCACGTAGCGAGCTTACGCCGCGTCGCGCTCGCGGTGCGCGTGATCGTGCACCCGGACCGTCAACACCGGGCACGGGGCCGAGCGGACGACGGTCTCGGTCACGCTGCCGAGGAGAGCCCGCGTGATGCCGCGGCGGCCGTGCGTGCTCATCACGATGAGATCCGCGCCGAGCTCCTTCGCGGTCTGGTTGATCACGTCCTTCGCGTCGCCGGTCTTCAGCATGACCTGGCCGATCAGCGCGCTGCAGCGCTTGGACTCGGCGAGCTTCTCGAGCGCGGTCTGGTTGTCGATCATGATCTGGTCGATCACCGTGCTCGTCATCGCGAGGCCGAGCTCGGGGACGCCGAGCGCGGGGATGCCGATCACGTTCACCAGGTGAATGGTCGCGCCGAGCGTCTGCGCGAGCTCGCACGCATAGTCGAGTGCCTGCTCGGCCCCTTCGCTGAGGTCCGTCGGCACGAGGATGGTCTTGGGCAGCATGGGCACTCCTTCCGCCCTCGGAGCGGTTCACGATCCGGGCCACCGGGAGCTGCGCACCCGGGTCCGTCTCCCGTCGCGCTCGCGCCCACCGCGCGACGCCGCACGGTCACGGCAGGCGCGGGCTGTACACGAACGCGTTCGCGCGGACGACGACGGAGCTGGCTCGGTAAACCACCGACCCCGCGTGCACGGTCGCGTCGAGCGGTCCCGCGGGCACGTTCAGGAGGACGGCGATCCCCGGCGAGCCGGTCGCGGTCGCGGTGCCGCTCGGGAGCCCGCCGTCGTCGAGGTAGAGCACGCGGCCCGCGGTCGGCGCCTCGACAGTCGCGCCGTACACGGTGAGGTCGATACAGTCGAACACCTCGACGAGCACGGTGCCCTTCGCAGGATCCGCCGTGAGGCCCGCCGCCGTGTAGTACATGTCGCGGTTCGCGGCGGTCGGCGCGTAGACGCCGCGCCCTGCGTACTTCGCGCTGAACGGCGGGAACGGATCGTAGGTGTAGCCGTCGAGGTGCCCCGCCGCCGTTGCCTTGCGATACACGGCCGGCGCGACGCCCAGCGTCGCGACGTTGAACGCGAAGATCCCGTTCGCCGCGGCGGCGCCCGTCACGACGACCGAGTCATCCGACGTCTTCCGCACCTCGACGGTGGCGCCGCCGACGTTGACCATGCCGATCGGATCGGTGACCCGGCCGGAGAACGACAGCGGGTCGGGCGCGGTCGACGGCCACGGCGTGGTGACACAGTTGAAGTCGCCGATCAGCTCGGTGATGTCGATCGCCGCGTCCATGCGCTTGGCGTCGGTCGGCGGCTGGTCGTCACCGCCGCCTCCGCCACCACCACCACCGCCATCACCGCAACCCCAGACGACGAGGAGGAGCCACGGGAGCGTCCGCATGGACCCGAGCATATACTCGCCCGGGGATGCGCCTCACACGGAAGTTCATCGCCGCGCTGGTCATCGGCGTGGCCCTGGTCGCCCTGATCCAGGGTTACCTGGACTACCAGCGCGAGCGCGACGTGTTCGACCGCCAGATGCGCGGCGAGGCCGCCGCGCTGGGCCGCGCGCTCGCCCGTGGCGTGGCGCACGTCTGGCAGCGGGACGGCGAGGCGGCGGCGCGCGAGTTCCTCGAGACCGCGACGTCGAAGCGCGAGAGCCTGCAGGCGCGCTGGATCTGGCTCGATGCCAAGGACCGCGACGAGCCGCGCGCGCCGCGCGAGGAGCTCGGCGACATGGACTCCGGCAACATCGTCACGTTGCGCGACAAGACCCGGCGCGTGCTGTTCACGTACATCCCCGTCGAGGTGCCGGAGCGCCGGCGCGGCGGGCTCGAGATCGCCCAGTCGCTCGAGCAGTTCGACCAGTACATCAGCACCTCGCTGCGCAGCCAGATCATCGGCTCGGCGAGCGCGGTGACCATCGCGGCGCTGCTCGCGCTCGCGCTCGGCGTGGTGTTCATCGGCCGGCCGATCAACCGCCTCGCGGAGAAGGCGAGGCGGGTCGGCACCGGCGACCTGAGCGGGCCGCTCGATCTCAAGCAGCGCGACGAGCTCGGCGAGCTCGCGACCGAGATCAACCTGATGTGCGACCGCCTGGCCGACGAGCAGAAGGCGCGCGAGACCGCGACCGAGCAGCTGCGCCACGCCGACCGGCTGACCACCGTGGGCAAGCTCGCGTCGGGCCTCGCGCACGAGCTCGGGACGCCGCTGAACGTGGTGCAGGGCCGCGCGAAGCTGATCGCCGAGCGCGAGGTGGAAGGGCAGGACGTCGAGGACTCGGCGCGGATCGTGGTCGAGCAGGCAGAACGCATGACCGCGCTGATCCGCCAGCTGCTCGACTTCGCGCGGCCGCGCGCGCTCCACAAGGCGCCGGTCAACGTCACGACGCTGGGCGCCCGGGTCTGCCAGCTCGTGGCGACGATCGCGAAGACGGCGAATGTCACGCTCGATCCACCTCCGGCGGACGAGACCTTGCGGATCTCCGCGGATGATGGCCAATTGACGCAGGTGCTGACCAACCTCGTCGTCAACGGGATCCAGGCCACGCCGCCCGGCGGCACCGTCGCGCTCGCGGCGAGGTTCGTCGAGCAGGCCGCACCGCCCTACGTCGAGAGCGACGAGCAGACCTGGATGGCGATCTCGGTCCGCGACACCGGCATCGGGCTCGAGGAGGCGCACCGCGCGCGGATCTTCGAGCCGTTCTTCACCACGAAGGAGGTCGGCATGGGGACCGGCCTCGGACTGTCGGTGAGCTGGGGCCTCGTGCGCGAGCACGGCGGCTGGATCGACGTGCAGTCCACGCCGGGCCAGGGCTCGACGTTCACCGTCTACCTGCCGCGAGGTGCCGCGTGACCGCGGTGTTCGTCGTCGACGACGAGCGCGAGATGGTCGATCTGATCGCGCTCGGCCTGAAGAAGCGCGGGTTCCAGATGCTGACGTTCACGTCGGGCGCCGAGGCGCTCGCCGCGATCCCGGGGCACGACGTCGACGTGATCATCACCGACCTCAACATGAAGGGGATGAGTGGGCTCGAGCTGTGTCAGAAGGTCGCGCTCGACCGTCCCGACATCCCGGTGATCGTGCTGACCGCGTTCGGCAGCTTCGAGACCGCCGTCGGCGCGATCCGCGCGGGCGCGTACGACTTCGTCACCAAGCCGGTGGAGATCGAGGCGCTGGCGATCGCGGTGCGGCGCGCGGCGGAGCACCGATCGCTGCGGGGCGAGCTGAAGCGGCTGCACGAGGTGGTCGCGAACACGCGCGGCCGCGGCGATCTGATCGGCGCGAGCCCGGCGATGCAGCAGGTCTACCAGCTGATCGATCAGGTCTCGACGACGGACGCGACCGTGCTGATCACCGGCGAGAGCGGCACCGGCAAGGAGGTCGTCGCGCGCGCGATCCACGACAAGAGCAAGCGCAAGGATGGCCCGTTCGTCGCGCTGAACTGCGCCGCGGTGCCCGAGGCGCTGCTCGAGAGCGAGCTGTTCGGCCACGCGAAGGGCGCGTTCACCGACGCGCAGAAGTCCCGGCAGGGCCTGTTCCAGCAGGCGAGCGGCGGCACGCTGTTCCTCGACGAGGTCGGCGACATGGCGCTCACCACGCAGCCGAAGCTCCTGCGCGCTCTCCAGGAGAAGCGCGTGCGGCCGGTCGGCGCGGAGTCCGAGGTCGTGACCGACGTGCGGCTCGTGACGGCGACGAACCGGGACCTCGAGGACATGGTCGAGGACAAGCGGTTCCGCGAGGACCTCTACTACCGGATCAACGTCATCCACATCCCGCTGCCGCCGCTGCGCGCGCGGGGCGGCGACGTGCTCCTGCTCGCGCAGCACATGCTGCGGCACCACGCGGCCGTGTTCGAAAAGAAGGTCGTCGGGCTGTCGGCCGCGGCGGCGGAGCGCATGCTCGCGTACGACTGGCCCGGCAACGTGCGCGAGCTCGGCAACTGCATCGAGCGCGCGGTCGCGCTCGCGCACTTCGAGGAGATCCAGGTCGAAGATCTGCCCGAGAAGATCCGGAACCAGCAGACGCGGCGATCGAACCCGATGTCGGGCTCCGACCACCCGGAGCTGATGACGCTCGAGGAGGTCGAGCGCCGCCACGTGCTGCGCGTGCTCGAGGCGTGTGAGGGCAATCGCACCGACGCCGCGAAGATCCTCGATCTCGATCGCAAGACGCTCTATCGTAAGCTGTTGCGATGGGGCGTCTCCGACGAATAGCGGTCTCGATCGTGGTGCTCGCGGCGCGGGCGGCGAGCGCTGACGTCGGGCAGGACGTGTTCGCCTGCGATGGCGGCGACGCCCGGGCGTGCGAGCGCGCGTGCAAGGCCGGCGAGGGCGTCGCGTGCACGCAGCGCGGCCTCATGACACCGGCGCAGGGCAAGAGCTGGTGGGACCAGGCCTGCACCGCGGGCGAGACGTATGGCTGCAAGCTCGTCGCGCAGCTCGCGGAGAAGGCGACGCCACAGGACCTCCCGTTCGCGGCGGCGACGTATCGCAAGGCGTGCGGGATGGGCAGCGAGACGTCGTGCGCGCGCATCGGCATGTCGCGCGAGGACAAGGTGCCGCCGGCGAAGTACCCGACGCGGCTCGTCGATGCGATCCGCGCGGCGTGCAGCAAGCACAAGCACGCGCAGTCGTGCACGGAGCTCGGCGCGCTCTATCTCACGGGCAACGGCGTCGCGATCGACGAGGCGACCGGACTGACGGCGCTCGACGGCGGCTGCTCCGCGGGCGAGCTGTGGGCGTGCTCGAACCTCGGCATCCAGCTCGGTCGTGCGAAGGACAGCGCCGAGACTGGTGTGACGCTGCTCGACAAGGCGTGCACCGGCGGCATCGCGCACGCGTGCTTTCACCTCGCGCTCGCGCTGCACGACAGCCAGTTCGTGCCGCGCGATCCGCCGCGTGCGGCGAAGCTCGCCGTGAAGGCGTGCGACCTGGGGCACGCGCTGGCGTGCGCGAGCGCCGGGCGGCTGTACGACACCGGCGACGGCGTCGCGAAGGATCCGAAGCGCGCGCTCGCGCTGTACACGAAGTCCTGCAGCGGGCTCGCCGCGGGAGGCTGCGTCGAGCTGGGGCTGCGCACCGACGGAGATCGCGGCGGAGCGGCGGACTACAAGGTCGCGATCGACGCCTACACGACGGCGTGCGATCGCGGGCACGTGCGCGGCTGCACCGGCCTCGCGATCATGCTGCACAAGGGCAGCGGTGTCGCGAAGGACCTCGTTCGTGCGCGTGCGCTCTACACGCGCGCCTGCGACAAGAAGAGCGGTGCGGCGTGCAACAACCTCGGCGTCATGTGGAAGAACGGCGAGGGCGGCGCGAAGGACCCGACGAAAGCGCCGGAGCTCTACAAACGCGGCTGCGAGCACGGCAACGGCGCGGCGTGCATCAACCACGCGAACGTGATCGACTCGCGCGCGCCGCTCGAGGACGGCTGCACGAAGGCCGAGGAGAGCGACGCGTGCGCCGAGCTCGGGCGCTGGCTCGTGAAGGGGACCCACGGCGCCGTCGATCGCCAGCGCGGTCTCACGTTGCTCGACCAGGCATGCAAGGACGGCGTGAACGAGGCGTGCGCCGACGCGGCCGCCGCGCGGAAGTAGACCGGAAACGACGTTCGTTTCGACCCGACGATTCGAACGAAGCTCGCGGGCTCGCGACGCGGAGTCTGCCTCACGGGGCGGGCTGCCCCGTCGGGGCGGACTGCCCCGCGATCGCGCCTCCCAAGCGCGCGGATTCCTTGCGAGTCCGCGGCACATCAGGTGCACGACGAAGCACTCCCTGACTGTTTCCCCCCAAGGAGTTTCTCCGATGAAGACCGTGCTCTCCGCGATTGCTGCTCTCGGCCTCCTGGCCACCCCCGCGCTCGCCGACACCCCCGCCCCGAAGGCGCCGCCCGAGAAGGCCCCGGCGAAGAACGCGAAGGCCCCCGCCGACGCGAAGCCGGCCGACGCGACGAAGGCGCCCGCCGACAAGGCACCGGCGAAGGACGCGAAGGCGCCCGCCGCGGACGCGAAGACCCCGGCGAAGGCGTCCGACGCTGCCCCGAAGGCCGACGCGAAGGCGCCGACCGACGCGAAGGCGCCGGCGACCAAGCCCGACGTGAAGAAGCCCGCCGCCACCAAGTAAGGAGCTACCCCAGATGAAGAAGCTGATCCACGTAGCTGCCGTGCTCGGTCTGATGACCGGCGTCGCGATCGCCGAGGCCCCGAAGGCCGGCGCGGATGCGAAGGCCGGCGCGAAGGTCGATGCGAAGGTCGACGCGAAGGTCGATGCGAAGGTCGACGCGAAGGCGGGCGCGAAGGCGGCCGGCGACGCGAAGGCCGGAGCGGCGAAGGCCGGCGACGCTGGCGCGAAGGCCGCGGGCGACGTGAAGGCGGGCGCGGCGAAGGCCGGCGACGCCGGCGCGAAGGCCGCGGGCGACGTGAAGGCGGGCGCGGTGAAGGCCGGCGACGCCGGCGCGAAGGCCGCGGGCGGCGCGAAGGCCGGCGCGAAGGTGGACGCGAAGGCCGCCGGCGATGCGAAGGCGGCCGGCGGCACGGACGCGAAGGCGGCCGGCGGTGCGAAGGTCGATGCGAAGGTCGATGCGAAGGTCGACGGCAAGGCCGCGGCCGACGCGAAGGCCGGCGCGAAGACGGCGGGCGACGCGGGCGCGAAGGCGGCCGGCGACGCGAAGGCCGGCGCGAAGACCGCCGGTGACGCGGGCGCGAAGGCCGCGGGCGATGCGAAGGCGGGCGTCAAGGACGCCGCCGGCGCAGCGGGCACCGCGACGGGCGCGCTGAAGCCGAAGGTCGACGTGAAGGTCAAGGCGGATGCGAAGGTCGACGCGAAGGCGTCGGGCGACGCGAAGGCCGCCACGAAGTAATCAGCTTCCTCACGATGATGCGCCGCGCGAGTGATCGCGCGGCGTCGTCATTTTCGGGATACTGCACGTGACGTGGCGCGCGATGTCCTGATCGTCGACCGGTTCGCACCCGAGGCGGGCAAGCTGCGCAACGTGTTCGACGCGCGGTTCGCGAACCCGCGCGGCACCGGCGCGGATCGGTTCGTGTGGGACTACTGGCACGTGCCGGGGCAGTACACGGCGCTGCGCACCCCCGCGTGGACCTACTTCCCGAAGCAGCTCTACGAGTCGTTCCACCGCAGGCTCGTCGCGTGGGGCCGCGCGACGCTCGGCTGTCACGACATCTCGCCGCCGTGGCTGTCGCTGTACGTCGAGGGCTGCCGGCAGGAGCTGCACGGCGACCTGCCGCACGGACCGTGGGCGTTCGTGTTCTCGCTGACCCACTGGCGCGGCCGCGTGTTCCGCGGCGGCGAGACGCTGCTCGTGCGCGACGAGGTGCTCGAGCTGTGGAGCGATTTCACGTCCGTACCAGGTCGCGGGATGGAGGAGGGCGAGATCATCCGCGCGATCGAGCCGAAGTTCTCGCGGCTGACCGTGTTCGATCCGCGCATCCCCCACGGGGTCCGGCAGGTCACCGGCACGCACGATCCGCGCGAGGGCCGGCTCGTGGTGCACGGCTGGTTCGTGCAGCCGCGCCCGTTCGTCACCGGTTCGCTGCCGGTGCGGGCGCTCGAGGCGCACATCGCGGAGCTGACCGATCGGCTGGGCGGCTGGCTCGGCGCGCTGCCGATCTCCGGGCTCTACAGCGTCGCGTTCGACGTCGACCGCCGCGGTGGGACGTCGTCGGTCCGGACGCTCTCGGACACCACGCGCGTGCCGCGCGCCAGCGAGCGCGCGCGGAGGCAGCTGATCCGCGCGATCCGCGAGGACATCGCGGGCTGGCGGTTCGGGCCGCAGCGCGGGGGCTCCCGGGTCACGCTGCCCCTCGTGTTCGAGCGCGGGTAAGGACTGTTCCCATCCGCAGCGGTTGTGGCGGGCCCGGGGCGGCACCACCATGGGCCAATGCAGACCGCTATCCGTCGGGCCAACGAACGTGGCCACGCCGACCACGGCTGGCTGAACAGCTACCACACCTTCTCGTTTGCGGATTACTACGATCCGGAGGCGATGGGCTTCCGCGCGCTGCGCGTGATCAACGAGGACCGCGTCGCGCCGGGCGGAGGGTTTCCCCGCCACGGCCACCGCGACATGGAGATCATCTCGTACGTGCTCGAGGGCGCGCTGGCGCACAAGGACACCACGGGAACGTCGAGCGTGATCGAGCCCGGCGACGTGCAGCGCATGAGCGCCGGCACGGGCGTGCAGCACTCCGAGATGAACGCGTCGAAGACCGAGAGCGTGCACTTCCTCCAGATCTGGATCATCCCGGATCGCCGCGGCCACGCGCCGGGCTACGAGCAGAAGCACTTCACGCCCGAGGAGCGGCGCGGCAAGCTGCGGCTCGTCGCATCGCCCGATGGACGCGACGGCTCGATCACGATTCACCAGGACGCGACGCTGTCGGCCGGCCTGTTCGCCAAGGGCGAGAGCGCGACGCACGCGGTCGGCAAGGGCCGCTACGCGTGGATCCAGGTCGCGCGCGGCTCCGTCGAGATCGCGAGGTCCGGCTCCGCCGGGCCGCGCAGCGCCGCCGAAGGTGGCGGGGAGGTGAGCGACGGCGAGACGCTCGCCGCGGGCGACGGCTTCGCGGCGGCCGGCGAGGGCGAGCTGCGGATCACCGGCGTGGAGGACGCCGAGGTCCTCGTGTTCGACCTGGCGTAGCGGCTCAGTGGTATCCGAGCCGCCGCGTCAGCGTGCTGCCGAGGCGCTTGGTGATCCGCGGCGCGACGCGGGTCAGCGCGTGGATCACGGCGGCATCGCGCCCGACCGTGCGGACCGCGGGGTTCGTGCGCACCGCGTCGAGGATGTGCCTGGCGACCAGCGAGGGCGGGGCGCCGCCCTTGGTGAACGTCGCGGCGACCTTGTCGCGGCGGCCGGCGTGCTGGCCGTTCATGCGCGAGCCCTCGATGATGCCGGTGTTGATCATGCCGGGGCAGATCGCGGTCACCCCGATCTTGTGGGGCTCCATCTCCGCGCGCAGCGATTGCGAGAAGCCGAGCACGGCGAACTTCGAGGCCACGTACGCGGTGACCTGCGGCGCCGGGAAGATGCCGAGGATCGACGAGATGTTCACGATGTGACCGCCAGCGCCGCGCTCCACCATCTTCGGCAGGAAGAAGTGGCAGCCGTGGATGACGCCCTTCAGGTTGATGCCGAGCAGCCAGTCCCAGTCGTCGAGCGAGGTGTCGAGGAACGCCGCGCCGACAGCGACGCCGGCGTTGTTGACGACGACGTCGGCGGCGGGGGCCTTCGCGTGCACGGCGTCCGCGAACGCCTTCATCTGCGCACGGTCGGCGACATCGACCTTCTGGACGAGCAGGGCGCGGTCGCCGAGCTCGGACGCGAGCGAATCGAGCCGCGCCTGATCGATGTCAGTCGCCACGATCTTCGCGCCATCCTCGGCGAACGCGAGCGCGGTCGCGCGGCCGATGCCGCCGCCCGCGCCCGTGACGACCACGACCTTGTTCGCGCTCTTCATGCGGCCTCCGGCATCGCCATGCCGTGCGCTGCGAACCAGGTCGGCGCGAGCTTCGAGTGATCGGCATCGTTCGGGTGAAAGTCGCGGCGCGCGTACTTCCGGATGCCGGCGACGAACACGCGGCGCACGATCGGGTTGTCGGCCTTCAGGCGGCGCATCTCGGCGAGCGCGCTCCGCCACGTGAGGCCGTCCTGCTTCGCGAGGGTGATCGCACCCCAGAGCCAGAACCCGGAGAGCGTGACCGTCGCGTAGAGCAGGCCCAGCATGCGCAGCGCGTACGAAGGATCGATCTTCTGGAGCACGTCGAACGCGACGGCCTTGTGCTCGATCTCCTCGGCCGCGTGCCACGCGAGCAGCTGCTGCATCGTCGGGTGCGCGGCATCGAGCGACCCGCGCGTGAACGCGCCCTCGGCCATGATCGCGGTGAAGTGCTCGGCGGCGGCGGTCGCGGCGAGCCGCAGCTTCGGCGGCGTACGCGCCTCGAGCCAGTCCGACAGACGCTTGTACCCGTCGAGGAACTGATCGATCTCGTAGCCCTGCGCGCGGAGCACCGCGTTGAACTCGTCGTGCGCGTGGGCGTGCCGGCCCTCCTGTCCGAAGAACCCCTTGATCTGCGCCCGCAGCACCGGGTCGTCGATCTTGTCGAGGAAGTACTTCACGGAGCGCACGAAGAACCGCTCGCCGTGGGGAAACAGCATGTTGACGCCGTTCGAAATCGCGGTCGCGGTGGGGCTGCTGGCCAGCCAGTGGCGCGGCACCTGCGAGAAGTCGACGTCGAGCCGGCGCGGGACGATCGCCTGGGACATGCTCAGCACCATGAGTCTGTATTGACCACAAGTCAATAGTTGACCTGGAACCCAGCGATTCCGCTATGATGGTGGGAGATGCCTCCAGGCCGTACCACCCGCCGCGCGGTCCGCGCCGCGCGCTCCCGTCCGCGGCGGATCCGCCTCGAGACCGATCAGCGGCGCGCACAGCTGCTCGCGCTCGCGCGCGCGGCGTTCTCGGACCGCGCGTACGACGACGTGTCGATCGACGACATCGCGCGCGAGGCGAAGATCTCGAAGGGGCTGCTCTACCACTACTTCCCGACGAAGCGGGACCTCTACGTCGCCGGCCTCCGCGAGATCGCGGCCGAGCTCGTGCGCGCGGTCACCTCGGTGCCCGCGGACCTCGCGCCGATCGACCGCGCCCGCGCGGGCCTCGACGCGTACCTCGACCACATCACGCGTCACTCGCGGGCGTACGTCTCGCTCATGCAAGGCGGCATCGGCTCCGATCCCGAGGTCGCCGACGTCGTCGATGGCGTGCGCCGTCAGCTCGCCGACACGTTCCTCAAGGACCAGCCGTTCGCGCCGCTGTTCGTCGGCAACGCGCGGTTCGAGACGGCCGTGCGCGGGTGGATCGGCTTTGTCGAGCACGCGACGCTCGAGTGGTGCGTGAATCCCCGGCTGTCGCGCGTCGAGCTGCGCGAGCTGCTCGTCGAGATCGTGTTCGCGATCGTCCAGGCCCTGGCCCCGCCGATGTTCAAGCCGCGGCTCGGATAGTGGAACCTCGCGTCGGTTGACCCTCTTCGGGGGGCGGCATAAGGTCCGGCGAGATGAAGCTGGCGACGCTCCGCGATGGCTCGAGAGACGGTCGACTGCTGGTCGTGCGCAAGGATGGCCAGGCCGCCGCGCCCGCGCCGGAGGCGTGGCCCACGCTCCAGCGCGCGCTCGACGACTGGGAGGCCGCGGAGCCCGCGTTGCGCCTGCACGCCGAGAAGGTCGACGCCGGCACGATCGAGGCCACGCCGCTCGACCCGCACCGCCTCGGCGCGCCGCTCCCGCGCGCCTACGAGTGGATCGACGGCTCGGCATTCCTGAACCACGTCATCCTCGTCCGCAAGGCGCGCGGCGCGGTGCCGCCGCCGACGCTCGAGACCGATCCGCTGATCTACCAGGGCGGCTCGAGCGACCTGATGGGGCCGCGCGACGCGATCGAGCTGCACGACCCCGCGTGGGGGCTCGACTACGAGTCCGAGGTCTGCGTCGTGCTCGGCGACGTACCGATCGGCACGAAGGCCGCCGACGCGGCGAAGCACGTGCGGCTCGTGATGATCGCCAACGACTGCACGCTGCGGAACCTCATCCCCGACGAGCTCGCGAAGGGGTTCGGGTTCTTCACCAGCAAGCCGGCGACCGCGTTCTCGCCGTTCGCGCTGACCCCCGACGAGCTCGGCGACCTGTGGCGCGACGGCCGCGCGCACGTGCGCGTGCGGTCCACCTACAACGGCACCGTGATCGGCGACTGTGACGCCGGTCCCGAGATGCACTTCTCGTTCTTCGATCTCATCCAGCACATCGCGAAGACGCGGCGGTTCTGCGCGGGGACCATCCTCGGCAGCGGCACGGTGTCGAACGCGGACCGCGCGCGCGGCGTGTCGTGCCTCGCGGAGCGCCGGATGATCGAGACCATCGACAGCGGCAAGCCGACGACACCGTTCATGTCGGTCGGGGATCGGATCGAGATCGAGGCGTTCGACGGCGCGGGGAGCTCGCTGTTCGGCGCGATCGACCAGCGCGTCGTCTCCGCGGGAGGTGCATCGTGACGCTGAAGCTTCACAACTACTGGCGCAGCTCGGCCTCGCACCGCGTGCGCATCGCCTTGAACCTCAAAGGGCTGGCCTGGGAGTACGTCGTCGTCAACATCGTCAAGGCCGAGCAGCACGCGCAGGGCTACACCACCAAGAACCCGATGGCGCAAGTGCCGACGCTCGAGCTGCCGGATGGCCGGATGCTCTCGCAGTCGCTGCCGATCATGGAGTACCTCGAGGAAGCGCACCCCGAGCCTCCGATCCTGCCGCGCGATCCGTACGACCGCGCGCGCTGCCGGGCGCTCGCCGAGATCATCAACTCGGGCATCCAGCCGCTGCAGAACCTCTCGACGACGAACGCGATCAAGTCGTTCGGCGGTGACGCCGCGGTGTGGCCGCGCAGGTTCATCACCGACGGGCTCGCCGCGTTCGAGCGCGCGCTCACCGGCGACGGCGCGTTCTCCTGCGGCGAGGCGCCGACCATCGCGGACTGCTGCCTCGTGCCGCAGCTCGCCTCGGCGCGCCGGTTCGGCGTCGATCCCGCACAGTTCCCCCGCCTCCTCGCGATCGAGGAGCGCTGCCTGGCGCTCCCCGCGTTCGCGAACGCCGCCCCCGACAAGCAGCCCGACGCAGTGAGGACGTAATGACGAAGCTCGCTCCCCTCGGTATCAAGCGCCTCGAAGGCATCCACTGGTACGTGCACGACCTCGAGCGGTCGCGGCGGTTCTACGTCGACAAGCTCGACTTCGCGGAGACCTGGCGCAGCTCGCCCGAGCTCGAGGCCTCCGGCCGCCAGAAGTCGGCGACGTTCCAGGCCGGCAACGTCCAGGTCGTGTGCAGCCAGCCGATCGGCGACGGCAGCCGCGCGGCCCACTTCCTCGCGAAGCACCCCGACGGCGTCGGCACGCTGATCTTCGAGGTCGAGGACGCCGAGCGCACGTTCAAGCTCCTCGAGGAGCGCGGCGGCACGCCGATCGACGACATCCAGACCTATCACGACGACGGCGGCACGCTGCGCCAGTTCTCGATCACCACCCCGTTCGGCGACTGCACGTTCCGGTTCCGCGAGCGCCGCGGCTATCGCTCGCTCTACCCGGGCGCCGTGGCCATTGAACGCGCTAACACCCCCGGCGGCGGCAACAACAAGTTCGGGTTCGCCGAGATGGATCACGTCACGTCGAACTTCCAGACCATGAAGCCGATGCTGCTCTGGCTCGAGCACGTGATGGGCTTCGAGCAGATGTGGGAGGTCGAGTTCCACACGAGCGACGTCGATCCGAACCGGAAGACCGGCTCGGGCCTCAAGTCGATCGTGATGTGGGACCCGGCGTCGAACACGAAGTTCGCGAACAACGAGCCGGCGCGGCCGTTCTTCAAGAGCTCGCAGATCAACATCTTCAACGAGGAGCTGCGAGGAGACGGCGTGCAGCACGTCGCGCTGACCGTCACCGACATCGTGACCGCGGTGCGCGACCTGCGGAAGTCCGGCGTCACGTTCATGCCCACGCCGGGCAGCTACTACGACATGCTGCCGGAGCGGATCGAGAAGAGCGGCATCAAGACGATCGACGAGGACCTCGCGACGTTGCGGGAGCTCGAGATCCTCGTCGACGGCGACCACCACCACGCGTACATGCTGCAGATCTTCCTGAAGGAGGCGGCCGGCCTCTACAAGGACCCGAGCGCGGGCCCGTTCTTCTACGAGATCATCCAGCGCAAGGGCGACCGCGGTTTCGGAGCCGGGAACTTCCGCGCGCTGTTCGAGAGCATCGAGCGCGAGCAAGCCAAGGCGGGGCGGGCGTAATGCTCGACCGGATGCAGGTCGGCGACGTCGCGCGCAAGCACCACATCCAGCTGCGCGGCCCCGACGGCGAGCTCCGGTTCGAGGAGTGCTTCACGCGCGACGGGTTCGACGGGCCGTACACGATCCTCTACCACCAGCGGCGTCCGCACGTGCACAGGCTCGCGCCGGCGAGGCACGGCTGGGCGGCGCCGGTCGCCGTCGAGGACCGGCCGCTCGCGAAGCGTCACTACAAGTCGTTCGAGC
>JAEUJX010000754.1 GCA_016794545.1 Myxococcales bacterium
CCATGCGGCCGCGCGACTCGCGCTTCATCAGCGGCTCCTGCGCCGGGCGCGACGGCGGCGGCGGCTTCGTCGCCGACGTCTCGGCGGGCTTCGCATCCGGCTTCGTCGCCGGCTTCGCGACGAGCGCGAGGCTCACGCTGCCGCCGACCGCGACGCGCGCGCTCGTCGCCTGGAAGCCGGGCGCGCTCGCGGTCACCGTGCAGGTGACGCCGACGGGCAGGCCACCGCTCGAGAAGCCTCCCGAGGTGGTCGTCGACTTCGCGACGTTGCCGCAGATCGCGGTGACGGTGACGCGCGCGCCGTTCGCGGACACGGTGCCCGAGATCGATCCGAGCGCATCGGCGCTCGAGATCGCGCGGACCGCGAGGACCAGCACGACGATGACGAACAGCTCGAGGACCTTGCCCGGGTTTTCCCTGCGCGACATGACGCCATCCGACGCACGAGCGGTCCGGACGATCTACGGCCCGGGAGGGCGCTCCCGGGCCGTCATCGCGGAGTTCCGCGGGCTTAGGCCGCAGCGCCGGCCGGCGTCAGGCCGCGGTCCGGCTTCACGAGGGTCAGGAGGCCACCCACGGTGCCGAGCGCGCCGGTCGCGAGGAGCAGGGTGAGGCCGATACCGCCCTCCGCACCCGCCGCGCTCTTGAGCAGGGCGCCGATGCCGAGGCCGATGAGGCCGAGGATCAGGGACAGCGCGCCGACGCCGCGGCCGAACCGCTTCTTCGCGACGCCGAGCGCGCCGAGCGCCGCGAGCAGGATCGCGGGGACGAAGATCGCCATCACGATCCCCTTCATCTGGGCGACGCCTTCCTTCGCCTCGCCGATCGCTCCCGGGTTCATCGCCGCGTGACGCGCCGTCTCGGAGTCGAGGGCCTGCGAGGCTGTCTCGAGGCCCTTGATGATCTGGAACGCACTCACCGAGCCCTCCTGACCGGCGTGGTGCACCGTGACCATGGGGAGGAAGAACGCGATGATGCCGAGGAGACCGCCCGCGAGAACCAGGAACTTGGATGCCTTCATGATCGTGTGTGCCTTTCGATGAACTGGCGGCCGGCACGTGCAGCGGCCGGGCCACGTCGAAGGGCACGTCCGGTCGGGCAGTTGCGCCAAGGGTCGGGTCCGATCGCACCCAAGGCCGGAGCGTCGGCTGGGTTCGTGCCGACCCGACGCAGCTCAGGCGTAGATCATCTTGCGGGTCATCCCGCCGTCGGAGATTACGTTCTGCCCGGTGACGAAGCCGGCCTCGTCGGAGAGCAGCCACGCGCAGAGCGCGGCGATGTCCTCGGGCCGCCCGACGCGCCCCACCGGGTGCTGCGCGTGGTCCTTCTTCGCGAGCTTCGGCGGCCTGCGCTCGTCGCGCGGCGCGAACGCATCGGTCGCGATCCAGCCCGGGCTGATGCAGTTCACGCGCACGTCGGGCCCGAGGCTGATCGCGAGCGCGTGGGTCAGCGCGAGCAGGCCGCCCTTGGTCGCGGCGTACGGCTCGGTCTCCGGCTCCGACATCACCGCGCGCGTCGACGAGATGTTGACGACCGCGCCCTTCGCGCGGCGCAGGTGCTCGACGGCGGCGCGCGTGACGAGGAACGCGCCGGTGAGGTTGGTGTCGAGGAACTTCCTCCAGGTCGCGAGCGAGAGGTCCTCGAGGGGCCCGACGTTCGGGCTCGCGATGCCGGCGTTGTTGACGACACCGTCGAGGCGGCCGCCCCACTTCACGCACGCGGCCACGGCGCGGCGCACGTCGCGCTCGGCGGCGACGCTGCCGCGGACGTAGAGCACCCCGGCGCCGTACTCGCGAGCGGCGTCGGTGCCGCCATGACGGTCGGGGTCGAGGATGCACGCACGGCCGCCCTCCTCGACGAGCCGCTGAACGATCGCACGACCGATGCCGCGCCCGCCGCCCGTCACGAGGTAGACTTTATCGCTGAAGCGCATGCGCGGAGCATCGCACTACAACGTCACGCGCGACTCCTCCACGCGCGAGCTCCTCCACGCGCGGTAGGCGGCGCGGAGCGTGCAAACGCGCGCGATCCGCGGAGCCGCGTCGCCGCGCGAGACGGCCGCACGCGCGTCACGTGCGGCACATGCAGTAGACGAACTGCTGTTGCCGCCCGGCCGGCGTCGTGTGCTCTTCCATCTGATGGTCGACGAGCGTGAACCGGGCGCCGAACTGATCGTGGAGCGAGTCGGCGTCGTAGCGGACGACGTCGAGGCCGCTGCACTTCTCGGGGCCCTCCGGGCCAAACGTGGCGACGATGACGTGGCCGCCGGGCTTCACGGCCTGCAGGACCTGGCCGACGTACGCGCGGCGAGCGCCCGGGTCGGTCAGGAAGTGGAAGACCGCGCGGTCGTGCCACAGGTCGTACGCCGCGGGCTCGAACGCGTACGTCGTGACGTCGCCGCAGAGCCAGCCGGCCTGCGCGGCGCGCTCGCCGAGGCGGGTGCGCGCGACCTCGAGCGCGGTGGCGGAGAGATCGAGCACGTCGACCCGGCGGTAGCCGGCGGCGAGCAGGTCATCGACCAGCGTCGCCTCGCCGCCGCCGACATCGACGATGCGCGCGTCGCGGTCGGCGATCGTGCGCGTGATGAGGTCGAGCGAGACATCGAGGTGCGGCCGGTACCAGCTCACCTCGTCGGGGCGCTTGGCCTGGTAGACGGCGTCCCAGTGGTTCTTCGGGTCCACTCGGCGAGCGTACCAAGCTGTCAGCGCGTCGCGACCTGGATCCGGTGCGCGAGCTCCTGATCCTGCAGCTCGTGCGGGAGCAGGCAGACCTGGACGAGCCAGTCGGTCGCGCACACGTGCACGGTCACGCCGTTCTGCTCCTCCTTCCAGCGCAGGAGCAGCGCCGGAGAGGCGCGCTCGACCACGCGGATCAGGTTGTTGACATAGCCCTCGGACTTGCCGAGCGCGCGCGCGATCTGCGGCCCGGTCCAGCCCTTGTCACGGAGCAGCTTGCACCAGACCGCCAGGTCACACGTACCGCCGAAATCCATCATGACATCCGCATGTAGGACGCTCGCGGTGGCACGATCATTCCATGGCGCAGGCCGGCTACTCGGGGACTCCGCTGCCGCAGAAGCTCGGCATCAAGGAGGGGTCGAAGGTCGCGCTCGTCGGTCCGCCGGCCGGGTTCCCCGACAAGACGCTCGGCGTCCTCCCGACCGGAGCCGTGATCGGCAAGCTCGCCTCGAAGGCGAAGGAGCTCGCGCTGTTCGACGTGATCGTCGTGTTCGTGAAGCTCAAGGCGGACCTCGTCGTCCACATCGCGAGCTGCCGGCCGCGGATGCAGCAGGACGGCGGCCTGTGGATCGCGTGGCCGAAGAAGGCCTCGGGCGTCCCGACCGACATCACCGAGCAGACCATCCGAGACGTCGCGCTGCCGACCGGCCTCGTCGACAACAAGGTGTGCGCGATCGACGAGACGTGGTCCGGGCTGCGGCTCGTCATCCGGCGGGAGAACCGGACGCGCGACCTGCGGACGTAGCCGAGCGCGCGGTGGCGAACACCGCGTCGAGCATGGGTTCCGTGAGCCGGCCGGTGAACGTGTTCTGCTGGCTGACGTGGTAGCTGCCGACGAGCGCGTACGGGCCGATCTGCGCGCGCGCGCCGTGCGCGAACTTCGGCCGCGGCCTGCCGGGCGCGTGACCGAGGCGCTGCGCGGCGAGCAGGAAGCCGTCCCACGCGAACGCGCCGAGCGCGAGCACGGCTCGCACGCGCGGCAGGAGGACGAGCTCGTGGACGAGGTGCGGGAGGCAGCGATCGCGCTCGAACGGCGCCGGCTTGTTCTCGGGCGGCGCGCAGCGCACGACGCACGTGACGTAGGCATCGGTCAGCTGCATGCCGTCGTCGCGCGACGTCGAGTGCGGCTGGTTCGCGTAGCCCGCGCGGTGGAGCGCGCCGTACAGCCAGTCGCCGGAGCGATCGCCGGTGAACACGCGGCCGGTGCGGTTGCCGCCGTGCGCGGCCGGCGCGAGGCCGAGCACGAGCAGCCGCGCGCGCGGGTCGCCGAAGCCGGGGACCGGTCTCCCCCAGTAGTCGTCGTCGGAGAACCGCTTCGGCGGTGACTTCGCCGCCTGCTCGCGGCAGGCGACGAGGCGCGCGCATCTGCGGCACCCCGTGATGTCCGCGGTCAGCGATCGCAGCGTCGCCATGACCGCATCTTACCCACGACGTGCGGCGCGCGCGCCTCGCCGCGGACGCATGCGACACCGAACCCCGCGGTCGCACGCGCCGTGTCACGCGTCCTCACAGCGCCAGCGTTTCACCGAGCGCACGCGGCGCGTACTGGTCGAGGATGCGCTTCGTCGTTCTCGTCCTGCTCGTCGTGCTCGCGCTCCCCGGAGGCGCGCACGCGCAATCGGTCACCACCGGCGCCATCGAGGGTCGGGTCACCGACCGGATGACCAAGGATCCGCTCGCCGGCGTCACCGTCATCGCCACCGGCATCGGCGAACCGCAGACCGCGATCACCGACGGTGACGGAGCCTACAAGATCACCGACCTCCTGCCGGGCGCGTACGACGTCACGTTCTACGTCGAGAAGATCACGGTCACGCGCCGCGCGATCCGCGTGAGCGCGAACGACCAGGTCACGCTCCACCAGATCATCAACCTGACCGGTCCCGGCGACATCATCGAGGTCCACGCGCCGCCACCGCAGATCAACCAGTCGTCGACGGCGAAGACGACGAAGCTGAACCACCAGGCGATCATCTCGATCCCGACCCCCGGCCGCGGCATCGCGGGCGCCGCCGGCACGCAGCCCGGCGCGCACAACGACGGCGTCGGGATCGCGATCTCCGGCTCGACCGGCCTCGAGAACCGGTACCTGGTCGACGGCATCGACATCACCGGCCTCACCTACGGATCACTCGGCCCGTCCGTGATCTCCGAGTTCATCGCCGAGACCGAGGTGATCGCCGGCGGCTACAGCGCCGAGTGGGGCCGCGCGATCGGCGGCATCGTCAACGTGATCACCAAGAGCGGCTCGAACCAGTTCAAGGGCAGCGTGTTCGGCACGCTCACGCCGAGCTTTCTCGCCCGGCGGGGGCGCTCGACACCGTCGAACTCGAGCTCGATCGACGTGACCAGCGACCGCGCCTACGCCGCCGACTTCGGGTTCGACCTCGGCGGTCCGCTCGTCAAGGACAAGCTGTTCTTCTATGTCGGCTTCGCGCCGCAGCTCGCGCGCACCGACTACACGCGCGTCACGAAGCGCCAGACCGACTGCCGCCAGCGCCTCGCGAGCGGCGAGCTGTCGGGCTGCGATGCGCGCCTGCCGTCGCAGGGCGGGTTCGCCGATGGCGTCGCGGACGTCGATCCCGAGACCGGCTTCTACATCACCGACGAGCTCGATCGCGAGGTGCGCACCGGCCGGTCGCAGCAGTACACCGCGATCGGCAAGCTCAACCTCGCCGTGACGCCGGACGATCAGGCGCAGCTGTCCGTGATCGCGGTGCCCGAGAGGTCCGAAGGGCCGGGCATCCTCGGCCTGCCGGAGTCGGGCGGCAGGTCGAGCGGCCTCACCACCGATGCCGCGATCCGCTGGTCGAGCAAGCTCCACGAGGGCAGGACCGAGATCGAGGCCGCGCTCGCGTGGCACCGCTCGACGAGCAACTCGAGCGCGCTCGATCCGGCGCTCGACAGCCAGCCGCGCCAGATCCTCCAGGATGGCGACCTCGGGGTGTGGACCGCGCTCGGCGGCGAGTCGATGCGCACCGCGCAGGGCTGCGCGAACGGCCTGCCCGGCGGCAGCGATCCCTACCCGTTCATCACGAACTGCCCGATGCAGGGGGCCAGCTACGCGATCGGCGGCCCGGGCTCGGTCAGCCACGACAAGGAGGACCGCCGCATCGCGCGCGTCGGCGTCACGCAGCGCGGGAAGCTGGCCGGCAGCCACGAGCTCAAGGCCGGCCTCGACTTCGAGCAGCAGCAGAAGATCACCGCGCGCCTGTTCTCGGGGGGCGCGTTCATCCAGAACAGCGTCGGCAACCAGGTGCGCGTCACGCGGTGGGTGCAGCTCGCGCCCGCCGGCGACAAGGACCCGCGCTTCGATCAGCTGTGCCACACCGAGGATCCGAACGCGACGAACGGCGCACCGGGCACGCTGACGTTCGCGTGCGACTACCTCTCGGGCACCGTCGGCGCGCCGGGCACGCTGGTCTCCGGCGAGACCGTGACCTGGTCGGCGTACCTGCGCGACTCGTGGCGCGTGCGCCGGAACCTCACGATCAACATCGGCGCGCGCTACGAGGAGCAGCGGCTCCGCTACGCCGAGGACCTGCGCGGCAAGGTCGACGCGCTGACCGGCAACCGGTTCGGCAAGAACGCGATGAACCTCACCGGCAACATCGCGCCACGCCTCGGGGTGATCTGGGATCCGACGGACGAGGGCCGCGCGAAGGTGTACGGCGCGTGGGGCCGGTTCTTCGAGGCGATCCCGATGGACATCAACGATCGTTCGTTCGGCGGCGAGGTCAGCTACGTGCAGACGTTCGACACCGGCAACGGCGCGCCGTGCGGCCCGGCCGATCCGCAGCTCGGCGGCGCGAACGGTCTCGGCTGCCTCACGCCGTCGCGCACGCCGGATCAGGAGCAGCTGATCGGCAGCTCCGGCGTGCTCGTCGCGCCCGGGATCAAGGCGCAGTACATGGACGAGCTCCTGCTCGGTGCGGAGTACCAGCTCGCGAGCGACCTCAAGATCGGCGTGACGTACCAGAACCGATCACTCGGCCGCGTGATCGAGGATGTCTCGACCGATGGAGCACAGACGTACATCATCGCGAACCCGGGCGAGCTCTCTCGCGCCGAGGAGGAGAAGCTCGAGGATCGGATCGCGCGCACCGACGATCCGGAGCTCGCCACGCGGCTCACCCGCCAGCTCGCGCTGTACCGCGGCATCCGCATGTTCGATCGGCCGAAGCGCACGTACGACGCGATCGAGGTCCTGATCGCTCATCAGTTCTCGAAGGGACTGATGCTGCAGGCGTCGTACACGCACTCGCGCACGCAGGGGAACTACCCGGGCAGCGTGTCGTACGACAATGGGCAGATCGATCCGAACATCAGCTCGCAGTACGACCTGATCGAGCTGCTGTCGAACCGCAACGGCCGGCTGCCGCAGGACCGCCCGCACTCGGTGAAGGTCGACGGCTACTACACGTTCGACCTCGGGTCCGATCAGAAGGCCACCGTCGGCAGCCGCATCCGCGTGCTGTCGGGCATCCCGCAGAACGCGCTCGGCGCGCACTACCTCTACGGCGCCGACGAGTCGTTCCTGTTGCCGCGCGGCACGCTCGGCCGCGGCGAGATCGAGCACGGCGTCGACCTCCACCTGGGGTACGCGCGGCGCGTGAGCAAGCACGTCACCGCCGAGGTGTTCGCGGACATCTTCAATCTCTACAACATCCAGGCGACGTTCGATGTCGACCAGACGTACGCGCCGCAGTTCCGGCCCGGCGGCGGCGAGAACAACGTCAATCCGATCGTCGGCGGGAGCTACGAGGACCTGATCTGGGCGAAGACGATCGATCAGCGCGGCGCCGAGTCGTCGCTGCCGACGGCGCGGAACCCGAACTACGGACGCACGACGAGCCGATACGCACCTACATCCGCGCGCGTCGGGTTCCGACTGACGTTCTGAACCAGAACCGCCGAGCGGGATGGCCCGAACCGCACGATCGTCCTGCTCGAGCAGGTTAGGCTGCCGGTGGCGGCATCGATCCTCGAGGCGGCCACCCACCAGCGCGCGTTGTTCAACGAACCGTCGGTCGACTGCGCGAAGTTCATCCCGGTCGCGGCGTAAGATAGCGGGCGGTGCGGCACTTCACCGCTGACTACGTCGAGCGCGCGACGCTGCGCGATGGCACGCCGGTCGTGCTGCGCCTGGTGTGTCCCGAGGACAAGCCGATCCTCGCCGCCGGGTTCGCCCGGCTGTCGCCGCAGGCGCGCTACGCGCGGTTCCTGGCCCCGAAGTCGGAGCTCAAGGCGGAGGAGCTCGCGTATCTGACCGAGGTGGATCAGGAGCACCACTTCGCGCTCGGCGCGGTGCGGGAGGACGGTGACGGCAAGGGCAACCCGATCGGCCTCGGGATCGCGCGGTTCATCCGCCTGCCGGGCGAGCACGCCACGGCCGAGGCCGCGGTCGCGATCGCCGACGAGGCGCAGGGCAAGGGCCTCGGCAAGCTGATGTTCCTGCGCCTGTGCGCGGCCGCGGCCGAGCGCGGCATCGAGCGGTTCCGCTGCGAGGTGCTCGGCTCGAACACGTCGATGGCGACGCTGATCCAGAAGCTCTCGCCGGAGAGAAGCGTGCACGTCGGCGGTGGCGTGATGTCGATCGAGATGCCGCTACCGAACGTGACGCCGACGCGTCCTCACGAAGAGCCGGCGCCCGAGGATGGCGGCATGTACGCGCTGTTCCGCGCGGCCGCGGAGAACCTCGTCGAGTGGACGCACGCGGTCACGCGGTTCTGGGGCCGCCACGAAGACAGCGTCGACGACGACGCGTGATCCGTCACGCACGTCGCTGACGCGTTCTGACAGCGCGGGCTGAGGAACGGAGACGACTTCAGCTCGCGATGCCTCGCGCATTCGCGTGAGCGCTCGTACACGCGCAACGCGCGCATACGAAGTGTCGCTGTTTGCCACTGGTCAAGAGCAACAGACGACCCACAGCGAATGTCCACGTCGCGTCCGTATTTCAAACAAGAAGGAAGGGACTGGATGAAACGCGCTTCGAGGTTCGTGGTTGGTGCCGTGATCTGTGCCGCAGTCGGCTGCGGCGGTGAAGAGGACAACAAGCTTCCGCAGCCGATCGACGAGGCCGATCTGCCGGAGAGTGCCGCGCAGCAGATCGATTCGCTGCTCGCGGAGAAAGGCCAGCGCACGCGTGCGCAGAAGAAGATCAGCTCGTCACTGCTCTACGCGAAGCAAGGTCGCTTCACCGGGAAGCTCCGCCCGGCGAACGACCGTGACGCGCAGGGGCGCGTGCTCGTCGAGATCCGCGGCGATGCGGCCGCGGTGTCCGCGGCGGTGGCCACCGCGGGCGGCAGCGTCGTCGGCTCGTCGGGCGTGCACCGCAGCGTGCGCGCGTGGGTGAGCCTCGACAAGCTCGAGGACCTCGCGTCGCGCGGCGACGTGCAGGCGATCCGCCAGGCGCCGAAGGCCGACACGCAGGTCGCATCGGTCCCCGGTGCGAAGCGCCGCGTCGGCACGCACGAGGAGCGCGTCGCGGCGATGCAGCGCGCACTCGAGGCGACGCGGCCGGCCGGGGCGGCGTTCGCGCCGGCGCCGCACAGCATCACGGGACCGGGCGCCGCGCTCTCCCAGGGCGTGCGGGCGCACGGCGCCGACAAGGCGCACAAGTACTACGGGACGACCGGCGCTGGCGTGACGGTCGGCGTGCTCTCCGACAGCAACGACTTCCTCGAGGAGTCGATCGCGTCGGGCGATCTGCCGGCGAGCACGCAGACCATTCCCGGGCAGGACGGCCGCCCGGGCAGCGGTGAAGGCACCGCGATGATGGAGATCGTGCACGACATGGCACCCGACGCGAACCTCGTGTTCGCCTCGGCGTTCAACGGGCCCGAGCAGTTCGCGCAGAACATCCGCGATCTGCGGTTCGTCTATCACGCCGACATCATCGTCGACGACGTGATCTACTTCTTCGAGAGTCCGTATCAGGACGACATCGTCGCGCAGGCGGTCGCCGACGTCGTCGCCGACGGCGCGCAGTACTTCTCGTCCGCCGGCAACGGCGGCAACTACGCCGATGGCACCACCGGCACGTGGGAAGGCGACTTCAAGCCCGCCGGCACGCTCGCGACGCTGCCGTCCGGCTACACGGTCCACAACTTCGGCAACAAGGTGATCTCGAACCGCATCGAGAAGACCGCCGGCCGCGTGTTCCTGCACTGGTCGGATCCGGCGACGTACACGAATCCGATGGCGTCGAACGACTACGACCTGTTCCTCCTCGACGCCGACCTCCGCAACGTGCTCGCGGCGTCGACCGATCTCCAGGATGGCGCGGGCTGGGCGTTCGAGTACATCGAGGGCCCGATCCCCGCGGGCGCGCGCGTCGTGGTCGCGAAGCACCCCGAGGCGGAGATCCGCGGCATCCGGCTGCACGCCTACCGCGGCGAGCTCGGCATCGGCACCGGCGGCTCGACGTGGGGGCACAGCGCGGCGAGCGGCGCGTTCGGCGTCGCGGCGGTCCGCGCGTCCGAGGGCTTCGGCGCCGAGTTCACCGCCGGCCCGACGACGCCGGTCGAGCTGTTCTCGAGCGACGGCACGCGGCGCATCTTCTATGACAGGGACGGCAACCCGCTGAAGGGCGGCGTGACGTTCGCGTCGGGCGGCGGCGAGCTCCGCCAGAAGCCCGACATCGCGGCCGCCGACGGCGTCTCGACCACGGTGCCGCCGGCGACCGGGCTGAATCCGTTCTACGGGACGTCCGCGGCCGCGCCGCACGCCGGTGCGGTCGCCGCGCTCCTCAAGAGCGCCGTGCCGTCGCTGACGCCGGCGCAGCTCCGCAACATCCTCCTGACCACCGCCCTCGACATCGAGGCCGCGGGCGTCGATCAGGACTCCGGCCGGGGCCTCGTCATGGCGATGCCGGCGCTCAAGCGGGCGAACGCGCCGACGATCGCGTACCTCGACGTCAACACGCTGACCCCGAGCGCGCCGCTCCTGCCCGGGGCGTCGGCCACGCTCCGCGTCCAGCTCGTCAACAACGGCGGCGCGAGGGCGACCGGGATCTCGGCGACGCTGTCGTCGACCACGCCGGGCGTGACGGTCACGACCGCGACGTCGGCGTATCCGAACATCGCCTCGGGCGCGACCGGCACGAACCCGACCGCGTTCGCGATCTCCGTCAGCCCGACCGTGCTGTGCGGGACGCAGCTCGCGTTCACGCTCACCGTCAGCCACGCGAGCCCGGGCGCTCACCCGATGGTGCTGTCGTTCGCGCTGCCGACCGGCCAGCCGTCGCCGTTCCCGACGACGTTCAGCTACACCGGCGCGCCGGTCGCGATCCCCGACGGTGACGGCACCACCGTCTCCGTCCCGCTCGCGCTGCCGGAAACCGGCGCGATCAGCAAGGTCGTGTTCCACCTCGACGGCGCGGCGTGCACCACCGAGGAGGGCGCGACGACGGTCGGGCTCGACCACACCTGGGCGAGCGACGTCACCCTGGCGCTGACCTCTCCGTCGGGCACCACGATCGACCTGATCGCGGGGGCGGGCGGCGATTCGAACGACGCGAACAACTTCTGCCAGACGTACCTCGACGACGAGGGCTGGATGTCGATCCAGGACGTCACGCCGGACATGGCGCCGTTCACCGGCTTCTTCCGGCCGGCCCAGCCGCTGTCGTCCTTCGCGGGCGAGAGCGGCGCGGGCACCTGGACGCTGACCGCGAGCGACGCCGTCCCGCAGGACACGGGCTCGGTGCGCGCGTTCGGGATCGACGTCTACGGCTACAGCTGCTCGCCGTAGTCAGTTGCAGAAGAACTTGACCACCACCGTCGCCTTCGCGCCGCCGGTGATCTGGTACTCGAACTTGTCGCCGTTCACCGGGTCACAGAACCCGGTCTTCGGGGTGTACAGCAGGGCGGTCTTCGCCGGGTTGATGGTGACCATGCCGTTCTGCGCCTGCGAGAAGTCGATGATCAGGAACGGGTCCTGCTCCGGGTCGTAGTCGTTGAAGAGCACGTTGACGACCTGCGCCTTGTTCACCGAGGTCTCGGTGACGTCGTCCACGGCGACCGCGGGGCCGTTGACGTTCACGGTGATCCGCGAGGAGCTGGACTGGCCGTCGACGTCGGTGATCCGGTAGGAGATGTTCTGGTTGCCGAAGGCGTTCGGCCCCGGAGTGAACACGACCCGGTTCAGGGCATCGACGCTGCAGGTGCTGCCCGTCGGGCAGCCCACGATGGTCACCACGATCGGCGTGTCGCCCAGCCCCGTGTCGTTGGCCAGCACGTCGATCGCCACCGGCGTGTTCGGCGGGGTCGTCGCCGTGTCCAGGTTCGCGAACGGCGTATCGTTCACCGAGCGCACGTTGATGGTGATCGTGCCCGTGTGGCTCAGCACGCCATCCGACACCGTGAACGTGAACGAGTCCGGACCGTTGTAGTTCGGCCTCGGCGTGTAGGTGATCGGGGCCGTGCACGCGGTGACCGGCGCGATGTTGCAGTCCACCGCACCGATGCCGCTCAGCGTCCCGTTCGTCGGCGGCGTGGCGATCGTGAAGGACAGCGTGTTCTGGTCGACGTCGTCTCCATCGATCGCGAACGGCGCGCTCTGGTCCTCGTCGAGGGTCAAGGACCCGCTGATCGCCGTCGGCCGATCGTTCACGGGGCTGACCGTGATCGACGCCGTCGCCGTGTTCGACGTGAGGCCATTCGCGGTCACCGTGTACGTGAAGCTCGCGGAGCCGTTGTAGTGCTGCGGCGAGCCGAACACGCTGACGCTGCAGACGCCGCCCGTGCACGCGCAGCTCGCCGCGATGGCGAGGTTCGTGACCGTCCCCAGCGTGCACGACGAGGCCTGGTGATTCTCGGCGTCCGAGTACGCCAGCGTCACCGGCGTGACGACGTCTTCCGAGATCGTGGTGCTGACCGCCGACGCCACGGGAGCGTCGTCCACGGCGGTGACACTGATCGAGGCCGTGCCGGTCGCGCTCCTCGGATCGGCGGCGCCGTTGGTCGTGCCGTTGTCCTGCACCGTGTACGTGAAGCTCGCGGTGCCGCTGAAGTTCGCCGTCGGCGTGAAGTTGACCATGCCGTTGGCGATCGACACCGAGCCGCCGCTCACCGCGGTCACGCCCGTGACCGTGAGGGTCTGCCCCGACTCGTTCGCCGGGCCGCGCGAGTCGTTGCCGGTCAACTGGGAGAACAGGATCGAGAACGTGCCCGAGTCCTCGTTGATCGGGCCGAGCGTGTCGACCGTGGTGGTCGGCGGATCGTTGACCTCACGGATCGTGATCGTGAACATCTGCGAGGCGCTCGTGTTGACGCCGCCGTTCGCGGTGCCGCCGCTGTCCTGGATCGCGACCATCACCGTCGCGACGCCGTTCGCGTTCGCGGCGGGCGTGTAGGTCAGCGCTCCGGCCGACGACACCGCCGGCTGCGACGAGAACAGCGCGTTGGCGTTGTTCGAGACGCTGAAGCTGAGCGTCTGCGACTCGTTGGGGCCAGCGCTCAGGTTCGTCGCCCAGCCGGTGACGGTCTGCGCCGCCGCATCCTCGGCGACGGTCTGGTTCGCGCCCGCCGTGAACGACGGCGCGTCGTTGACGCCCGTCACCGTGATCGTGAACACCTGCGGCGTGCTCGTGTCGGCGCCACCGCCGTTGTCCTGGAGCGTCACCGTCACGGTCGCCGAGCCGCTCGCGTTCGCGGCCGGCGTGAACGTGAGCGTGCCGGCCGACGAGACCGCCGGTGCCGTCGAGAACAGCGTGCCGTTGGTGGTCGACACGTTGAAGGTCAGGGTCTGGCTGGACTCGTTCGCCGGGCCGGGGCTCATCGCGCTGGCCCAGTTGGTCACCGTGGTCGTGCCCGAGTCCTCGAACACGGACTGGTTCCCGCCCGCCGTGAACGACGGCGGATCGTTGATCGGATTCACCGTGATGGTGAACATCACCGACCCGCTGGTGTTCGCGCCGCCATTCGCGAGGCCGCCGTTGTCCTGGAGGGACACCGTCACCGTCGACGAACCGCTCGCGTTCGCCGCGGGGGTGTACGTCAGCGTGCCGGTCGACGAGATCGCTGGCGGCGCCGAGAACAGCGTGCCGTTGGTCGCGGACACGCTGAACGTCAGCGTCTGGCCGGACTCGTTCGGGCCGGCGCTGACCGCGCTCGCCCACGCGACGCTCTGCGCACCCGCGTCCTCGTTCACGCTCTGATTGCCGCCCGCGGTGAACGACGGTGCGTCGTTGACCGCGGTCACGGTGATCGTGAAGGTCTGCGGCGCGCTCGTGTTCGTACCGCCGCCGTTGTCCGCCAGCGTCACCGTGACGGTGGACGTGCCGTTCGCGTTCGCGGCGAGCGTGTACGTCAGCGTGCCGGTCGACGACACGGCCGGCTGCACGGAGAACATCGTGCTGTTCGTCGCGGACACCGTGAACGCCACCGTCTGCGTCGATTCGTTCGCCGGGCCGGCGCTGATCGCCGTCGCCCAGGCCGCCACGGTCTGTGCCGCCGCGTCCTCGAGGACCATCTGGTTCGCGCCCGCCGTGAACGACGGCGCGTCGTTCACCGCGTTCACCGTGATCGTGAAGGTCTGCGCGGCGCTCAGGTCGACGCCGCCGTTCGTGGTGCCGCCGTTATCGTGGATCCGCACCGTCACCGTCGCCACGCCGTTCGCATTCGCGGCCGGCGTGTACGTGAGCAGGCCCGCCGCAGAGAT
>JAEUJX010000358.1 GCA_016794545.1 Myxococcales bacterium
AAATTTCCGATCGTCTCGCCGATCACGGGCTGTCGATGATAACACCGCGGGCCGCCTGGAGATGACTGACCGGAGACTGCTGCTCGCCGCCGCGACCGCGTGGTTCTCCATCGCGCTGCTCACGGTCGTGCTCGGTCCACCGCTCGGCCACGACGAGTCCGCGTTCGCGGTGTCCGCGCGCGGCGGCGGTCCCGCGTGGGTCTACCGCTCCGTCGGCGTCACGATGATCGCCGAGGTCGGCGTCGCGCTCGGCGGTGCGGAGTGGCAGCTCCGGCTGGTCAGCGCCATCCTCGGCACCGGCCTCGTGTTCGCCGTGTTCGCGCTCGGCCGCGCCACGCTGTCGCCGCGCACCGGCGCGTGGGCCGCGTGCATCGTGGCCGGCGCGCACCCGCTCGTGCTGCGCAGCTCCGAGCTGATCGGCGACATCCCAGCCACCGCCTGCGTGCTCGCCGGTCTCGCGGTCCTCGCGGGAGAGCTCGCGCGCGATGGCGGTCCGCGCTGGCGCATGCTCGCCGCGGCCCCGGCCTTCGCCGCCGCGTTCTACCTGCGCTACGGCAGCGCGCCCGTGATCCTCCTCGGTGCGAGCGCCGCCGCGCTGCTGTGGTGGCGTGCCGTGCTGCGGCGACCGCTCGTGGTCGTCGCCGCGGCGGCGCTGTTCGCCGTGCTCCTCGCGCCGCACTTCCTCCAGTCGTTGCACGAGACCGGCTCGCTGACGGGGATCCTGCGCGTGTCGTCGAACATGCCGCGCCGCGCGTACGCCGGCGAGGGGCTCGTCACGTACCTCACGTCGAACCCGTTCCGGTTCTACGGCGCGCTCGTCGCACCGCTCCTGCTGTGCGGGGTCGCGTCGCTCGCCCGGCTCCCGGCGGACTGGCGCCCGCGCGTGTTCCTCGCCGTGGTCGCGATCGGACAGGTCGTGATGCTCGGCGTGCAATCGCACGCGCAGCCGCGCTACGTGTTCGTCGCGACGATCCTGCTCGTGCTGCTCGGGCTCGACGGGCTCGCCCGGTTCGCGCCCGCCCGGCTGCGCGCGCTCGCGCTGCCGCTCGCATTCGTCGCGTGGCTCGGCGTGGCGATCGCCGTGCCGTTCTACACGCGCTTCCTCGCCACCGCGCGCGCGCCCATCGCCTCGGCCGCGCGCGCGATCCGCGCCGACGCGGCTGGCCGGCCGTGCCTCGTCGTCGCGAAGGCCGTGACGCAGCTCATGTGGTACACGGGCTGCCGCGAACACCTGCTCCGCGACTTCACGGCCGTCCCACCGTGGTCGCAGTTCCCCGTCGCATACGTCGTGCACATCCCGAAGATGAGCGTGCAGATCGGCGCGCTGCTCGAGGCCGTACCCGGTCACGCGCGGCCGCTGCCCGTCGACGCGACCGGCGCCGAGGTCTGGCAGGTCTCACCGTGACCGCGTGCTACTGTTCGCGTCGATGCGCCGCTGGCTGATCGCCGTCCCGCTCGTCGTCGTCCTCGGCTCGTGCTCCTCGCCGACCTCCGCCGCGCCGGGTGCGCCGGGTGCGCCGGGCGTGAAGGTCACGCTCGCGGATGTCGGGCTCGAGAGTGGATCGCTCGATCGCACGTCCGATCCGTGCGTCGACTTCTATCAGTTCGCGTGCGGCGGCTGGCTCGCGCAGAACCAGATCCCACCCGACCGCGCGCGCTGGGGGCGCGGCGGCGAGGTCGACGAGAAGAACAAGGCCAACATCCGCACGCTGCTCGACGAGGCCGCGAAGGGCACCGGTGCCGACGCGGGCACGAAGAAGCTCGGCGACTTCTACGCGTCGTGCATGGACGACGGCGCGATCGAGAAGGCGGGCCTCGCCGGGATCCGGCCCGTGCTCGACCGCGCCCTCAAGCAGAAGGACGGCCGGACGTGGAACGCCACGGTCGCGGAGCTGCACGCGCTCGGCGTCGGCGTGGTGTGGGCGAGCTACGTGATGGCCGACCTCAAGGACTCGACGACGAACATCCTCTACCTCGACGCCGCCGGGCTCGGCCTTCCGGACCGCGACTACTACCTCAAGCCCGAGCTGAAGGACAAGGTCGACGCGTATCGCGCGCACGTGGGCAAGCTGCTCGCGCTC
>JAEUJX010000434.1 GCA_016794545.1 Myxococcales bacterium
AGCGCGAGCTTCTCGACGCCGCCGACCACCAGCGTCGAGACCGCGCGGCAGTCGAGAGCGCGGATGAAGCCCGCCTGCTGCGAGGCGGCGAGGCTGCGCTCGACGATGCCGATCGCGGTCTCGTCGATCTCGGCGAGCACCGTCTCCGCGCCGACGTCGAGCCCGACCGCCTCGCGCAGCACGATGCGCAGCGTGTCCTCGTCCGCGAACACGACCTCGAGCAGCTCCTTCAGCTGGCGTGTCGCGAACTCGATCGCGACGGCGCGCGAGATCTTCTCCGGCGGTGCGAACGCGGGAGCCTCGCGCTCCTGCTTCTGCATCAGCGCCTTCGCGCGATCGAGCGTCTCGCGCAGGATCGCCGTCAGCACGGCGCGCTTGTTCGGGAAGTACTGGTAGAGCGTCCCCCGCCCGATGCCCGCCGCCTCGCAGATGTGGCTGACGTTCGCGGCGTGAAACCCGCGCTCCGCGAAGACGCGCTTCGCGTGGCCCAGGATCTGGCGCTGACGCGCCTCGGAACGCATGTAACTCATGATGGTTACTCGGTACTGACGTGTCAGTTCTAACATGGTCACCTCGGGACGGCAAGGGCTGTCGCCCGCGGAGAGCGGCCGGCAGCGTGGCCGCGGTCAGCCGTGGACGATGTGGCAGAGCCCGGCCATCGCCTCGGGCTTGTAGAGCGACGTGCCGAGCAGCAGGCGCGCGGCCTCGAGCACGCCCTCGGTGACCGCGGGGTGCGGGTGCACGCAGCGCTCGACCGCATCGAGCGTGCCGCCCTGCCCGATCAGGAGCGCGACGCCCTGGATGCAGGTGCCCGCCTGCGGACCGACGACGCGCAGCCCGAGCAGGCGGCCATCGGGGCGCGCGAGCAGCTTGACGAACCCGACGGTCGAGCGCATCGCCAGGTTCCGGCGGTTCAGCGCGTTCGACACGACGGCCGCGCGGTAGCGGATGCCCTTGGCCTTCGCCATCTGCTCGTTGAGACCGACCGCGGCGACCTCCGGCGACAGGAAGTAGATCGCCGACTGCGCCTCGTGGATGATCGCCGGCGGATCGAGGCCGTACATGTCCTCGACGGCGTGACGGGCCTCGAGCTCGGCGAGGTTCGCGAGCATGAGGTCCGGCGTCACGTCGCCGGCGGCCCACACGTGCGGCGCGCGCGTGCGCGTCCCGTCGACGGTGATGCCGCCGCCCTGCTCGACCGCGACGCCGGCGAGGTCGAGCCCGAGGCCTGCGGTCGCGGGCACGCGCCCGGTCGCGACCAGCACCCGGTCGTAGCGGCGGGTCTGGCGCACGCCCGCGTCGTCGGTCCACGCGACCTCGGCCTCGTCGCCGATGACGGTGACGCTCTCGATCTTCGCGCTCTTGTGGACGTGCACGCCGATCGCGGCGAACCGGTGCGCGACGACCGCCGAGACGTCCTGGTCCTCGAACGGCAGGATGCGCGGCTGGCGATCGAACAGCTCGACCTGCGTGTGGCCGAGGTGCGCGAACACCGTCGCGTACTCGCAACCGACGACGCCGGCGCCGATGATCGCGAGCCGGCGCGGCAGCTCGGGGACGTGCTCGATGTGATCGCTGGTGACGACGCGCGCGCCGTCGACCGCGAGGTTCGGCGGCACGCGCGGCGTGGACCCCACGGCGATCAGGAAGCGCTCGGCGGTCACGCGCCGGCCACCCGCCTCGATCGTGTCGCGGGCGACGAACGTCGCGCGGCCCGTGACCCGGTCGATCGCACCCGCGAGCGCGGCGAGCTGCCGCGTGAGGAGGCTCTGGGCCTCGGTGCACGCCGCGGCGACCTCGCCGCGCACGGCCTGCCAGTCACACGTGAGCGCCCGGCCGTCGTAGCCCCGGTCGCACCGGCGCGCGCGGGTGTAGTCGGCGGCGAGGTGCCACAGCGTCTTCGACGACAGCGCGCCCTCGAAGATCCCCGCTCCGCCGAGGGGACCGACGTCGACCAGCGCGACGCGCTTCCCGAGGTCGGCCGCGCGGATGGCCCCGGCCACGCCGGCCGGCCCTCCTCCGATCACACACAGGTCGTAGCGATCCACCGCCCGAGCGTACCGCGCCTCGTCTATCATCGGCGCGATGTACGGCCGTTCGCTCGCGGCGCTCGCGGCCTTGCTCGGAGGCTGCGGCTTCAACGTCGGTGCCGGCGTCGGCGTGTCGATCGACGCGGCCGACAGCCCGGGCAGCCCCCCCGATGCGCCGACCGATGGGCCCGCCACCGACACGCCCGTCGTCTCGATCGACGCGCCGCTCGACGGACCGGCGAGCACGAAGCGCCGCATGAGGCTGTCGTTCAAGAACGCGAACCGCAACGTCGGGCTCGACGGGTTCGTGGTGCTGGTCGCGCTCGATCCGACGAACGTCGACTACTCGCTGATCAAGGCGGGCGGCGCGAATATCCGGTTCGTCGACACCGATGGCACCGTGCTCCCGTACCAGATCGACGAGTGGGTCGCCGGCGGGACCTCGCTGGTCTGGGTCCGCGTGCCGCTGATCGACGCGCTGAGCGACACCGACCACATCTTCATGCACTACGGCGATCCGGCGCTGAACGACGCGCAGAACGCCACCGGCACGTGGGCCGGCTACGCGGGCGTGTACCACCTCTCGCAGGACCCCGGGCCCGGCGGGATCGGCGAGATCCGCGACAGCTCGCCGGGCGCCCGGCACGCCACCGCGACGCCGGTGATGACCTCGGCCGATCGGGTCGCCGCGATCGTCGGCAACGGCTTCCGGTTGCCCGGCAACGGCGCC
>JAEUJX010000449.1 GCA_016794545.1 Myxococcales bacterium
GCGCTGGCGCGCACCGGCTCGGACGGCCTCGTGTTCGTGCCCGCGCTCGCCGGCCAGATGACGCCGGTGTGGCGGCCCGAGGTGCGCGCGGGGCTCTACGGCCTGTCCCTCGCGCACGGCGTGGGGAACATCGCGTCGGCGATCTTCGAGGGCCTGACGTTCGCCACGCGCGACGTCACCGAGCGGCTGCGCGCGATGGGGCTCGCGTTCGCCGAGGTCCTGCTGGTGGGCGGCGGCGCGCGCGCGCGGGGCTGGTGCCAGCTCCGGGCCGACGTCCTCGGGCTGCGTCACCGCGTCGCAGCGAACGTCGATGGCAGCCCGCTCGCCGCCGCGATGATCGCGGGTGTGGCGGCGGGCGCGTTCCCGGACCTCCCCTCCGCCGCGGCGCTCGTCCCGCCGCCGACCGTCGCGTACGAGCCCTCGCCGAGCGCGGCGCTCGAGGAGGCGTATCGGCGCTACCAGGCGCTGATCGCGGGCATCGGGCGGTCAGCCGATGTGTGAGCGCGCACTTCCGCCGCCCCGTTTCGCGGGTACAGTCAGCGAATATGCGGTGGTTGTCCCTCTCCGCGATCCTCGCAGCCGCGCCCGGCTGCCCGGGGAGCGAGCCGCCGCCCGCGTGCTTCACCGTCGACACGGCGTGCGCTCCGCTCTACCAGCCGACCTCGTTCAGCAAGGTGTTCAGCGAGACGATCGTGCAGGACTGCGGCTCGTCGCAGGGCAGCTGTCACTCCGCGAGCAGCGACTCGGGCCTGTCGTTCGCGACCGAGCAGGAGGCGTACGACGGCCTCCTCCAGGGCCACGTCCAGTCCGGCGATCCGTCGTGCAGCGAGCTCGTCGTGCGTACGAGCTCGACGGGCAAGGACTACACGATGCCGCAGGGCAGCGCGCTGATCGCGTCGGAGCGGTGCGCGCTCGTCAAGTGGGTCGAGCTGGGAGCACCGCGATGAGGCTGTGGATCGCCGGGCTCCTCGCGCTCGCCGCGTGCAGCGACGACAAGTACTCGGTCGAGCGCCTGCAGGATCCGAACACCTGCCTCGACTGTCACGCGCAGCACTACAAGGAGTGGTCGGGCTCGATGCACGCGTACGCCGCGGACGACCCGGTGTTCATCGCGATGAACCGCCGCGGCCAGCGCGAGACGGGCGGCGAGCTCGGCACGTTCTGCATCAACTGCCACGCGCCGATGGCGGTCTTGAACGGCACCATCACCGCGGACAACGCCGCTGACTTCGATCCGAACAAGCTGTCCCCCGCGGAGCGCGGCATCACCTGTTACTTCTGCCACAACGTCGAGAAGGTGACGAAGGACCACAACAACGGCCTGGTCCTCGCGATGGACCAGACGATGCGTGGGGGCGTGAAGAACCCCGTCGACAGCCCGGCCCACGACTCGGCCTACGACCCCCTGATGAAGGGCACGGTGAACAACTCCGAGATGTGCGGCAGCTGCCACGACATCGTGCTGCCCAATGGCGTGGCGATCGAGCGCACGTTCAAGGAGTGGAAGCAGGGCGTGTTCTCGAAGCCCGACTCCAAGCTGACGTGCTCGAGCTGCCACATGAAGCCGACCGACGGCGTGATCGCCGATCGCGAGGGCCTCTCCGTCGTGTCGCGGCCGCTCGGCTTCCACGAGCACACGTTTCCGGCGATCGACCAGGCGCTGACGCCGTGGCCGGAGATGGAGGCGCAGGCGAAGGGCATCCAGGAGATCCTCGATCCCTCGGTCGGCATCATCGGGCCGAAGCCCCGCACCGGCACGCGCTCGCCGGGCGGCATCTGCCTGGATCAGCCCGGCATCCTCACGGTGCGCATCGACTCGCTGAACCTCGGGCACAGCTTCCCGAGTGGCTCGGCGTTCGATCGCCGCGTCTGGCTCGAGGTCACTGCGTACCGCGCCGACGACTCGATCGTGTTCCAGAGCGGCAAGGTCCCCGCCGGCACGGACCCCGACGAGCTCCTGGCCACCACCGACCCGAGGCTGTTCGGCCTGTGGGATCGCGCGACGAAGTCCGATGGCACGCCGGCGCACTTCTTCTGGGAGATCGCCGCGGTCGACAGCTCGAAGCTGCTCACGGGCTCGGTCACGTTCGATCAGAACGACCCCGCGTTCGATCACTCGATGACGGCTCGCTACAACGTCCCGAGCTTCACGGAGATCGAGCGCATCGAGGCGCAGCTGTTCATCCGACCGCTGCCCTACAAGACGCTGCACTCGCTCGTGCAGTCGGGAGATCTCGATCCCGCCGTGATCCCCCGGATGAAGACGCTGACGTCGGAGTTCGCGAAGAGCACGTGGCTCAAGTCGACCGCGGGCACGGGCCTCGCGGCCGGCACGAACTGCAACCCCGAGTAGCGCGGCGCGCTCAGCTCGGGATGCAGAACCGGTAGACGACCGCGTCGGTCCCGGCGGTCGACGTCATCTCGATCGTCGTCTCCCACACGCCGGGCATCCACAGGTTCACCTGCTTCAGCGTGTACTCGCCGGCGGTCGTGCCGGGCACGACCGCGACGTCGACCGGCGTGCCGTGCTGGTGCTTCGGCATGAACGGCGTGACCACGATCGTCGCGCCCGTCACCGGCGCCGCGCCCGACAGCGTGGTCACGAGGATCACCCACTCGTTGTCTCCGCGGTTCGGCGGCGCCGGGGTCGCGCTCATCAGCTTGACGCTGAACACCGAGCCCTGCTTCTCGAGCCCCACGGTGTACGTGTCCGCGGTCTCCATGGCGCAGTTCACCTCTGCGGTGTCGTCGCCGTGGCCGTGCTCGGTGCCACACGCGGCGGCGCCGAGGGAGATCGGGAGGAGGGCGGCCAGGAACAGCGAGTGGCACATGGGACACCTACGGGTGGAGACCCCAGGAGGTTACCCAGTTACGCGCCGCCGGCGAGCGTGGATCGGATGACCCCCCCTAACACCCTGATACCCGTGGCTCGTCACTCGTGGTGGAGGCCGCTCGTCAGCAGCACGACGGCGTCCTTGTCGAGGCCCACGCCGCTCGGGATGCCGGTGTAGCTGATGCGGGCGATCGCCATGTCGGTGTCCGGGATCGACCACACGTCGACGAGCTGCGCCTGCGGCCGGAGGAACGCGGTCACCGTGGTCTTGCCGCTCGGGCCCATCCCGCTGACCGGCTCGACGACGAGCTGCAGCGCGAACTTGCGGATCGGGAGATCCGAGCACGCGCCGGGGCCCGCCACGCGCAGCGCGCGCCGCTGGACGATGCGCGTCGACAGCATCCACGCCTCCGACGTCGACCTCGCGAGCGGCTCGAGCGCGAGGTTTGCGATGCGCGCGCGGATCTGCGCGGTGTTCTCGCTCTGCTCGTACCACGCGTGGATCGGCACGAGGTAACCGGCGCGCGGGCCGCGCAGCCACAGCCGGTAGACCACCGGCGTCTCGTCACCGCCGAGCTCCTCCACCACGTACGCGACGCCCTCGGCGTACGAGACCCCGAGCAGCTGCATGCGGTGCGCGATCGCCGCGCCCTCGGTGGTCTCGCTCACGCACGACGTGGTCGTCATGAAGCCGAGCGAGGTCCTGAGCGTCGGCAGCGGCGAGTTGCGATGCAGGAACGCGTGCGCGAGCGCGCGCTGCATCCTGCGCGAGCGGGCGAGGGCGATCAGGGCCGACTGGGTCTTGGCGTCACGGTTCACGGCGGTCTCCACCGTATGAACGCGCGAGCTGCCCGGAGGTTGCACCGATCGTGATCGATGCACGCCGCGGAATATCTTCGTTCCTGCGGCGGTTTCTACGGAACCCAAGCCACGGCTAGGGTGTCGTGTACGCCATCGTTTGCACGCTACCTGCCCGATCGGTGCGGGTCCACGTGCCGCTGCGACGCCCGGAGGCCATCGAGCCCTCGACGACCGCGCCGTCGGCGAGCTCGCGGTACGGGCCGTCGAGGACGCCGTGCTTGTACGTCGCGGTTCGCAGCACGGCTCCGTCGGCGGCGTAGATCGTCCACGTGCCGTCCTTGCGATCGTCCACGAACTGGCCGGTCACCGCGGGCTTGCCGTCTCTTCGCTCGGTGTACGGGCCGGAGGCCACGCCGTCGACGTACGTCGCCTCCATGGCGAGCTTGCCGTCGACATACTTCTTCACGGGGCCATCGAGCTTGCCGCGCTTCCACGACTGCTCGACGAGCAGCGTCGTGCCATCGAGCGTCCACTCCTTCCACACGCCGTGCTTCTGATCGGCGCGGTAGCGGCCCTCCACGACGAGCTTCCCGCGCGGGTTGAATTCCTGATGGAGGCCGTCGAGCGATCCAGAGGACAGCCGCGTCTTCGACGACGGCTTCCTGTTCGCGTGGAACGTGATCATCGTGCCGGTGCCGTTGACGATCGAGAACCGGCCGAGCTCGTTGCCGTTGCGATCGAAGTAGACGAACGAGCCGTGCGGCTTGCCGAGCTTGTACTCGCCCGAGAACGTCAGCCGGTTCTCCCACCACTCGAGCCACTGGCCGTCCTTCTTGCCGGCGACGTACGTGCCCTCGCGCTCCTTGTTGTTGTCGCGATCCCACCACTGCCACTCGCCGACGCGGCGGCCGCCGGAGAGCTCGCCTTTCACGCGCAGCACCCGCGTCGAACGCCGCAGCACGTACGGACCGTGGAGCTTGCCGCGCTTGTCGTACTCCTCCTCGGCGACATGGAGGCCGGACTGCCAGATGTTGCGCTTCCCGCGCCGCACGCCGTCGGCGAACGTCTCCTCGAACCGCATCGTCTGGCGCGTGCCGAACGAGTGCGGACCATCGAGCACGCCCTGCTCGTACATGGCGCTGATGATCACGCTGCCGTCGGGCGCGTGGACCTTGTGCGCTCCGTGTGCGACGCCCGCGCGGAAGCTCTGCTCGCTGTAGAGCGCGCCGTCCTCGTACCACTGCTTGACGGTGCCGGTGCCGGCCGTCATCACGTACTCGCCGAGCGCGACGCCGCTCCCGTTCGCCTGCGTCCACGTGCCGTCCTTGAGGCCGGCGGCGTAGCGGCCTTGCTCCGCGATCGCACCGTTCGGGTGGCGGCGCTCCCATGGACCGGCGAGCGCACCGTCCTCGTACGCGCCGCTGATCTCGATCGAGGCATCGGGGAACAGCACCACGAACGGACCGTGGCGCGTGCCGTCCGGACGCGCGCACGCCCACAGCGGCTCGGGGGCGGGCGCGGGAGTCGGCGCGGTTCCGGGCGCGCACCCGAGCTTCGGCGCAGGCGGCGCGTCGGGCGTCAGCGCGTCGACGGGAACCTGCGCGATCTTCGTCGGAGGCGGTTCCGCAGGTGCATTCTTCGGGCCACTCGCGCTCTGGCCACAAGCCGCGAGCAGCGTCAAGACGCATACTCGCGTGTACAAAGCGTGCACAGCGTAATCTTCGCACGAAGCACGCGAGCGACGCGAGACGCGTTTAGGATCACCGCATGACGCGCAAACCATTGCTCGCCGCCGTTACCCTCGTCGTGCTCGTGTTCGCCGGGACCGCCGATGCCCGTCGCCGCAGCTTCGGTGCCGGTCGCTCGAACTACACCTCGAACGGCAAGTTCGGCCTCGGGATCGAGCTCGGAGCGCCGTCCGGTCTCAACGGCAAGCTGTTCCTCTCCCCGAGCACCGCGCTCAACTTCGGCGTGGGCTGGCTGTACGACAACTACTACCGCGACGCGGACGGTCTCCACCTCTACCTCGACCACCTGTGGCACCCGGTGTCGCTCACCGAGAACCCGACGTTCAAGCTGCCGTTCTTCGTGGGTGTCGGTGGTGCGTTCTGGAGCTACGACGATCGTCGCGTCGACGGTCGCGATCGGGATTCGGCGCTCGGCCTGCGTGTCCCCCTCGGGCTCGCGTTCGACTTCAACAACGTGCCGCTCGACATCTTCGTCCAGCTCACGTTCGTGGTGGACCTGTTCTTCAACGACCGGCGCGATCGCTTCGGCGCTGGCTTCGAGGGCTCGGTCGGCGTCCGCTTCTGGTTTGACTGAGCCCGCTCAGCGAACCATCTCGATCCACAGCGGGACGATCACCGCTTCCTTGCTGGCGACGTCGATGCCGCCGCGCCGCACCTCGATCTGTCCGCGACCGGCGACGCTGTAGTAGGCGCTGACGGCGTAGGTGCCGGGCGTGACGTTCTCGAACCGGTAGCGCCCGTGGTCGTCGCTGACCGTCATCTCGGTCTGCGTGCCGGCGGGGCCGTGCGAGACCATGGTGACGACGGCGCCGGTGACGCGCGCGTGGGTCTGGAGATCGTTGACGGTGCCCTCGACGATCGCGATGCCGTCGCCGAGGTGCGGTGGGTGGTAGCGATCGATCTGCGACTGCTTCGGATCGCCGTACGACACGCGGATCGGATCCGGCCGGCCGAGCGTGAACACCAGGTCGACGTGCGTGAGGTCGCCGGCCTTGACCTGGATCTCGTGCACCTCGAGCGGCTGGCCGGCGAACTCGGCGAGCAGCACGTAGGTCCCCGGCGGCAGGCGCTCGAGGAGGTAGTGGCCAGCGTCGTTGGACGTGGTGCGGACGTGGTGGACGTTCTTGCCCTGCAGCCAGATCTCGGCCAGCGCGA
>JAEUJX010000524.1 GCA_016794545.1 Myxococcales bacterium
CCGAGCCTCGTGCCCATGTAGCCGGCGAGGAACTGGCCGATCGCGTACGCGATCAGGTACGCCGTCCAGATGTTGCCGAGCGTGGTCGTCGACCAGCCCATGTCCTCGCCGATCGCGGACTTCGCCGCCGAGAACGGCTTCCGGCAGAAGTAGAACCCGACGTACGAGAGCCAGGTCGCCGCGAACACCTTGAGGCGCCACGTGCGGTGCGCGGCGGTCAGCGGCGTTGCCATCGCGGGCAGCGTAGCGCGTTAACGTGACAGCTTGGTGAACGCGGCACCGACGGCGATCGCGATCTTCTCGAGGTCCTGCATCGCCGTGTCGGTGTCGCCCGCGATCGCATCGCCGACCGCGAGGACGAAGCGCGGGCGACCGTCGACCATCACCGGCATCGCCGCGGGGAAGCGCGGCATCCCGAGCAGGCGATCGAGGCGCTCCTGCACGATGCTCTCCGGCGGCTCGGTCGCGAGCGTGCCGCGCTCGACGGCCTGCGAGACCATCGACGGCACCGCGAGCGGCAGCGCGAGCCCGACGATGACATCGTCACCGAGCAGCTGACCGTGCCCGGCCTCGCCGGCCGCGATCCGGTCGCGCACCTCGAGCATGAGCACCGCGCGCCACCGGCCCGCGGCGAACCGGATCGCTCCGGTGACGAGCTCCTCGATCGACGTCGCCGCGAGGGTGGCATCGAGCGCGGTGGCGATCGTCGTCGGAGGCACCGTGATCGCCTTCCGGCGGGGCGGCTGGGTGCCGACGGCGATCGCCTGTGCATCGAACTCCGGCGGGGCGAGCTCGAGCGGAGGTACCGACGGCGGACGCGCGACCGGGTGTGGCCGCGCCGGCGGTGCGGCGGGCGGCGGCGGCGTCGATGGCCTGCCGGGCCGAGCCGTGGCCGACGACATCGGGGCGCCGCGCGGCGGGGTCGTCGTCCGCTTCGCGGCCCGCGACAGAGGGGGCGCCACGGACTGCGGTGCTCCGCGCGGCGGCGTCGTGGTGCGCTTCGCCGCGCGCGGCGGCACCGCGGGCATGATCTTGGGCAACGGTGCGTCCACGGTCGCGGTGGCGGGCGGCGGCATCGTCGGCGGCCGGCGCGTGATCACGCCGGAGCGCGGCACCGCCGGCGCGCGTGGATTCGGAAGCGCGCCGACGTCGGTGTCGACCTTCTTGAACTTCGGCGCGGGCGCAGCGGGCGGCGGCGGCGCGGGCTCCGTCGGAATCGGCATCGGATCGGGCGCCGCGGCTTGCGGTGCGGCGTGCTCGCTCGTGATCGGCGCGAGCTTGCTGCTCGGCTTCGAGGGGCGCTTCGGCGGGATCACGATGATCGGCGGCGTGACGGTGCGCGCGATGACGGGCGGTGCCTCGGGCGCAACGGCGGGCGGTTCCGGAGCCGGCGCGACGGGCGGGGCGGTGTCGACGATGCGCGCGGGCGGCGTGATCGCGCGCGGCAGGATCTGCCCATCCTCGAGCGGCGGTAGCGCCATCCCGGCCGACGACGGTGGCAGCGGGATCTGGCGCGAGGGGCCGATCTGGATCGAGCCGCTCGCGGCCGGATCGCGCGACACGGCCTTGTCGTCGAGCTCGACGAGCTGGAGGTTGCCGAAGCCGCCGTCGCTCGCGGCGCGGCCGCGCACCGGATCGAGCTCGAGCGAATGGATCGGACCGGTCGTCAGGTCGACGTCGAAGTCCTCCTCGGGGAGCCCGTACGTCTCGGCGACCAGCGTCTCGAGCAGCGAGGCGGGCGCGACCGCGAGCACGACGCTGCCCCTCACGAGCTTCGACACCGCGGCGAGCGCGGCCGGGCTCGGATCGCGCGCGCACACGATCAGGTCGCCCTTGCCAGTGCGGCCGAGCGGCAGGACGCACCAGCTGCGCGCGAGCTCCGCGGGGATGAGCGCGGCGAGATCGCGGTCGCGGCGATCGAGGTGCTTCTGGAGCGCGGCGGGGACACCGTACTGTTCGGCGAGCGCGCGCGAGGCGATGTCGACGTCGATCACGTCGCGCGCGATGAGCAGCGAGCACAGCCGGCGCGGGAGCTCCTTCTGCTTGACGAGCGCGCGCTCCACCGCCGCGGCGGTCGCGAACCCCGACTCCACCAGAATCTCGCCGATCCGCTTCATCCCTGACGCGTCACCCATTCTGCCAGCTATCTCGTGGAAACCGCGCCCTCGCCGCGCGCCTTCGCGCACGAGTGCCACGGCCCTGGGCGCACAGCGTGCCGTGTTATTGCAACTATACGAATTCGCTGGACAAATATGAATGCCGGAGCTGCGCAGTCAATACCGTGACACCCGGCAGCCTCCTCGGTCCGTACTGCGCCGTTCGCAAGCTCGGCGCGGGCGGCTTGGATACGGTGTACCTCGCGGAGCTCCCCACGCTCGCGGTGCATGCGGAGATCGTCGATCGCTTCTTCACCGAGGCGCGCGCGACGAGCGCGATCGCCGACGCCGGCGTCGTGCAGGTGTTAGGTCTGGGTGTCGCAGGCACCGGTGACCACGGACGGCGCGGCGCTCGGGCGGTACTGCCGGCCGTGACACCGGCCTGACAGACCCAACGAACGGGCCCGTGCGTTACAGCCGGGATGCGTCCGCTCCTCCTGGTCCTCGCGCTGCTGCTGTTCGGCGGTACCGCGCACGCGCAGTACACCCCGTCCGCCGGCAAGAACGCTCCGAAAGACGTGGTCGAGCGCAGCTATCGCGACCGCGACGGCGTGGTGCGCACCGAGCGCCTCGAGGTCGCGCCGGCTCGGGACAGCTACGGCAACGCGCAGGGCAACCAGCACGACCTCGCGATCGACGGCGCGTTCGACGGCCAGACCGTCGCGGTGATCCAGCTCTACACGATCGACTTCGACTTCCACCTGCCGAAGGCCGCGCTGAAGGAGAAGGGCTTCTCCGTGTATCGCTGGGTGAACAAGCCGCCGAGCCCGGCGGAGCTCGAGGCGGGGCTCGCGAAGGCGTCGCAGCTCTGGGTGATCGCGGGCGATCAGCAGCTGTTGACGCCGGAGCACGTGGCGGTGATCAAGCGCTACTTCGAGGCCGGCCACGGCGTGTACATCTGGGGCGATAACCAGCCGTACTACGCGGACGCGAATGTCCTCGCCGAGGCGCTGTTCGGCGCGCGGATGGAGGGTGACCTGTTCGGTGATCAGACGGTCGCGGTGCAGAACAAGCCGGGCACCACCGGCCTGCTGCCGAACCACCTGCTCACCACCGGCCTCGAGCACATCTACGAGGGCATCACGATCGCGACGATCCAGCCGAGCGCGGCGCTCCAGCCGCTGATCTACGGCTCGGCCGGCAACCTGGTGGTCGCGTACCACGATCGCGATGGGCGCCGCGCGATCCTCGATGGCGGCTTCACGCGCCTCTACAACAAGTGGGACACCGCCGGGACGGCGCGCTACGTCAAGAACGCGGCGTCGTGGCTCGCGAACGCGGAGCGGTTCGGCGACGCGGTGCTGAGCCCGACCCTGCGCGGCAGCACCACCGCGAAGGCGGGGAGGCCCCCCGCGACTCCCGCCGCGGTCGCACCCGAGAACCGCCGGCACGGCGAGGGTGAGTGGCTGCCGACGAACCGGATCGGATGGATCCTGGTTGGTTCGATGCTCGTGCTGCTCGTGCTCGGTATGCGCGCTAGAGTCGAGGGGTGAGACGCCTCTCGATCGGCCTGTATCTCGCGCTCCTGGGCTCCTGTTCGTCCAAGGCGCCTGCCGCGGAGACCAAGCACGACTCGCTCGTCGCTTCTCTGGGAGCACCGACCGCGCCTCCCTCCAAGGGCGGAGGCCAGGTCGGGCCCGCGGCGGCCACGGCCGATCCGCGCGAGGCCGCGCTGACGGCGACCGTGCTCGAGCTGCTCGAGCAGGGCCACCTGCTCCACCCGCAGGTCAACGACGAGGTCTCGAAGCAGGCGTTCGCGACGTACATGGAGCGGATCGATGCGGGGAAGATGTTCCTGCTCGAGGCCGACCGCGAGTCGCTCGCGAAGTACGCCGACAAGCTCGATGACCAGCTGCGCGCGGGCGTGCTCGAGCTCGGCCACGAGGGCAACAAGGTGTTCGTCGCACGCGTCGCGGTCGTCGACAAGATCGTCGCCGAGCTGCTGGCCAAGCCGCTCGATCTCGAGAACGAGGAGTCGTTCGAGACCGACCCCGACAAGGTGAAGCCTGCGAAGACGGACGCGGAGCTGCGCGAGCGCTGGCGCCAGCGCCTCGAGCTCGAGGTGCTGGAGCGCACGAACGCGATGGAGGAGCGGCTGAACCCGCCGAAGCCGAAGAAGACCGATCCGAAGCAGGTCGACAAGCCGGCCGAGAAGCCCGCGCCGGCCGACCCGACGCTCGCGAAGATCCCGGCGACGCCCGAGGGGCGCGAGGCGAAGGCGCGCGAGGACCTCGCGAAGAGCTACGCGGCGCGGTTCGCGCGGCTCAAGAACCCGGCGCCGCTCGACGCGGCCTCCGACGTGCTGAACGCCGTCGCGAACACGTTCGATCCCCACTCGCTGTACCTGCCGCCCGCCGACAAGGCGAACTTCGAGATCCAGATGAGCGGCTCGCTCGAGGGCATCGGGGCGTCTCTGCGAGAGCGCGATCACGACATCGAGATCATCGACCTCATCCCGGGCGGCGCGGCCGCGCGGCAGGGCGGGCTCGGCGCGGGCGACATCATCCTCACCGTGGCGAGCGGCGGCAAGGAGCCGGTCGACGTCTACGACATGCGCATCGACGACGTCGTGAAGATGATCCGCGGCCCGAAGGGCAGCACGGTCACGCTGCGCGTGCGCAAGCCGACGGGCAACGAGGAGGTCGTCTCGATCGTCCGCGACAAGATCGTGATCGAGGAGTCGTACGCGCGCGGCGCCGTGCTCCAGAAGAAGGGCTTGCCCGCGTTCGGCTACATCCACGTCCCGAGCTTCTACGGCGGCAACGACAGCGGACAGCGGACGAGCGCGGGCGACGTGATCGCGCTGCTCGACCAGTTCACCGCGAAGAAGACCCCCGGCGTCATCCTCGACCTCCGCTCGAACGGCGGCGGCATCCTGCGCGATGCGATCGACATGACCGGCGCCTTCATCGAGAAGGGACCGGTCGTGCAGGTCCAGGACTCGCGCGGCCGCCGCGAGGTGCTGTCGGACAAGGACAAGAGCGTCCACTACGACGGCCAGGTGATCGTGCTCGTCGACCACTTCAGCGCCTCGGCGTCGGAGATCGTCGCGGGCGCGCTCCAGGACTACCGGCGCGCGCTGATCGTCGGCACCAGCGCGACGCATGGCAAGGGCACGGTCCAGACGCTCGCGGATCTCGACGCGGTCTCGGGCAAGAACCTCGACCTCGGCGTGCTGAAGCTGACGATCCAGCAGTTCTTCCGCGTCAGCGGCTCGTCGACGCAGCGCGAGGGCGTGGTGCCCGACATCAAGCTCCCCGACCCGGCCGGGCACATCGAGGCCGGCGAGGCGTCGCTCCCGCACGCGCTCGCGTGGTCGAAGATCGCCGAGGCGCCGCACGACGACTGGAAGCCGATGAGCTGGAACGTGCCCGTGCTCGCGGTGAAGAGCGCCGGCCGCGTCGCGAAGCACCCGCAGCTCTCGAAGGTCGCCGCCGCGAGCGCCGTCCTCAAGGCGCGCAAGAACGACACGCTCGTGCCGCTCTCGCGCAAGGCGTGGGAGAAGCGGCGCACCGATCTCAAGGCTGCGCTCGAAGCCGCGTCGCCGGATCTCGACAAGGCGCCCGCGGCATTCACCGTCTCCGGCCTCGACGACGCGCCGGGAGTGAAGGTCGACGAGCGCACGGCCAAGTGGCGCGAGAACCTCGCGAAGGACGTCTGGGTCGAGGAGTCGCTCCACATCCTCGCCGACATGCCGAAGTGATCGAGCGGGTGTAGGGTGTCGCCATGGGCGGCACCACCGAGCTGACTGGACCTGATCTCGAGGCGGGCGTGGCAGAGGCCGACGTCCGCGAGGGCGTGCCGCTGCTCGGCCACGCGCGCGGCGAGGCCATCGTGATCGTGCGCGATCAGGGCCGGGTGCACGCGGTCGGCGCGACCTGCACGCACTACGGCGGGCCGCTCGCCGAGGGCATCGTCGCCGGCGGCGGCATCCGCTGCCCGTGGCACCACGCGTGCTTCGATCTCGCGACCGGCACCGCGCACGGTCCGGCGCTCGCCGCGATCGCCTGCTACGACGTCGCGCTCGAGGGCGGCAAGCTCCGCGTCGGCGCGAAGCGCGAGCCGCTGCCGGCGCCGATCCTGACCCCGGCCTCGGTGGTGATCGTCGGCGCGGGCGCGGCCGGCGTCGCGTGCGCCGAGGCGCTGCGCGCCGAGGGCCACGCGGGGATGATCACGCTGGTCGCGGGCGAGGGCACCGATCCGGTGGACCGGCCGAACCTGTCGAAGGACTACCTCGCGGGCAACGCGCCGGAGGAGTGGGTCTACCTCCGCACGACCGATCAGCTCGCCGAGCGCGCGATCGATCTCGTGCAGGATCCCGCGACCGCGATCGACCCGGCGGAGAAGACGGTCACGCTGCGCAGCGGTCGCGAGCTGTCCTACGACGCGCTCCTCCTCGCCACCGGCGCGGAGGCGATCCGGCTGCCGCTGCCCGGCGCCGATCTGCCGCACGTGCACACGCTGCGCTCGCTGTCGGATAGCAAGGCGATCGCGCAGCAGGCGAGCGCGGGTCCGGTCGTGGTGATCGGCGCGAGCTTCATCGGCCTCGAGGCCGCGGCCTCGCTGCGCGCGCGCGATGCCGACGTCACCGTCGTCGGTCCCGAGTCCGTGCCGCTGGCGCGCGTGCTCGGGGAGACCGTCGGCGCGTTCGTGAAGCAGGTGCACGAGGGCAAGGGCGTCCGGTTCGAGCTCGGCCGCAAGCCCACGGCGATCACGCCGGACGGCGTCGTCCTCGACGACGGCCGCACGCTGCCCGCGAAGCTCGTCGTGATGGGCGTCGGCGTGAGGCCGCGCCTCGATCTCGCGAGCGCCGCGGGCTTGCCAGTCGACAAGGGCGTCCTCGTCGACGCGCAGCTCCGCGCGGCGCCCGGTGTGTGGGCCGCGGGCGACATCGCGCGCTTTCCCTGGTACGGCGACCTGGTGCGGATCGAGCACTGGCAGGTCGCGGTGCGCCACGGCCAGGCCGTCGCGCGCTCGATGCTCGGCAGGACGTCGCGCACCGACGTTCCGTTCTTCTGGAGCCAGCACCACGACGTCACGCTCGGCTACGTCGGACACGCGGAGGCGTTCGACCACGCGGAGATCCATGGCGATCTCGAGGCGCGCGACGCGCACGTCGTGTACCGGCAGGGCGCGACGATCAAGGCCGTCGTCACGATCGGCCGCGACACGCTCGCGCTCGAGGTCGAGGCGGCGATGGAGCGCGGCGACGTCGCCGCGCTCGCGGGACTGACCGCAGGAGCGCGCGCATGAGCCGCCTCGTCCCCTGGCTCCTCGTGCTCGCGGCCGGCTGCTCCGGTGGCGGCGACGGCCCGCAGCCGCTGGCGAAGGTGCCCGGCAAGCTCGGCGTGCTCGCGGTCGGAAGCGCGTCGATCTTCGCGATCGACACGACCGACAGCACGCTCGTCGAGCTCGGCCTCGATGGCTCGCTGATCGGCAAGCTGCCGACCGTCGGCGCGGTGACCGCGCTGTCCGCCGCCGGCGACCTCGTCGCGTGGGTCGAGAAGGAGGGCAACAACGGCAAGCTGAAGCGCCGCAAGGCAGGCACCGTCGAGGCGCTCGGCACGCTGACGTTCGCGCCGAGGCCGATGGTCACCACCGAGGGCGTCGTCTACAGCGACACCGGCATCATCGGGCTGTGGGCCGAGGCCACGCCCGCGCGGATCGCGACGCCGGCGGCCGGTGCGACCTTGATCGGCGTCGATGCCTCGTTCGCCTACACGCTCGAGGGCCAGACCGTGCAGAAGTACGATCGCCGGATGGACATGAAGGAGATGGTCGTCGGCTCGGCGAGCGCCGCCACGGTGACCGCGGGACTCCTCGCGTACCGGACCGGCGACGACGTCCGGATCCACGATCCGTTCACGAAGTTCGATCACAGCTTCGGCGCGGTCCCGGCGAGCTATCCGTGCGAGCTGCTGATCGCCGGGCGCGCGGTGATGTGCGGCAAGTACCGCTGCCTCGAAGAAGTGACCGAGGAGCTGCTCGAGGACCCGGTGGGCGGCTACGCGGCGGCCGGCCGCGACCTCTACTGGGTCAAGGTCGACGGCGCGAGCAGCGAGCTGTTCAAGGTGGACTCGGAGCTGGTGCTGGAGAACTAGCGCCGCGCGACGCGTTGAACCGTGCCGCGATCTCCTCGAGCTCCTTCCGCCGGTTCGCGGGCTCGAGGTCACCGGCGATGTCGAGCTGGTGGTCCTTGGCGAAGCGGTGGACCGCGTCGCAGCCGGAGCTCTTCTTCACGCCGATCACGATCCCGACCACGCCCGCACCGGCGAGCGCGAGGCCGCCGATCCGCACGCCGGTCGGCGCACCGTCGACGAGCGCGATCACGCCGCCGACCACCGTCGCGGCGATGCCGGCGATCTTCCAGGTCCGCGCGTGGCGACAGGGCTTCGCGCGCACGCGGTACTCGTCGAGCGCGGCCTGGTACCCGGCACCGCCCTGCGGATCGAGCAGGCGCACCTGGCCGTAGCTCAGGAACAGGGCGTCGCCCTTCATGCGCGTGCGGTCCTCGTCGCGCGTGATGTCCTCGGTGCGGCAGCGCGAGTCGCCGTCGCACACGTCGCGCGTTCCGGTCGTGACCTTCTCGGTCTTCGTCGTGATCTCGATCGACGACACCGTCGGCTTCGTCAGGTCGGGCACGGCGTACGAGCGACACGCCGCCACGAGGAGAACGACGACGACAAGGCTGCGCACGGGACCAGTCTACGTCAGTCGACGCACGAAAGGCCGCCACCGGTGGCGACAGCGCAGTGCTGCGCGCCGCTGCAGAACGCCTGCGAGTCCCAGGTGCCGCTACCGCCCGCGGCGCCGCGGCACACGCGCATCAGCTGCGGGTTCGCCACAGAGCACGACACCGCGCCGACCATCGGGCACGACTCGGGCGGCGAATCGATGCACGTGCCCTGCGGACCTCCGTTGATCGTGACCTGCGCGAGGCCGCACGTCTTCGGCACGCCGAGCTGCGCCGAGACCATCGCGCAATCCATGACGGGTCCCTCGTGGGTCGTGCAGGTCTCCAGCTTGTCCCCGCTGCAGCTCTCGGAGCAGGCCCACACGACGGCGCCCTCGCACCAGTAGTCGCGATCGCAGTGCTCGCCGCCGGACTTCGGCAGGCAGCCGGTCACGGCGAGGATCAGCCAGTGCGCGCGCACGAGCCCATCGTACTCCGTCGGGGGCCGGCAACGGGTGGCATCAGCCGAACCGGATCGAGCGGTCGTCGATCTTCGAGTGCCGGATCATCAGGAGATCGAGCGCGTAGTTCTGGAACAGCTTCCACGGCCGGACGTTGCCCTGCTTCGGGAACTGGGCGATCGAGCGTTGCACGTAGCCCGACGTGAAGTTCATCAGCGGCTCCTCGGCGACGCCGGGATCGCGCTCCGGCACGCAGTACGTGTAGCCGTGCTTGTCCATGAACGCGAGCAGACGCCCTACGTACTGCGCGGTGAGATCGGCCTTGAGGGTCCACGAGGCGTTCGTGTAGCCGACGGCGAACGCGAGGTTCGGCACGCCGCTGACCATCAGGCCCTTGTAGATCATCGAGCTCGGCGCATCGACCGGCTTGCCGTCGACCGAGAACCGGATGCCGCCGAACACCTTGAGGTTGAGGCCGGTCGCCGTGACGACCAGATCCGCGTCGAGGTGCTTTCCCGACTTCAGCCGGATCCCGGTCGCATCGAAGGTCTCGATGTGATCGGTGACGACCGACGCGGTGCCATCCTTGATCGCCTTGAACAGATCGGCGTCGGGGATCAGGCACAGGCGCTGGTCCCACGGGTCGTAGCTCGGCGTGAAGTGCTCCTTCACGTCGGCGCTGCCCTCGAGCTGCTTGTCGGCCTGCTTGATCAGCCACCGCGCGGTGCCCTTGGGCCACCGGCGGCTGATGTTGAAGAACGCCATGCCGAACAGCACGTTCTTCCAGCGCGCCATGCCGTGCGCGAGCTTCTCGGGGAGCTTCGCGCGCAGCCAGTCGGCGATCGGATCCTTCGCCGGCACCGTCACGATGTACGTCGGCGACCGCTGGAGCATCGTGACGTGCGCGGCCTTCTTCGCGAGCTCCGGCACGAGCGTCACCGCCGTCGCGCCGCTGCCGATCACGACGACGCGCTTGCCCGTGTAGTCGATGTCGGGCGTCCACTTCTGGGGGTGGACGACGCGGCCCTTGAACGTCTCGATGCCGGGCAGCTTCGGCGTGTAGCCGGACTCGTAGTCGTAGTAGCCCGAGCACAGGATGAGGAAGCTGCAGGTCATGTCGACGAGCTCGCCGGATTTGCGCACGACGAGGTGCCAGCGCGCGTCGGCGCTCGACCAGCGCGCGTCCTCGACGCGGTGGTGGTAGCGCACGTGCTTGTCGATCCCGAGCTCGGCGGCGGTCTCCTTGATGTACGCGAGGATCGAGTCGCCGTCCGCGATCGCCTTCGGCTCGCGCCACGGCTTGAACGAGTAGCCGAGCGTGTACATGTCCGAGTCCGAGCGCACGCCCGGGTACCGGAACAGGTCCCACGTGCCGCCCATCGTGTGCCGCGCCTCGAGGATCGCGTAGGTCTTCCTCGGCAGGTCCTTCTGGAGGTGATACGCGGCCGCGACCCCGGAGAGCCCGGCGCCGACGATCACCACATCGAGATGCTCGGGTGCCACCACCCGACCAGGCTATAGCGAGAGTCGCGAGACGTCGAGGTCGACGACCTCGTCCGTCGTGCCGTCGGCGACGACGAGAACGCCGCTCAGCGCGTCGAATGCGAGTCCGTCGATCGAGCGGACGCCGTAGCGCGACAGATCGTCGAGCCGCGCCGGCCGATCCGTCGCCGGATCGAATGCGAGCAGGTGAGGGCCCTGGCCGAGCACGAGCACGCCGTCGGGCATCACGACCGCGGCGGTCGCGTGGATGTCGCGCGCCATCACGTACCACTGGAGGTCCTGGCCGGTCGTGCGGTCGTACTGCGCGACCTGACTGAGCTGGAGCTCGCCGACCGCGTCGAACGTGCGCGGCTGCGCCCACAGCCGCCCGGCCGCGGCGTCGTAGGCGAGCGCGTCGGTGCGCTGGCTGATCACGCGCGGCGTGCTGCCGTCGTCGCCGGGCAGGTAGCAGAAGTGCTGCGTCAGCGTCTGTGCCTGCGTGTCGAGCAAGAAGCCGTCGTTGAGCGCGGTGACCGCGAACAGATCGGGCCCGAGCGCGACGATGTCCGTGACCGGCAGCTCGAGCGGCACGTCCGATGGATACATCGACGACATCGACACGATCGACGTGGCGTGATCGCCGTCGAGCCGGTACAGGCCGCGCTGCTCGTCGAGCACGAAGCGCTTGCCATCGGGAGCGATCGCGACTCCGACCGGCACCACATCCGGGTCGCCGAGCAGCGGCAACAGGTTCGTGCGCGCGAGCGGCTCCTCGGGAGCGCGTGCGTCGATACTGCAGCCGGTGGCCAAAACGAGCGCGAGCGCGATCCGCATGCGAGGAGCCTAGCCCCGCGCGCTGGCCGCTTCCAGCTCAGAAATCTGAGGTCACCCGAGGTTCGTGTAGACGGTCTGGACGTCGTCGTCGCCCTCGAGCGAGGCCACGAGCTCCATGACCTCGTTCGCCTTGTCCTCGGGGAGCTCGGTCAGAGTCTGCGCGACGAACTCGTGCTCCGACTGGATCACCGCGAGCTTGCGCGTCTCGAGCGCGGTCTGCATCGTGCCGAAGTCGGTGAACTCGCAGCGGACGAGCAGCTGCTTCTCGCCCTTGTCACTCTCGCCGTCCTCGAGCGCGACCAGGCCGTGATCGATCAGCTCGAGCTCGAGCTCGTCGCGGTTGATGCCCTCGGGCGAGAGCCGGAACACGCCCTGCTTCTGGAACATGAACGAGACGCTACCGGTCGTGCCCATGTTGCCGCCGCCCGCCTTGAAGTAGTGGCGGATGTTCGCGACGGTGCGCGTGACGTTGTCGGTCGCGGTCTCGACGAGCAGCGCGATGCCGTGCGGTGCGTAGCCCTCGTAGATCACCGTGTCGTAGCTCGCGCCGTCGGCGCCCGACGCCTTCTTGATCGCGGACTCGATGCGGTCCTTCGGCATGTTGACCGCGCGCGCGTTGAGCAGCGCGCGCCGCAGCGCCGCGTTGCCCTCGGGGCTCGGACCGCCGGCCTTCACCGCGATCGAGATCTCCTTCCCGACCTTGGTGAACTGCTTCCCGACGCGATCCATCCGCTTGAAGATCGTGTGTTTGCGCTTCTCGAAGGCACGTCCCATGGCGGCCGGAACCTAGCAAGCCGGCGCCTACGGGTCGAGCACGAGCGTCCCGAACGCGTCGGGGACGTGGAAGTTCGGCCTCGGCGTCCGCGTCGGGAAGGCGGCGAGATACTGCGTCCTGGCCTCCATCCGGTAGAGGCCGAGCGGCAGCCGGGCGTCGGGGGCGAGCGCCGTCACGACCTCGGGGGCGGTGATCGCGACCTCGATCACGGCGGTGCGCTTCGCCGCGTCGCGGGCCGTCCCGATGGTCAGGCCCGCGGACCACGACGCGTCGGAGACCACCTTCTTGCCGGTGCGATCGATCATCAGATCGAACCAGTGCCCGAACGGACCGAGCTCGATCTCGGCGTAGCGCCGCCGCTGCGCCGGATCGGGCGCGAGGAACACCTCGACCGCGTCCTCCTCGTAGAGATCGATGCGCTCCCGATCGAGCGGCCGCGCCTGGTCGGTATCGAGGCCCGCGCCGTCGAGCTCGAACAGCAGGTACAACGCCGTCGGCGACCACAGCGCGCGCACGCGCGTCACGGTCGTCGTCGCCCGGCCCGCCCAGTCGGTGGCGAACGAGAGCGGTGCCGCGGTGGCCCACGCCTCCTCGATCACGCCGTCGATCGCCGGCGGCTCGCCCACCCTCGCGGCGCGCAGGTCCTTCGTCGCCGCGTCGGTGTGGCCCGCCGTGCAGGCCCCCTCCGGCGTGGTGCCGGGACAGCCGATGCCGAAGCCGGCCATCCCGTGCAGGTGCGCGGGCTGCGGCCGCGTGACCCGCGAGGCCCCGTCGCCGATGACCTCGAGGGTCGCGAGGTCGAGGCCGTAGCGCTTCGCCGCGACCTCGAGCAGCGGCGACGTGCGGTGGCCTCCGAGCTGCGCCGCGAGCTGCGCGTTGTCCCACAGCCCGAGGTACGCCGCCGCGGCGCGATCGACGAGCACCGGGTTCGTGCCGCCGAGCGCGATCGACTCCGCGCGCGGAAACAGCTCGTCGAAGCCGTCACCGTCCATCGCGGGGGCACCCTCGACGAGCACCGCGTCGGGCGTCTCGAGCTCGAGCACGTCGACCATGCGCTCCGCGAACACCTCGAGGGACTTCACGTAGAGCGCGCGCCCGTTCGCGTCGCCGGCCTTGATCGCCTTCAGCGCTCGGTCGAGCTCCTTGTGGGAGCGCCACTTCTGATGGAACGCCGGCGCGCGATCCGCGTACATGACGACGCCCTGCATGCCCTTGATCGCGACCGAGAACACGCTGAACCGGTGCGTCTTGAGCTTCGGTGCCGAGAGGAACAGTCCGCCATGCAGGTGATCCGCGACGAGCTTCGGCACGAGCAGCGTGGGGACGCTCGTCTGCTCGATCCCGCTGACGGCGAGCGCCTTGCCGGGCGTGCCCGGCTGCACGTCGAACACGCCGTCGTCGTCGAGCGCGACCAGCGTCACGCCCTCGGCCTTTGCCATCGCGGCGTACCCCGAGATGCGGACCAGGCGATCCCAGTCCTTCGCCTTGCCGGTGAAGCCGTCGGCGATCGTGATCTGGGTGTGGCCGCGGGCCTTCAGGCACCGGACGATGCCGCGCACGAACTCGGGATCCGTGGTGCGGCCCTTCACGCCGTCATCGCCGGCGTGCGTCTTGGGGTTCTTGAACCAGTTGAAGCCGCCCATGTTCGGCTTGATCAGCACCGGCGTCGCGGGCGGCCGCGAGGGCACGACCTGCTCGCACAGCCGCTGGCCCAGCTCGAGGGGCGTGCCGCCGACCAGCGCCGTCACCGCGCTGCGATCGGAGGCGAGCCGCGCGCGGTGCACGGCCATCAGCGCGGCGCCGTCGACGGTCTCGCCGGTCGCGACGACCGTCGTGCCCGGGGCGGCGCTGCCCTGGCCGGGAGATGCGGCCGTCACCGTATCCGCGGTCACCGGCGGGCGCGCGGCCGGCGGCTGCGCCGGCGCGGGTGGTGCCGGGTCTCCACTACCTTTGCACGCGGCGATCACCACGAGCGCCACGAGTCCCCGCATCGGCCGCTCGTACCACGCGGGCGCGATGCGTGTCGCGCCGGGCCGGATACCCGATAAAGTCGGCCGTCCGAGCCCACCTACGTCACGCCAGACGAGGCGCGCTGCGACCGCGCGGGGCCTGGCTAACTGAACGAACCCCCAATCTGTCAGGGCGATCGGTAAGATACCCGGTGGCGTGGCAGTACGGCCCATCGACGATTACGACGACATCGAGACGGACCCGTCCCGGGCACCGGTCGAGGCGCCGCGACTGTGCGCGATGATCAGCATCGATGGTGTGGTCACCTCACTTCCGCTGCCCGACCGCGGGGACCTGACGATCGGCCGCGGATCGAGCTGCGACCTCGTGGTGTCTCACGCCTCGGTGTCGCGCCATCACGCCACGCTCCGTGTCTCGCCGCTCGAGATTCTCGATGCCGACAGTCGCAACGGTACGCGGGTGCGCGGCGTGCGGCTCGAGCCGCTGGTCGCCACGCCGATCCAGGTCGGCGAGGCGGTGCAGATCGGCGAGGCGGCCATCCTGATCCAGCCGGCCACGCTCGTCGACATCACGGCCGATGAGGCCTTGCCGCTCGTTCCGGACGCGATCGCGCGGATGCTCGACATGGAGTGCGCGCGCTCCGCGCGGAGCCGGTCGCCGTTCGCGTACATCCGGATCGAGGCGCCGAACGCCAAGGCCGACGTGGTCACGCTGCTCCGCGCGATGCTGCGGACCTCCGATGTCGTCGGGTACGAGAACGCCGGCAGCTACCAGGTGCTGCTGCTCGACACCTCGGAGGAGCAGTCGGTGCAGGCCGTGTCTCGGATGAGCCAGCTGCTGTCGCAGCACGGCGTCAACGCGAAGTTCGGCGTCGCGCGCTATCCGAAGGACGGCGTCGCCGCACCGCAGCTCACCGCGCACGCCTGGGAGATGGTGGAGCGCCCGCCGGGGCTGCCGCCTTCCGAGATGGACGACGTGCGTGGCCTGATCGGGCAGATCGCCGTGGGCGACGTGTCGGTGCTGATCACCGGCGAGACCGGCGTGGGCAAGGAGCTGTGCGCCGAGATGATCCACCGGCTCAGCGCGCGCGCCGCGCGGCCGTTCGTGAAGCTCAACTGCTCGGCGATCACCGAGACGCTGATCGAGAGCGAGCTGTTCGGCCACGAGCGCGGAGCGTTCACCGGCGCGACTCACGCGCGGCCCGGCCTGCTCGAGACGGGCGACGGCGGCACGGTGTTCCTCGACGAGATCGGCGAGCTGCCCCTCGGGGTGCAGGCCAAGCTCCTGCGCGTGCTCGAGGAGCGCGTCGTGCGCCGCGTCGGCGCGAGCACGGGCAAGACCCTCGACGTCCGCTTCGTCTGCGCGACCAACCGCGACCTGGCCGAGGAGGTCGAGGCCGGCCGGTTCCGCCGCGACCTCTACTACCGCATCAACGGCGTGACGCTCGCGATCCCGCCGCTGCGCGAGCGCCGGCGCGAGATCGCCGCGCTCGCGCGCACGTTCGCGCGCCGCGCGCGGCCGGTCGCGCTCGGCCCCGACGTGATCGCCTCGCTCGAGAGCCACACGTGGCCGGGCAACATCCGCGAGCTCAAGAACACGATCGAGCGCGCGGTGCTGCTGTCGTCGGGCGGCACCGTACGGCCGTCGCACCTCGCGCTCGAGCAGAGCGGCCGCACGTCGCAGCGGCACCTGATCACGGTGCCGGTCGAGCGGATCAGCGACCCCGGCATCCCGAACCGGCCCACGCGCGACTCGCAGTCCCTCGCCAACGCGGTCGCCGATCTCGAGCGCGAGCGGATCATCGAGGTGCTGAACCAGTGCGGCGGCAACCAGACCCGCGCCGCGCGCATGCTGGGCATCTCGCGCAACACGCTGCTCGCACGGCTCGACGCGTACGGCTTCCCGCGTCCGCGCAAGAGCTGACCGTCCGCGGCGATCGCTGTAGGATCGCGGTGTGCGGACGCGCGGGATCGTGATCGCCGCGATCACCGCGGGCGTGCTCGCCGGCGCGGTCGCGCTCGCCATCGCGGTCAACGCGGACGTCCCGGATCCGGAGGCGACGGCGCACGATCAGGTCGCGCCGCGGCGCGTCCCCGAGCGGCCGGTGCCGGCGCCGCCCCTGCCGGCGAGTCCGGACACGCCCCTTCCACAGAGGGCCCCGATCCCCCGCGGCTCCGCGGCGGGGTCGGGGCGCGAGGACGCGGATGCGGCCGAGCTCGACGAGCTCGCGCGGACCGCGGGCGTGCGGCTCCCGGTCGCGCGGGAGCTGCGGCGGGCGGCGCGGCTCGAGGAGCGCACGAGCGATCCGGGCGTCCTGACCGAGCTGCTCGGTCACGCCCCGACGGGCTTCATGCTCGCCACGATCGGGACGCAGGCCAAGCTCCTGCGGGATGCGGCCGAGCAGGCGCGGGCCGCGAACCGTGAAGGCACGATGTCGGACGACGACGCGATCCGCGCGACGCGGGCCGCGCAGGACAGGTATCGCGCCGCGTACCAGCGGGTCACCGGCCTTCCGGACGCGCAGCTCGATCGGTTCTTCGCGCCCGACCGACCGCGGCCCTGAGGGCCGACGGCTTCGCGCCCTTCAGACGGGCAATGTCGGGAAGAGTCGCATCGAGGTCGGACCGGCTCGCGTCCTCACGCCT
>JAEUJX010000576.1 GCA_016794545.1 Myxococcales bacterium
CCGCGCACGTCGATCCGCTCTACCCGTGCAGTCCCGGCACCAGGCGGTACAGCCGAACGAGGTCGAGGACGACACCGTTCGCGAGTGCTGCCGTCCCGTCGTGCTGGACCACGCGCAGCGTCCACGAACCATCGGGGAGCCGGTGATAGTGCTGGAGCTCGCGCTTCGCACTCGCGACCATCACGTAGTCCGTGAGCGTCGCGATCGTCTGGTACGCGTGCCACTTGTCGCCGCGATCGTAGCGCTCGGTCGATTCGGACAGCACCTCGACGATCACCTGCGGGTTGGTCATGGACCGCGGCCTCGGGTCCACGTACACCGGGTCGAGGCACGTCACCACGAGGTCGGGGTAGAAGTACTCGCCGACGGACTCGACGAGCAGCCGTTGATCGCTGCCGAGGATCCGGCACGGGCGCTGTCCCAGTCCTGCACGCAGCTCGTCCCGGACGTTCTCCGCGATCTGGTTGTGCTCGGGCTCGGCGCCGGCCATCGCGACGATGTAGCCGCCGAAGAACTCGTGCTTGACCTCGGCGACAGCTTCCAGCGCCAGGTACTCCTTCGCTGTGAAGCGCGATGCGTACGGCGCGACCATGCGCCTAGTGTGCCACGAGGCTGCCCCGGGGCGCGTCGCCCTGATTACGACTGCTCGACGATCGACTCCGACCTGGTGCCGACCGGTGTCGAGACCGCGTACCGGCCGGCGATCCCCGTCACCACGCGAGACGATCACGCCTGCGGCGCGTCGCTCTGCTCGTCGTCGTCGTCGTCGTCGTCGTCCTCGACATCCGCGTTGATCGCGTCCTCGTCGAGGTCGTCGTCCTCATCCTCGGGCGGAGGCGCGGCGTGCTTGCCGGGCTGCTCCTTCTTGCCGCCACCCTGCGCGGCCGCGGCGGCCTGCGCCTGCGCGGCCTGGGCCTTCTTGGCCTCCTGCGCCTTGCGGACCACGCCGGGCTTCGGCGCGATCACCATGATCATGCGGCGCCCTTCCATGTTGGGCGTCGCCTCGACGGTGGCGATGTCATTGCACAGCTCGACCACGCGGTTCAGCACGGCCATGCCGGTCTTCGGGTGCGTGATCTCGCGGCCGCGGAACACGACGGCCAGGCGGACCTTGTTGCCACCCTCGAGGAAGCGGCGGACATGCTTCACCTTGAAGGCCATGTCGTGCTCTTCCGTCTTCGGGCGGAACTTGATCTCCTTGGTCTCCACCGTCGAGGCGCGCTTGCGCGCCTGCTGCTTCTTCTTCGCCTCCTCGTACTTGTACTTGCCGTAGTCCATGATCCGGCAGACGGGAGGGAATGCACGCGGCGAGATCTCGACCAGGTCGAGCCCCTTCTCCTCGGCGAGGCGAAGGGCTTCGTGCGTCGGCATGATGCCGAGCTGCTCTTCGTCGAGGATCACCCGGATCTCGGGGACGCGAATGCGGTGGTTGATGCGAAGACCCGCCTCGGGGCGGCGGCGGTCGAAACGTCCAGGCGGCCGACCGTTCATGAGCAGAGTTCCGTAACGAAGACAATCATGTGCATGTGACTTGGTGGTCTCCTTCTGCGCTGAGCAGAGGCGCAGGTTGTACCCCAGTTTTCCGCCGTTAGTAGGGAATCTCCGCTTCCTTCGTGATCTTCGCGAGGAAGACGTCGAGCGGGGTGATGCCCAGATCGGCCTCCTTCCCGGTGCCGCGTGTACGCGGGGACACGCTCTTCGCGGCGACCTCCTTGTCGCCGACCACCAGCGTGTACGGGACCTTCGCGAGCTGCGCGTCGCGGATCATCGCGCCGAGCATGCCCTGCGAGGTGTCGACCTCGACCCGTAGATCGGCCGCGCGCATCTGCCGCGCGACCTCCTCGGCCCACTCGATGTGCCGCTCGGCGACCGGGACGATGCGCGCCTGCTCGGGCGCGAGCCACGTCGGGAACGCGCCCGCGAAGTGCTCGATCAGGATGCCGATGAACCGCTCGAACGAGCCGTAGATCGCGCGGTGGATCACGACCGGCCGGTGCTCGGCGTTGTCCGCGCCGATGTAGCCCATGTTGAACCGCTCGGGCGCGTTGTAGTCGAGCTGGATCGTGCCGAGCTGCCACTTGCGGCCGATCGAGTCCGCGACATCGAAGTCGATCTTCGGGCCGTAGAACGCGCCGTCGCCGGGCTTGAGCTCGTACGCGAGGCCCGTCGCCTTCAGGGCCGCCTCGAGCGCGGCCTCGGCCTTGTCCCACAGCGCGTCGTCGCCGATCTTCATCGCGGGGCGCGTCGCGAACTTCGCGGTGAACTCGAGCCCGAACGCGCTGTAGACCTTCGCGATCAGCTTGGTCAGGGTCGCGACCTCGTCGGAGATCTGCGACTCCATCAGGATGATGTGCGCGTCGTCCTGCTGGAACTGGCGCACGCGCGTGAGGCCACTCAGTGCGCCGACCGCCTCGTTCCGGTGCAGCACGTCCTGCGTGTGGAGGCGCAGCGGCAGCTCGCGATAGCTGCGGCGCTTGATCTGATAGAACAGGTAGTGCGAGGGGCAGTTCATCGGCTTCAGCGACGACGACGCCCGCTCCTCGGCCGGCAGGGACGCGTCGGTGTCCGTGTCGAGGATCAGGAACATGTTCTCGCGGTACTTGCCCCAGTGCCCGGACGTCTCCCACAGCGACTTGTTGTAGATGAGCGGCGTCTTGATCTCCTGGTAGCCGTTCGCGAGGCACATCCGACGCATCGCGTGCGACAGCGTCGTGTAGATGCTGGTGCCCTTCGCGGTCCAGAACGCCGCGCCCGGCGCCGCCGGGTGGAAGTGGAAGAGGTCGAGCTCCTTGCCGAGCTTGCGGTGGTCGCGCTTGCGCGCCTCCTCCTGCTGGTGCGTCCACGCATCGAGCTCCTTCTGCGAGAAGAACGCCGTGCCGTAGATGCGCTGGAGCTGCGCGTTGCGGTGATCGCCGCGCCAGTACGCGCCGGCGACACTCAGCAGCTTGATCACGCCGACGCGGCCCGTCGACGGACCGTGCGGCCCGAGGCAGAAGTCGACCCAGTCGCCGTGCGAGTACAGGGACAGCGTCTTCGCGCCCTTCGCGAAGATGTCCTCGATGATCTCGAGCTTGAACTTCTCGCCGAGCCTGGCGAACAGCGCGAGCGCCTCCTCCTTGGAGACCTCCCTGCGCGTGAACGGCAGGTCCTTCTTGATCTCCTCGTTCGCGGCCTTCTCGATCGCCTCGAGGTCCTCGGGCGTGAACGGCTTCTCGCGGTGGAAGTCGTAGTAGAAGCCCTCGTCGGTGGTCGGGCCGATCGTCACCTGCGTGCCCGGGAACAGCCGCTGCACCACGCTCGCGACGATGTGCGCGGCGTCGTGACGGACGAGGTCGAGGCCCTCCGGGTTCTTCGGCGTGAAGATCGCGAGCGCCCCGTCGTGGTCCATCTCGTGGGTCAGGTCGACCTCGGCGCCGTCGTACTTCGCGAACAGCGCGGCCTTCGCCAGGCCCACGCCGATCGACGTCTTCACGAACTCGCCGACCGTCGTGCCGGCCGGGACCTGCTTCTGGGATCCGTCGGGCAAGGTGATCGTGATGTTCGCGGCGTCGCTCATGGGCCGCGGACTTTACCCTTTGTCATCGCCGGTACAAGCCGAACGCGATGCACTCCTGCCGCGCCCCGTCGACCTCGAGCACCCCGGTGTGGGCCGCGAGATCGATCACCAGGCTCGCCGCCGCGGGCTTCCCCGCCCCGGTGAACCGGTAGGTCCAGCGATCTCCCTGCGCATCTCCCTGGCCCGTGCCGTACAGCCGCGCGACCGGGACCTCGACGTCGAGGTCGTAGCTCCGCGGCAGCGACTCGTCGTGCAGGCCGAGCTGCACCTGCACGGCCGCGCCCGGCTCCGTGCACCCGAGCTCGACATACGCGAGCCGCGTCGCCGTCGAGCACACCGCGATCGTGTCGTCGGGCAGCGCGCGGCACATGTCCTCCGCGCCGTGCACCCAGCCGCTGGTCGGCACCCACTGCGGCCCCTTCAGCGTGTCGATGCTCGGCGCGTCCGGCAGGCCGGTGTCCCACGTACACGTCACCGAGCCGGGCACGCAGCCCTTGCTGCTCGGCAGGATCGACACGGTCTTGGCCGCGCCCATCACTCCGCCCGCGCCGCGCACCACCGACGACGCCGTGCCGCCCTTGCCGCGCACCGCGAGCGCGACGACGCGATCCGGCAGATCGCACAGGAACGTCGCCGGGTGCCAGCCAGCCGCATCGCGGAACCCCAGCTCCGCCCACGGATACGCGTCCGGCGGCCGCACCGGCACTGGCAGCGCGCTCGCGGCCGGAGCGGGATGCATGCATGCCTCGACGGCGTCGAGCCGGGGCGCCTCGACGGGCTCGGCCGGCGGCTGCTTCGACCCGCACGCGGAGAGCAACAACGCGAAGACGGTGCGTTTTCGAGACACGGGGCCCGTCGAGCATGACACAGCCCATCGCTACCCGGCGGCGACCGCGCATGCGTCACGTTCTTGAAAACGGAATCACTTGGGGCGAAGGCGAACCGACTTACAGACCTCGGTGGCCTGCTTGGCGATCGTGAGTGTGGGGCGCAGAACACCGCAGGAGATCGGGCGACCACCGATCATGCGCATCGACCACACATCGAGGTCCGGCTCGGTCCGTACGAGGGTTTGGTACTTGATGATCGCGACCCAGCCGTCGGGCAGCGTCGTCTCCTCGAGGCCCAGGAGCGTCACCTCGCCGTCCCACAAGCGACGGTTCACATCGTGGAACTGCGCCCTCGCGTCGCGTTGCCCCGCATGTTCAGAGAAGGAAATGTGCACCGCGTCGAGCTGGGTGATGCTGGTCCGATCGGCGCCGGGCGGGATGAGCTGGATCACTTGGGTCTCCGACGTCCGCACGTCTTTGCGGACCCAACCGGCTGGGATGTCGACGTCGAGATCGGAGATCGACTCCAATCCTGAGCGACAGCCGCAGGCGATAACCACGAGAACCGCGATCCACGATTTCACGACGATTACCGTCTCGTCGGCCTGCGTGACCTCGCACTCGAGACCGTCACCGCCGCCATCCATCTCGTCATGGGCGAACTGTAGTCCGAAACGAGAAACGGCCGGGGCTAACCGGCCGTTCTCCTTCAGTTCGTAGGCACATGCGGGATTGAACCGCAGACCCCCACCGTGTCAAGGTGATGCTCTCCCACTGAGCTATGTGCCTGGAGGGGCATTTCAAGTACGCGATCGATCCGCGGTCGTCAAGCGACTGAGGAGCGATCGGCGCGATCGGCGCGGTGGCGGGGGTTCGCCGCGCTGGCGGGGCGGCACGTGTGCAACTCCCGGCACGGACCGAGTGACGGGCGCGTCAGACCAGTTGGCCGTTGTCGGTTGCTGGATCTCCCAGATCCGGCGTAGCCTTGTGGAGTTAGACAACCTTATCGAGACCGTCACGGTCCGATGAACGTAGGGAGTACGGCATGACACTGTTGTCATGCCGGCGGAGCGCGGCGAGTCCACGTTGATCCAGGTTGGCACCGTCATCGACAAGTACGAGCTGCTCGAGCGCGTCGGGCAAGGCGGGATGGCCGTGGTCTATCGCGGCATCGACCGCTCGCTGAAGCGCGTCGTCGCGGTGAAGGTGCTCCACAAGCACCTCGCCGACTACCAGGAGGCGCGCGATCGGTTCGAGCGCGAGGCCCAGGCCGTCGCGAAGCTGCGCCACGAGAACATCCTCGAGATCTTCGACTACGCCGCGAAGCCGGACTCCGAGGCGTACATCGTCACCGAGTTCATCGACGGCCAGACCCTGAAGCAGGTCGTCACCGACCGGCCGATCGTGTTCCCCGAGATCGGGGCGATGGTGATCCTCCAGGTCGGCCGCGCGCTCGCCCACGCACACGCTGGCGGCATCCTCCACCGCGACGTCAAGCCCGAGAACATCATGGTGCGCTCCGACGGCGTCGTGAAGCTGATGGACTTCGGCATCAGCCACATGGTCGACCTCGAGCGCCTGACCGTGACCGGGCAGCTGCTCGGCTCGCCGGCGTACATGGCGCCCGAGCACGTGGAGGGGCGCCCGCTGGACTTCCGCACCGACGTGTTCGCGCTCGGCATCGTGCTGTACCAGCTGTGCACCGGGCGGCTGCCGTTCGAGGGCAAGAACCCGCACGAGGTGCTGAAGCGGATCGCCGAGTGCAAGTTCACCGATCCGCGCACCGTCAACCCGAGGATCGGCAACCGGCTCGGCCGGATCATCCTGCGTGCGATGGCGGCGCAGCCGAACGATCGCTATCCGGCGATCGGCGAGATGGTCGCCGCGCTCGAGTCGTACCTCGACGAGAGCGGCATCGCCCCCGACAAGGTCCCCGGCGAGCTGTCGCGCTACTTCGCGGCGCCGGCGAGCTACGAGCGGGCCCTCGAGGACCGGCTCGTCGACCCCCTCACCCGCCGCGGCAAGCAGCTGCTCGCCGACGACAACACGCCGGCGGCGCTCGACGTGTTCGATCGCGTGCTCACGATCGACGCCGACAACGAGCAGGTGATCGCCATCCTCGACGGCATCAACCGCCGCGTGAAGCTGAAGGCGGTCGGCCTCGGCGTCGTCGCCGCGCTCGCGATCGGCGGCGGCGCGTACGCGATCCACCAGAAGAACCAGCCGCCCGAGCCCGAGGCGCCGCAGGTCGCCCTGATGGGCCTCGTCGTGAACCAGGTGATGCGGACGTCGCTGTTCGAGGATCCTCCGCCGGCGGTGGTGGACGCCGGTGACCCCGCGGCCGAGCCCGACGCCGTGGGCGCGATCGGCCCCGGCCCCAATGGCCACGGCCGGCCGCTGCTGATCGACGCCGCCGTGGTCGCCCCGAACGAGCCGAGGGAGGTGTCCGTGCTGGTGTCCCCGGCCGACGGCTCCGAGATCGACTTCGGCGACGGCATCTGGCGGCCCGTGACGACCGAGGACGGCCGCCTGTCGCGCGTGTTCGATCGCGACGTCACGATCCACGTCCGCAACGCGTGCTGCCAGACGCAGGAGATCGTCGCGAAGTACGGCATCGGCGAGGTCGCGGTGCAGCTCGCGTTCCTGCCGGCCGCCGTCGTGCCGAAGTGCGCGATCGACGGCGTCAAGCCCGAGGACATCATCGTCCGCGTCGACGGCAAGCCCGCACGCCTCGACGAGCGCAGCGACATCTACTTCAAGGGCATCCCGTCGAAGCGCGTGAAGGTGGAGTTCACGGCGGCGAAGCCGATGAAGCCGAGCCACGTGACGGTCACGCCGAACCAGACCTTCGAGGTGCGATGCGAAGCTGGCTCGTGATCGCGATCGTCGCGCTGGCGGCGAGCGCGGCTGCGACGCCGCGCCAGGATCTCGACCTCGGCGTGAAGAACTTCCGCGCGCGCGACTGGCAGTCCGCGATCCGCGTGATCAATCCCCTGCTCTACCCGCGGATCCAGTTCGCCTCGCCCGACGACGTGATGGAGGCGCGCCTGCTCCTCGGCGCCGCCGAGTACGAGGCCGGCAACAAGGACCGCGCCGTCGAGGAGTTCACGAAGGTCATCCTCCAGGATCCCGAGCGCGAGCTGACGCCGCTGATGTTCTCCGAGGGCGCGATCCGGCTCTACGACCGCACGAAGGAGGACCTGAAGGCGCGGCTCGAGCACGACGCGGAGAAGAAGCGGCTCGCCGAGGCCGCCGCCCGGCTCGAGGAGTACCGCAAGAGCCTCCGCGTCTACGAGGCGCGGCCGTTCGGGTTCAACTTCATCCCGTTCGGCATCGCGCAGTACGTCCAGGATCGCCCCGGCATGGGGACCGTGATGGCGCTCGGCCAGGGCACCACGTTCCTCGCGAGCGTCGGCATCTTCGGCTACCTGGTCGGCACCTACGGCTTCCGCAGCAACGCGGTCAAGCTGGCCGACGCGAACCGGGTGCTGCTGCTCCAGCGGATCGAGATCGGGACCGGCATCGCGTTCTTCGGGTTCTACGCCTGGGGCGTCTACGACGCGATCCGGCACCACAAGTCGCGCCAGCTCGTGCAGGGCGACGACTCGCTGATCCCGCCCGAGATCCTGAACCCGACGAAGACCAAGCCGGCGAAGACCTCGTCACTACGACTCGCACCGATGTTCACGCAGGACAGCGTGGGCATCGGCCTTGGATGGGAGAACTAGCATGCCGTCACTTCGACTCGCCGCCCCCGGCCATCCGCCGATCGTCTACAGCCTTCACCCCGACAAGAAGCTGACGTCGATCGGGTCGGGTCCCGACAACGACATCGTGCTGCCCGATCCGCTCGTGCAGGACGGCTTCGCGATCCGGTTCGACGGCCAGATCTACACCGTGCTCGCGCTGAAGAAGACGGACTTCGTCGTCAACGGCAAGAAGCGCGGCAAGCACAAGCTGACGCACGACGACCGGATCGTGATCGGGTCGTGCGAGCTCAGGTTCGTCATGGTCGACGAGCAGGCGCCGACCCAGGAGGAGGCCGGGGAGACGATCGCGGACATCGACGCGTACACCAAGCTCTACGAGTTCTCCGAGCGCCTGATGATGCAGCGCGACCTCGGCGAGCTGCTCGACGCGCTGATGGACGCCGTCGTCGAGATCACGAACGCCGACAAGGGCTTCCTCGTGCTGCTCGAGGGCGAGACGGTCGACGTGAAAGTTGCCCGCAACGTCAACAAGGAGAACATCGCGGACGCCGTGTCCCAGCTCTCCGACTCGATCGTCGCCAAGGTCATCCGCACGCGGAAGCCGGTGATCGTGTCGGACGCGATGCGCGACGACGAGTTCGCCGCGGCCAAGAGCGTGATGCAGCTCCGCGTCTCGAGCGTGATCTGCGTGCCGCTGCTCGACCGCGGCCGGCTGCTCGGCCTGATCTACGTCGGCAACGACTCGATCCGCGACCTGTTCCAGGCCGACACGCTGCGCGTGCTCAACGTGTTCGCGTCGCAGGCGTCGCTGATCGTCGCGAACGCGCTCTTGCTCAACGAGCTGAAGGTCGACAACAAGCGGCTCCACGATCGCCTCGAGCAGTACCGGTTCGGCGAGATCGTCGGCACGAGCCCGCCGATGCAGCAGGTGTTCCGCAAGGTCGAGAAGATCGCGGGCACCGACATCTCGGTCTTGATCACCGGCGAGACCGGCACCGGCAAGGAGCTGATCGCGCGCGAGATCCACAACCGGTCGCCGCGCGCCGGCAAGCCGTTCGTCACGATCAACTGCGGCGCGATCCCCGAGAACCTCCTCGAGAGCGAGCTGTTCGGCCACGTCAAGGGCGCGTTCACCGGCGCCGTCGCGAACAAGCAGGGCAAGTTCCAGGCGGCCGACGGCGGCACGCTGTTCCTCGACGAGATCGGCGAGATGCCGATCGAGCTCCAGGTGAAGCTGCTGCGCGCGATCCAGGAGAAGGTCGTCTACCGCGTCGGCGACACGCGGCCCGAGACCGTCGACATCCGCATCCTCGCCGCGACCAACCGCGAGCTCGAGAAAGAGATCGCGGCCGGCCGGTTCCGCGAGGACCTCTACTACCGGCTCAACGTCGTCAACGTCGAGCTGCCGCCGCTGCGCGCGCGTGGCGACGACGTCCTGGTGATCGCGCGCTACCTGCTGTCGCGCTACTCGCGCGAGTACGACTCGAAGGTGAAGGGCCTGTCGCCCAACGCCTCGGTCGCGATCCGCAAGCACAACTGGCCCGGCAACATCCGCGAGCTCGAGAACCGCATCAAGAAGGCGATCGTGCTGTGCGAGTCGACCGTGATCGGGCCCGATGATCTCGGGCTGACCGGCGACGTGCTGCCGCAGATCCTCACGCTCGCGGAGGCGAAGGAGAAGTTCCAGCGCGACTACATCAACGAGATCCTCGCGCTCAACAACGGCAACCGCACCAAGACCGCGCGCGACCTCGGCGTCGATCCGCGGACCGTGTTCCGCCACCTCGAGAAGGAATCCGACGACGGCCCGGGGAGCGACCTCCCCGATCCGGCTGTGACCTAGGCCGCTTGGACCGCTTTACACCCATGACGCAGATGTCCGAACTCCACGCCGGCGCGCACCCGGATCTCGCGGCTAACCCCGCGCGATCGCAGGGAGAGGTCCCGCTGGCGCACGGGGTGCATGGGTGGCGGGAGCTTGTGGTCGTTCCGCTCTCGTTCGCGTCGTTGCTCGCGCTTGCCTGTGGAGGCTGCGTGATCCCGCCGTCGCTGTCGGTCGGGACCGAGGACGCGGGCGTCAACTCGCCGCCCGCGATCCTCGCGGTGCGCAACGACGTGCAGGAGCTCCCGGAGCCCGGTCCGGTCCCGTTCGAGCGCGGCCGCAGCACGAACCCGCTGAGCCTGACGCTGCTCGACACCGACCTCGCGGACACGCTGTACGTGCGGATGTTCCTGAACTACACGGTCGCCGCCGCCGATCCGGCGCGCGTGACGTGCACGGCGCCGCCGCCGATCCCGGCGGCCCCGCAGCGCACCGTGAGCTGCGAGGCGTCGTCGCTGTGCCCGGCGACCGGCACCGACTTCAACCTGTCGATCGTGGTGTTCGACCGCGAGCCGCTCGAGTCGGGCACGCCGCCCTACCAGGCGATGGAGCCCGGCGGGCTCAAGACCAGCGTGTTCTACTTCCTGAAGTGTCAGGAGGCGTCGCCGTGACGCGCGTCCTGTCCGTCCTCGTGGGTGCGCTGCTCGCCGGCTGCCTCGACGTCCCGTCGGGGCCCGAAGCCGAGTGCTCGACGACCAGCGACTGCGACTCCGCGAGCGGAGAGGTCTGCGACGAGGGCGTGTGCTGGGGCAACCCGCCGCAGGGCATGTACGCGGTCGTGATCTCGCCCCCGTCGTCGCGCAAGGACCTGGTGCCGCGCGAGCTGATCACGCCGAAGATCGCGCCGGACGGCTGGCTCAGCGACCTCACGCTCGACAAGCCGAGCGTGTTCACCGGCCGCATCGAGGCGATGTGCGTGGCCCCGCTGGCGTGCGACCGCACCGCGATCGCCACGACGATCACGATCACGCGGCCGTCGTCGTTCAAGGGTGGCCCCGGCTTCAAGGTCGTGGCCGAGAGCGACGCGACGACGGATCCGACCGGTCCGTCGTTCGAGATCGCGATCCCGAAGACCAGCGGCTACGACCAGCCGTACACCGTCACCGTCGTGCCCACCGGCCGCGGCGACGAGCCGTCGGGGACCGGCACGAGCCCCGCGGAGCTCTATCCGCCGACGCGCTTCACGTTGACCGCGAAGGACAACACGATCACGCAGACCATCCCGCTCGGCGGGGCGAACCTGCCGACGATCTACGGCAGCGTCGTGTCGGCGCTGGGCAACGGCCTCTCGCACTACCGCGTCGTCGCGCTCGGGCGCTGGGAGGCCGGCGCGCCGCCCACCGAGGTCTCGACCGTCGGCTATACCGGCGCGGACGGCAAGTTCCGCCTCGTCCTGTCGGACCGCCTGGTCGGCCCCGTCGAGGTCGTCGCGAAGCCGCCGCCCAACGGCCTCCCCGCGCCGACGCTCCACGTGTACGGCGTCAGCTCGAGCACGCCCTCGCAGCAGGTGCTGACGCAGCCCGCGAACCTCGGCGCGACGAAGACCTTCACGTTCCCGGTCAAGGGCGTCGATGGCTCGGGGCAGGTCAAGGGGGTGCGCGGTGCGCGCGTGCAGGTCAAGGCGCAGGCCGGCACCGCGACGACGACCGGCGTGGTCGCCACGTTCACCGCCGAGGACACCAGCGACGACAGCGGCAACGTCACCGTGACGCTGCTCGACGGCGCGGCGTTCGCCAGCCGCTACAAGCTCGAGATCGTGCCGCCCGCGAGCTCGAGCATGGGCGTGCTCTACGACGTGCCGCTCGACCTCGCCAGCCAGACGGCGCCGCTGCTCCTGCCGACGCGCATGGCGATCCGCGGGCAGGTGCACGACGTGGAGGGCCACCCGCTCGAGGGCGTGTCGGTGACCGCGCGCGCGTCGCTGCGGTTCATCTGGAGCTTCGACGACAGCTCGCAGCCGTTCGTCTCCTCGATCCCCGCCGCGACCACGACGACGCCGGAGACCGGCGAGTTCGCCCTGTGGGTCGATCCGACGGTCGGCGGGCTGTGGGGGCACTACGACCTGGCCTTCGACCCGGCGAGCAAGGCCCGGGCGCCGACCTGGGTCAAGTCCGACATCGAGATCCCGCGGGACTCGACGCAGACCACGGTGTCCCTCGGCGAGGTCGCCCTCCCCGACGCGGCGGCGATCCGCGGCATGGTCCTCGACGCGGCGGGCGTCGAGGTCGAGGGCGCCGAGGTGAAGATCTTCCGGATGAGCGATGGGATGGCGCTGTGCAGCGAGGTCCTGAACGCCCCGGTGTCCTGCCCGATCCCCGCCGTCCTGCAGGGTCGCGGGGCCTCCGACGCCGCCGGCGTCGTTCGCCTGACCGTGCCCCGCTGACCGGTCCGCCGGCAGTCCGTCCTTGACCCACGCGTCCGCGCCGACTATGGTCCCGCGGAAATCAAAGGGTAACGACGCGAATGGTCACGGGTTACAAAGCTCGCAGCGAAGAGGGGAGCGAACAGATCGTTCCTTACCGCGAGCTTTGCCTCGGAGCGGATCCATGGAGCAGCCACGGACGACGTCGTCGCGTGCCTGCGAATCTCCAGGACGCCCCGCGCCGACCAGTGCTCCGACTGGATGAGCTCGGAGAGCAATCACACAGCAAGGTTTTGCGAGATGACGAACGAGACAGTGCCACACGAGAACGGTGTGGCGGATCAGGCCGCGATCGCGGCACTCACGGCTGCTGAGCAGTCGACCACCGAAGCCTCCACCGAGCCGACGATCGAAGCGGCGCCGAAGCCCCCGAGCTTCGACGACTTCGACCTTCACCCCGACATCCGGCAGTCGCTGGATGAGATGGGCTACTTCCAGCCGACGGCCGTGCAGACCGCCGTCTATGGTCCGGTCTCGCAGGGCAAGGACCTCCTGGTCCAGTCGCGCACCGGCACCGGCAAGACGACCGCGTTCGGCCTGCCGGCGATGTCGAGACTCGTGCCCGCGCAGCGCACGCCGCAGGTGCTGATCCTCGCGCCGACGCGCGAGCTCGCCCTGCAGGTCGCGCGCGAGCTGACCAACATCGGCAAGCACCGCGGCATCATCGTCGAGGCGATCTACGGCGGCGCGCCGATCGGCAAGCAGATCCAGAACCTCAAGGCCGGCGTCCACGTCATCGTGGGCACCCCGGGCCGCGTGCTCGACCACATCGGCCGCCGCACGCTCGACACGCGCGCGATCACGACGTTCGTGCTCGACGAGTGCGACGAGATGCTCTCGATGGGCTTCCTCGAGGACATCGAGCGCGTCGTGAAGGAGCTGCCGGCGAAGAAGCAGACGCTCCTGTTCTCGGCGACGATGCCCGACGAGGTCACGCGCTACGCGCGCCGCCACATGGTCGCGCCCGAGCAGATCTCGCTGTCGCGCGACAGCATGACGGTCGCGGACATCCACCATGCGTACTACATCGTCAGCGGCATCGCGCGCGGTCGCGACCTGCTGAAGATCATCTACGCCGAGGAGCCGGAGAGCGCGATCATCTTCTGCAACATGCGCGACGAGACCACCGCCGTCGCGAAATACCTCCAGAAGCAGGGCCTCGACGCCGAGCCGCTGTCGAGCGACCTCTCGCAGGCCGATCGCGAGCGGGTGATGAACCGCATGAAGCAGAAGAACCTCCGGTTCCTCTGCGCGACGGACGTCGCGGCGCGCGGCATCGACATCTCGAACCTCTCGCACGTGATCAACTACTCGGTGCCGGAGTCGCCCGAGGTCTACGTGCACCGCACCGGCCGCACCGGCCGCGCGGGCAAGAAGGGCACGGCGCTCTCGCTGGTCGGCCCGCGCGAGCTCGGCAACTTCCGCTACGTGCGGCTGACCTTCGGCCTCAAGCCGGAGGAGCGCCTGCTGCCGAAGGACGACATCTTCGAGGGCAAACTCAAGGTGCCGCTGCCGCCCGTGGGCGTGCCGCAGCCGCCGGATCCGGTGCAGATCCTGATCCGCGGCGTGCAGAGGCAGGCCAACGAGCTCGAGACCAAGATCTTCGAGAAGCTCTACCAGACCGCGAACGGCAAGAAGGTGCTCGCTGCCCTGGTGGCCGAGCGCCTCGACAAGCTGACGACGCGCACGAAGCCGAAGCGCGATCGCGCGGCGGAGCGGACCGCGGAGGGCAGCGAGGGCGCCGGCGGTGAAGAGCGCCCGCGCTCGTTCGACCGCGATGGAGATCGCCCGCGCCGCTTCGACGGCGAGGATCGCCCGCGTCGCGATCGCGAGGATCGCGGCCCCCGCGAGGATCGCGGCCCCCGCGGCGAGGACGGCGACCGTCCGCGCCGCTTCGACCGCGATGGCGACCGTCCGCGTCGCTTCGATCGCGACGGCGAGCGTGGCCCGCGCGAGGATCGCGGCCCGCGCGAGGATCGTGGCCCGCGCGAGGAGCGCGGCGAGCGCCGTCCGTGGCGCGACCGCGACGGTGGCGAGACGCGCAGCTTCGACCGCGGGCGTGACCGCGACCGTGGCGACCGCCGCGACCGCGACCGTACGGATCGCCCGCACACCGACGTGATCGTGCCGGCGACCGCCGAGGCTGTGGCGCCCGAGGCCACCGTCCCCGAGACGACCGCTCCCGAGGCGGGGGTCGAGATCCGCACCGAGAGCGCCGAGCGCATGGACCGCCCGGAGCGCGATCGTACGCACGGCGAGCGCGGTGACCGCGAGCGCCGTCCGTGGCGCGACCGCGACGAGCGGCGCCGCGACCGCGACGGGCGTGGGGATCGCGACCGCGGGCGTGATCGCGACCGCGGCGAGGTCCGGACCGAGAGCCGGACCGAGAGCCGCAACGAGACGCTGCCGCTCGTGACCGAGGCCCCGGCCGAGGTCGCGCCCGTCACCGAGCCCGAGGCCACGAAGGTCGACGACGTCGCCCGCGCGGCGCTCGAGCGCGCCGACAAGGGCGAGCGCGGTGAGAAGCGGGGCGAGAAGAGGGAGGGAAAGCGCGACAAGCGCTCGGAGCCGACCGCCGAGACGCGCGAGTTCTGGGAGACCTGGGCCGAGGAGAAGTCCACGCGCCCGGCGACCGAGCCGCCGCCCGCCAAGGCCATCGAGGCCGAGTCCGCGGACGAACCGCGCGGCGAGCCCGCCGAGCGCACCGAGCGCAGCGGCAAGCGCGACCGCGGTGGTCGTGGCCGTGACCGCGACAAGGGCGGCCGTGGCCGCGATCGCGACAAGTCCGACCGCAGCGAGAAGGCGGATAGGACCGAGAAGGCCGACAAGACCGACGACAAGCGCGGCAAGCGCGAGGCGGCGGCACCGGCGGCCGCCGCGTCGACCGACGCGCAGGCGCGCCTGTTCGTCAGCCTGGGCAAGAAGCACGGCGTGACCGCGGATGACCTCCGCGCGCTGCTCGCCGGGCCGATCGGCGGCGACCGGTCGAAGATCGGCGCGATCAGCCTGCGCGACTCGCACGCCCACGTGCGCGTCCCGGAGGATGCGGTCGACGCGATCATCGCGGCCGTCAACGGCACGCAGCACAACGACAACGACGTGACGGTGGAGCGCGCCCGGGCGTGATCTCGTACCGGCTGCTCCTCGCGCTGACCGCGCTCGCCGTGTCCATCTACCTGTGGCACTGGCGGCGCCGGTCGCGCGCGGAGTGGCGAGCGTACGACGAGCAGCACCACGGCGATGACAACCCGCTGCGCCCCTCGGCTGCGGCGGGCCTCGCGAAGCATCACGACAAGCTCGATCTCGAGCGCGACAACCCGCGCGTGAGCTGATGCGGAGCGCGGCGATCGTCCTCGTGCTCGCGGTGGCCTGCAGTGGTCCGACATCGGGCCACGAGCTCGACGTCGATGCCTCGGTCGATGCGACGCCCGACGGAGACGCCGCGTGCGCGCTGCCGGCGCCGGCCGCGGTGTGCGATCCGGCGGCGAAGCCGCTGCCGAACCCGTCGTGCCTCGCCGAGGACCCGGGCACGGGCGGCTGTCCCGCGGGCATGGTGCGCATCCCGGCGGCCACGCCGTTCTGCATCGACCGCCACGAGGCGTCGCTCGAGGGCGCCTCGCCGTACTGGAACCCCGGCGCGACGCCACCGCGTGCGCGCTCGCTCGCGAACGCGGTGCCGCAGGGCTACATCTCCGGCCGACAGGCCGCCGCCGCGTGCGCGGCCGCGGGCAAGCGGCTGTGCACCGACGCGGAGTGGCAGCGCGCGTGCCGCGGTCCCGCGAACACGACGTACCCGTACGGCAACACGCGGATGCCGGGCGTGTGCAACGACGCGCGGTCGCAGCACCCCGCCGTCGAGTACTTCATGACGACCGATCCGTCGATCTACTCGAAGCTCGGGCACCCGTGCTTGAACCAGCTGCCGGCGTCGCTCGATCGGACCGGCACGAACCCGGGCTGTGTCACCGCCGAGGGCGTGTTCGACATGATGGGGAACCTGCACGAGTGGACCTCGGCGCCGGCCGGCACGTTCCGCGGCGGCTTCTACGTCGACACGATGATCAACGGCAACGGCTGCCTCTACGCGACGACCGCCCACGACACGGGCCACTCCGACTACTCGACCGGCTTCCGCTGCTGCGCGGATTGAATGCCCACGGGGGTGGGAGCGTTGTAGCGCCATGAAGCTCGTCTTGTCCGTCGTGTTGTTCGTGGGCTGTGGTGGCGGAGCGCGCGGGACCGATCCGGTCCCGTCGAACACCGCGGCCATCGCCGACCCTGCCCCGCCGGTCACCGTCCAGGCCTCGTTCATTCGGCAGCTCGTCGAGGACGAGCGGCGCGCACGTCACGTCATCTGGCTCGAGCGCGATCACGCCGGCGTCCTCGACACCAAGGACGAGTGCTGCGGCATCTCGTACGACGGCGACAAGTACAACGATCGGATCACCACGTGCGCAACCGCGCCCGACACGTGCGCCGCGGGCACCGCGCCGGTGTACCCGGGCATCGCGGCCGATCCGATCTGCAAGGGTCAGCGGCGCTGTGTTCCATATCCCGAGGCGCGTGTCGTCGTCACCGACGGAACGCAGGTCACCGCGCTCGACGCCGAGGATCAGCCGCTGCCACAGGGCGACGCCCGCGTGGCGCACCGCCCCGTCACGCCCGGTCGCGAAGGGTTCATCACCGTGACGGTCGGCGGCGCCACGCAGCGCGTCGCGCTGGACTACGGGTCGCGCTACACGATCGTCGTCGAGCGCGGGCAGATCGATCGCATCGGCCGCGACTGAGCGTCCACGCCGCGGCTAAGTCGCGCTCCTCCGCGTCACACCGCTCCGCCGATCGCGAGCGCTCGTTCGCGCCGTGATCGCCGCCTGCCGATCGCGTAGCCCCTCGCACGGCCATGACGCGCCCGATCCTGCGGTTAACCGCTGGATCGGGATACGGGGTGCCCGTGCGAAGCCGGCGGCAAAGGAGCCGGCGGCGCCACCCGTCGCGTCGACGCCGGCTCAGACCGGGAGCGTCCGGGCCGCCTCGCGCGGATCGGCGATCTGCTCGGCCAGGCAGCGCGCGAACCACGCGTCGAAGCCGGCGAGAAGCGGCACGCGGCTCCGCGCGCTCGGCGGCGGGCCCGCGTTCGCGATCACCTCCGCGAGCATCTCGAACGGCGATCCGGACAGATTTAGGTCCGCGTTCCAGTACGGGCGCGCCGCGAGCAGGTTGAACGCGATCAGCGCGAGCTGCGCGGAGGCCCGCGCGCCCGTCGGTGGGAGGCCCTTCGCAGCCGCGGGCGTCAGATTCGGATGCCGCATGTACTGGCCGCCGCCGCACGTGTACGTGCCCGCAACGAGGTTCTCCGCCCACATGCGCCAGCGATGCACGCCGACATTCCAGATCCGGGCTCCCGTCGGACCGAGCATGATGTGGCGCGCATCGGTCTCGGGCGCGCAGCCTGCTGCTTCGGCCGCGAGGATGCCCTCGGCGGCGCGCGTGATGATCGCGCCGACCTCGGCGCTGCTGGTCGGTCCGCGCGCCGCGCGCACGGAGGCGGGCTCGCCCTCGACGTGCTCCATCGCGAAGTACGGCTGGCCGTCCTCGGCGAAGCCGGCGTCGAGCACGCGCACGACCGCGGGGTGCGCGATCGCCTGCACCGCGCGCATCGTGTCGCGCCAGCGGTCGCACGAGGCATTGCGGAGCGGGAACCCGAGCCGCAGGTGCTTGATCACGCAGCGCCCGCGCGGGCCCTCCGCGGCGTACACCGGATCGCTGATCGTGCAGTGCGGGTGCTCGGGCTCGAGACACGCACCGAGGCGATATCCGTGGACGCTCGGGGCCATGCGCCGGTGATATCAGAGGTCCGCGCGATCATGCCGCATGCAGTGCGGCTGTCCTCGCGAGCACCTGTGCGCGCGCTGCAACGACGACGCGTTCGCGCAGCTGCGCGGCGTGGCTGCGTGCCGCGGCGAGGTGTGGGCGATGGACGTCGCCCGCCGGATGCCGATCGCGCGCCCGTGGCCGGCGTACGAAGGCAGAGCCGCGGCGCTCGCGCGCGGCAAGGTCGGCGATCTGACGACCGACCCCGCCCTCGTCGATCGCCTCGCGCGCGAGCTCGCACACTGGGCGGCGCGCTGGTGGCGTGCGTCGTCAGCCGCGCATGGCCTCGACCGGTGACACTCGTGCCGCGCGGATCGCGGGCAACAGGCCACCGACGAGGCCCATGACGAGAGAGAACACCATCGCCGAGACGATCACGGCGGGCGTCGCGCGGAACGAGATCACGATCTCGGAGAACGTCTGGAAGTTCATCACCGGGAACGAGACCAGCGCGAGCAGCTGGACGAACGCGAGACCGACCAGGCCCCCGAGCAGCGCGAGCAACAGGGCCTCGAACACGAACGAGATCAGGATCGCGATCCGCGAGAACCCGAGCGCGCGCAGCGTCCCGATCTCCTTCGTGCGGTGCGCGACCGCGCCGTTCATCGTGATCGCCGCGCCGATCATCGCGGCGAGCGAGAACAGGATGGCGACGACCGTGCCGAGCCCGACGAGGAAGCCCGAGGTCTGCTCCGACTGCTTGGAGTAGTAGTCGGCTTCGCGCTGCACCGAGACATTCGCGCGCTTGTCGGCCTCCATCGCGAGGCGGTAGGTCTCGAAGTCGCTCGCGCTGTTGAGGCGCACGCGCGCCGACGAGACCGCGCTCTGGCGGCCGACCGACGTGCGGATCACGTCGACGTCGCCCCAGACCTCGGACTCGTACGACGAGCCGTCGGCGGAGAACGTGCCGACCACCTGGACCGGGCGGTTGCGGCGCAGCTCGAACGTGCCGCCCTCGCTCACGCCCTTGAACCGTCCCGCGATCGCCTTGCCGACGATCACCTCGTTGGTGCCGGGCTGCGGCGCACGCCCGGACACGATGCGGATCTCGGGACGGAACTTGATGCCATCGGCCTGCGTGCCGCGGATCAGCACGTTCGAGATCTGGCCGTCCTTGCCCTCGATCTCGGCGGTGATGATGATCACGACCTCGCCGATCACGCCGGCACCCTCGCCCTGCGCGACCGCCGAGTTGCCGCGCAGCAGGCCGAGCGTCGCCTGGTCGAGCGAGCTCGACAGCTCTGCATCGGAGCCCTTGCGGAGCACGATGACCGTATCGGGCCGGCCGCTCGACGCGAGCGCGCGGGTGACGCCCTCGCCGAGCATCATCGCGGCCGCGAACACGAACACCACGAGCGCGATGCCCACCGCGGTCGCGATCGTCGTGACCTTGCGGACGAACAGACTGCGGACGTTGTAGCGGAAGGGCACCATCAGTCGATCCTCCGGAGCGAGTCGGTGACCT
>JAEUJX010000588.1 GCA_016794545.1 Myxococcales bacterium
CGACGCGCCGCTACCGAGCTGCGCGCTTGCGTCGCTAGACGGACGATGGCAGAAACGGGGGGCCGTGCGGCTCGCCGTCATCATCGTCGCCACTGCCGTCCTGATCGGCGCCGGTGTGATGCTGTGGCGGATGACGCAGGAGATGGACGACGCCCAGGCGACGCCGTCGAAGCCGGCGAAGCGCGACGAGGCGCCCACGCCCGTCGAGGCGGCGCCGGTGGAGAGCAGTGGCGCGGCCAAGCGCGACGCGCGCATCCCGCCGCTCGCCGGGCCGCAGGCGCGCACGCCCACGCGGCCGGTGCCGAGCAGCGGTGGCGGCGCGGCCCCGGCGCTCGAGGTGGGCAGCGGCTCGGCGGAGGCGCCGGTGTCGCCGGCGCGCGTGATCGAGCGCGAGCTCAAGCGGCAGCTGATCAAGCAGCTCGACGCGATCGACGGCCCGGTGAGTGACTGCGTCGCCAAGCACGGCCGCGGCAAGCCGACCGGCGCGGCGGCGCTGCTCGTGAAGCTCGAGAAGCAGAAGGATGGCAACGCGGCGGTGGTCGAGGTCGGCGTCGAGCCGATCGACACGACCGTGAAGAACAACCAGCCGCTGCTCGACTGCCTCGCGGCGACCGGCAAGAAGATCCAGATCGACTTCCCGGACCCGGTCACCGAGATGACCGCGACGCACCAGGTGAACCTCGACGCCGGCTCCGTCACCGGGCACGACCTGACCGCCTACGACTTCAAGCCGTGGGGCCGTCCGGTCGATCCGCCGACCCCCGCCGCGCCCCCCAAGTAGACGACCGAAACGCGACCCGCGTGTCATAGCGGTCTCAGCTTTCTTCTCGTCGGATTACGCAGGTTTGCCGCTCATCGCAGCGTCGATCACCCGGGGTCGGGCGGGTACCTGCTGATTGGTTGACCGGGGGCTCCGGCGCATGGCACACAGGCCGTCTATGGACGTCGAGCTTATGCGCCGCCTCGACCGGGTGCTGGGCGATGCCGCGTGCAGCGTGCTCGCGACGGCGCACCGGATCGGCAAGCCGTTCGCCCGGACTCGCCCGATCAAGAAGATCGTGGTGATGAAGTTCTTCGGGATGGGGTCGATCATCGTGGCGTCGCGCAGCCTCGCCGCGCTCCGCCACCAGTACCCGGACGCCGAGCTGCACTTCGTCACGTTCAAGTCGAACAAGGGCGTGCTCGACATCCTCGGCATGACGGACCACGACCACTACGTCGATCCGTCGACCCCGCAGACCTTCGTCAAGACCACGCTCTCGGTCGCGCGCACGCTCCGCAAGGCGAAGTGCGACCTCGTCCTCGACCTCGAGTTCTTCGCGAAGTTCCCGCTCGTGCTCGGCAGCCTCGCCGGCATCCCGACGAAGGCCGGCTTCTACCTGACGTCGGAGAGCTGGCGCCGCGAGCTGCTCGACTACAGCGGCTTCTACAACTCGTACTTCCACACGAGCGACATCTTCCTCTCGCTCGTCTACCTCGTCGCGACCGGCGACTACTACTACACCGGCTTCAACGAGTTCTCGAAGCGGTTCACCTACCCGAAGATCCAGATCAGCGAGCTCGAGCGCGCGCAGCTGCGCGGCAAGCTCGGCAAGCTCGGCGTTCGCCCCGGCGAGCCGCTCTACGTGATCAACCCGAACACGTCGCCGGACCTCGCGCCCGAGGCGCGCAAGTGGCCCAAGGAGCGCTACGGCCAGGTCGCCGACGAGCTCGTCGCGATCACGCCGAACGCGCGCGTGTGCTTCATCGGCGCACCCGACGAGCGCCCGTACGTGCAGAGCGTCGCCGACACCGCGAAGACGTCGCGCAAGCACGTGCTCGCCGGTGACCTCTCGCTGCGCGAGCTGCTCGTGCTGTTCGCCGAGTGCAAGCTCGTCATCTCGAACGACTCCGGCCCGATGCACCTGGCTTGCCTCGTCGACGCGCCGATCGTCGGCCTGTTCTTCGGCGACACGCCCACGTTGTTCGCGCCGATCGGCACGCGCGTCCGCACGGTCTCGCCGAAGCTCTACTCGATCCCGCTGTTCAGCGTGTACAACGGCAAGGACGTCGCGGTCGGCAAGCCGAGCCACGAGGTCGGCAACGCGGCCGCGTGCACCGTGCCCGTCGAGGCCGTGATGCGCGAGGCGCGCGACCTGCTCGGCGCGCGCCCGGCGCTCAGCGAGGTCGCGCGTTGAGCGTCGAGCGGCTCGTCCGTCAGGCCCTGCTCGACGGCCGGCGCGTCCACGACAGCCTCGATGTCGCGGCGATCGCGCGCGCGGCCGAGCTGATGCGCGACGCCGTGCTCGGCGGCAAGAAGGTCCTGCTGTGCGGCAACGGCGGCAGCGCGGCCGACGCGCAGCACATCGCCGCCGAGCTGGTCGGCCGGTTCGTCATCGAGCGGAGGCCGCTGCCCGCGGTCGCGCTGACCACCGACACGTCCGCGCTCACCGCGATCGCGAACGACTACGGCTACGACCTCGTGTTCTCGCGCCAGGTCGAGGCGCTCGGCACCGCGGGCGACGTGCTGATCGCGATCACCACGAGCGGTTCGTCGAAGAACGTCGTCGCGGCCGTCGAGTCCGCGCGCAAGCTCGGCATGAAGGTCATCGCGCTCACCGGCGCGAAGGGCGCGGCGTTCGTGGCGTCCTGCGATGCCGGCGTCGCCGTCCCGTCGTCGGTCACGGCACGGGTCCAGGAGTGCCACATCCTGATCGGCCACCTGCTGTGCGAGGTACTCGACGAGGCGTTCGCACCGTCGCCGGCGCTCGTCGTCGGCAACGGGGTCGCGCCCGCGAAGCTGCGCACGCTGCCGGAGCTCGTCGCCTGGCGCGAGGCGCAGCGCGCCCGCAAGCGGACGGTCGTGTGGACCAACGGCGTGTTCGACGTGCTGCACGCTGGCCACCTCCAGTCGCTGCGCGCCGCCCGCGGCTTCGGCGACGTGCTCGTCGTCGGCGTCAACGGCGATGCCTCGGTGCGCGCGAACAAGGGCCCCGACCGGCCGATCTACCCGTGCGCCGAGCGCGTCGAGCTGCTCGCGGCGCTCGAGATCGTCGACGCGATCCTCGTGTTCGACGACGCGACACCCGAGCAGGTGCTCGCGGCCGTGAAACCCGACGTTCACGTGAAGGGCGCCGACTACGCGGGAAAGCCGATCCCCGAGCGCGCGATCGTCGAGGCCTACGGCGGCCGCGTCGAGCTCGTCGACCTCGTGCCCGACCGCTCGACGACCAGTACGCTCGCCAAGCTCCGCTCGTGAGACGCCGCGCCCTGTTCCTCGACCGCGACGGCACGCTGATCGTCGATACGGGCTATCCGCGGGACCCGGCGCTCGTCGAGCCGCTGCCCGGCGCGATCGACGCCCTGCGCGCGCTCCAGCGCTCCTGGAAGCTCGTGATCATCTCGAATCAGTCGGGCATCGGCCGCGGCCTCATCGCGCAGGCCGAGGCAGACGCGGTCCACGCGCGGGTCATCGAGGTGTTCGCACGGGGCGGCGTGACGTTCGCCGGCGCGTACTACTGCCCGCACGCGCCCGACGCCGGCTGCCGCTGCCGCAAGCCCGCCCCCGGCCTCCTCGAGGACGCCGCGCGCGACCTCGGCCTCGACCTCGCGGCCTGCGCGCTGATCGGCGACAAGCCGAGCGACCTCGCGGCCGGTCGGGCCGCCGGCTGCGAGCACGTCCTCGGCTACGCGGGCGACTGGCCCGCCCTCGTCGCGGCGCTGGCGTGATCCGGTCGCGCGTTCCGCTCACTCCAGGTGCGCGAAGCGGCAGTGCGGGCCACAGTCCTCGCCGTTGGGATCGAGGTCCTGATAGACCGCCACCCACTGCTTGCTCGCGACGACGGTGCCGGCGTTATCGCGCAGCTCGACCGTGTAGACGTCGCCGTCCCCGAGCGGCTTCCCCGCCGACGGAACGGTCATCCGGAGGGTCGAGTCCTGGAAGAACGCGCTCGTGATCTCCAGATCATTGACGCTGAACTGAAACGTGACCGCACCGGTCACGGCGTCGCTGCACACGTCGCCCCGGCACACGTGTACCCGGCCGCCCTCGAGGGACGCCATCGGCGCGGTGTACGGCAGCACGATCTCGGCGCCGTCGATGCAAGCGGCGTTGTCGCACGAGAAGGCCGGGAGGCAGGCGTCGAGCAGCGCGAGCGCAGCGGCCGCGGCCGTGATTCGGTTGATGGGTCCCATCGCATCACCTCGCGTGCGCATTGGTGTCGTCGAAGACGGCGGTCGCACTCATTCGGTCCTCGATAGCACATCGAGTGCCACATCGTGACGTGTAGGCTTTTTTGAGATCGTGCGCTCACTTCGACCGAGCGGATTGGTGGCTCCTTACCGAAGGTCGACGAACCTGCAGGGCTCCTCGTCACAGTCCTCGCCGTTGGGATACGTCTCGGTGTAGTCGGCCTGCCACTCCTTGCTCGCCACGACGACGCCGTTGCGGTCGCGGAGCTCGACGGAGTAGGCGTCCCCGTCCTTCAACGGGATGACGCTCGACGGATCGACGTGCACCGTCAGCTCCAGATCGTAGAACCCCGCAGACATCCGGATATGCGTATCCACAGGGAACGCCAGCGCCAGGCCGGCGCCCGACGCGATGATGTTGTCCAGGTTGCAGCGATCGTTCCGGCAGACGCGGAGCGTCCCACCCGCGAGGGTCTCGGTCGCCGAGAACGGGTACGAGACCCTCAGGTCGGCACCGCTTTCGCAGCCCCGTGCCGTACAGGAATGGGTGCACCCTTCGAGGAGCGACAGTGCGGCGAAGGCCGCAGCCCCGACACCTACCGCGGGTATGACGGACATGCGGGTGACCCGAAGCACGCCAGGTGCCAGCGCGGCGGTCAGCCATTTCCTGTGTTTGTCCGCACGCGAAGGCTCGCAAGCCCTCGGATCGAGACACCCGAGTCACAGCAACTTGACCGGTCGAACGGACCGCGCCTGCAGGGTCGCGGGTTTGCATCGGGATCCGAGCCGGGTTACCAAGGGACTCGATGCAGCACCTGCGCGCCCTCGTGGAGCAGCTCCGGGGGCATGGGGTGCTCGTGGTCGGCGACGTGATGCTGGACGAGTACCTCCGCGGCGACGTCGCGCGGATCTCGCCGGAGGCGCCGGTGCCGGTGCTCGAGGTGAGGTCGCGCGACCTCCGGCTCGGCGGTGCGGCGAACGCCGCGGCGAACATCAAGGCGCTCGGCGGATCGGCGTTCCTGGTCGGCGTCGTGGGGCGGGACGAGACGGCGGCCACGCTCGGGCAGCAGCTCGCGAGGCACGAGATCATCGCGTCGCTCGTACCGGATGCCGGGCGTCCGACGAGCCGGAAGACGCGGCTCGTGGCGCAGCAGCAGCAGATCGTGCGCGTCGACGACGAGAAGCGGAACCCGCTCTCGGAGGACCTCGTGGCTCACGTGACGAGCGCGATCGATGACCGCATCTCCACGTGCAAGGCGATCGTACTGTCGGACTACGGCAAGGGCGTGATCACGACGGCGGTCGCGCAGCACGCGATCACCGCGGCGAAGCGCGCGCGGCTGCCGGTGATCGTCGATCCCAAGCAGCGCGACTTCACGATCTACCGGGGAGCGAGCTACATCACGCCGAACCTCAGCGAGCTCGAGGTGGCGAAGGTCGGCGGCGCGCACGATCCGGCCGGCGCGGCGGCGGCGCTGTTGCCGGAGCTCGATGGCGCGGCGCTGCTCGTGACGCGGAGCGCGGATGGCATGACGCTGTATCGCGCGGGCCGGCCCGACTTCCACGTCGCGGCGCTCGCGAAGGAAGTGTTCGACGTCACCGGCGCGGGCGACACGGTCGTCGCGACGGTCGCGCTCGCGCTCGCGGCGGGCGTGGCGATCGAGCGCGCGATGGAGCTCGCGAGCGTGGCCGCCGCGATCAGCGTG
>JAEUJX010000773.1 GCA_016794545.1 Myxococcales bacterium
CTCATGGTGATGGGCGACCTGCTGGGAGAGTCCTACGCCGTGACGCGCGTCGAGAGCGGCCACGGCGCGATCACGCTGCTCGCGACCGAAGACTTCGACGCGATCGTCCTCGACTGGCACATGGACGACGGCAACGGCGCCGACGTCTACCGCTGGATCATCGCGAACAAGCCGCAGCTCGCCGATCGCGTCGTGTTCCTCTCGGGCTGGGAGGGCGACGACGCCGAGTCGGTCGCGCCCGGCCGCCCGATGGTCCGCAAGGGCCAGGACTCCGCCAGCCTGACCAGGATCCTGAAGGAGATCGTGCGTCAGGTGCGCGGCAGCGGCGCACACATCCTGCCGACCTGATATCAACGATCCGTGCTCGCGCGGATCCTGGAGGGCGAGAAGATCGTCGCCACGACGAAGCTGGCGGACATCCGCGAGGCGATCGCGGCGAACAAGCGCGTCTGGGTCGACCTCGAGCGCCACTCCCCCGAGGCCGACGAGCTGCTCCGGGACATCCTGAAGTTCCATCCGCTGACGATCGAGGACGTGTGGGGGCCGCGCCACCAGCCCAAGATCGACGACTTCGACGAGTACCTCTACGTCATCGTCCACGGCATCACCTCGCGCAAGAAGGACAAGCTCGAGCTCGTCGAGATCGACGTGGTGATCGGCGACAACTGGCTCGTCACGCACGACCGTGACGGCCTCGTCTCCGACGACGTCGGCACCGAGCTCGACCACTCGCCGCGCGTCATGCAGAAGGGCATCGCATGGCTCGCGCACGCGGTGCTCGACCGCGCCGTCGATCGCTACCTCCCCGTCATCGATCAGCTCGACACCGAGATCGAGCAGCTCGAGATCGACGTCCTCGCGAAGGCCGGCACACCGCGGGGCAGGAAGGTCCTCGCGAGGATCCTGGGGTTCAAGCGCACGCTCCAGGACCTCCGGCGCATGTCGATCCACCAGCGCGAGATCCTGCTGCGCCTGTCACGCGGCGACTTCGGCGAGATCCCCGCCGACGCCATTCCGTTCTACCGCGACGTCTACGACCACTTCCTTCGCATCGGCGACATCGCCGAGGGCTACCGCGATCTCGTCACGTCCGCGCTCGACGCCTACCTCAGCGTCCAGTCGAACCGGATGAACGAGGTGATGAAGACGCTGACGCTGATCTCGACGGTGATGCTGCCGCTCACGTTCATCGCCGGTGTCTACGGCATGAACTTCAAGCACATGCCCGAGCTCGACTGGTTCTGGGGCTATCCGTTCGCGCTCTTACTGATGGCCTGCGTCGCGGGCGGGATCCTCTACTTCTTCCGCCGCAAGGGCTGGATCGGCGGCGAGGACAACAAGCCCGAGCGAAAGCACGAGCGGAAGAAGAAGACCTAGTTGGTCCCGAGGATGTCGCTCGCGATCGACTCGAGCCGCTGGAGCGCCGCGACGAGATCGTCGAGCGGCAGCTCGTCGGCGTTGAGCATCAGCACGTAGCCCGGCTCGCCGCGGCGGATCGTGCCGCGCGGGTCGTAGAGCAGCCAGTCGTTCGGCTGGCCCCAGTTCGCGAGCGGGATGCACTCGTCGATGCCGGTCGCCCCGTAGCCCGCCGACTCCTCGATGTAGGCGCGCGCGCGCCGCGCGAGCTCGGTCTCCGAGCGGTAGTCGCGCGTGCCGAAGAACTCGTTGTCCCAGATCTTCATGCCATCGGCGAGCGTGAGCAGCGCGCGGTAGTCATTCGGCAGCTGGATGCGCCGCGCGCGCTCGGTCGCGAGGATGTTGTCGAGCGAGGCCGGCGGCGACAGCTGCGACTGCTCGCCGTACTCCTTCAGCGTCGCGACGAGGGACTCGAGCGCGGAGCGCACGGGGACGACGTGCGGGCGAACGTCGACGGGGATGATCGGCGCGGCCGCACCCTCGAGCACCCGCTCGAGCTCGGGATCGCCGTGGTAGGCGTCGAAGTCCGCGTCGCGCCGGACCTGGGACGCCGTCGCGCCCGCGTCGAGCGCTGCCGCGAGGGCCTGGAGCATCGCGGCCTTCGTGCCGATCACGGCATACGCGCACGCGATGTTGAAGCGGAGCTCGGCGCTCGCGTCCTCGGGGACGAGCTGCACGAGCTTCGCGATGCGCTCCGGATCGTCGCCGACGGCGGCGAAGGCGTTGCGCAGGAACTCCTGCGCGTGGAACCCGGCGGGGTCGGGGAAGTCGGTCCACCGCGACAGCACGAGGTCGAGCAGCTCCTTGACCTCGTCTCCGCCCCGGTGCTCGCGCGCGATCGGCAGGAGCATGAGCTGCGCGGAGCCGAGCGCGACCTGGCCCTGCATCACCGTCGCGACGCCATCGATCGTGGCGAGGAACCGGCGCAGCGCATCGATCGGCTGCTCGTCCTCGAGGATCTCGACGACGCGTGCGCCGCCGCCGGCCGGCGCGGTCGTGCCCTGGGTCGGGATCGGCTTGTTGATCGAGGCCCGCCGGGCGGGGGCCTGCCGGGGCGCGGCCTTCTTCGGGTCGGCCTTCTTCGGGTCGGCCTTCTTCGGGTCGGCCTTCTTCGGGGCCGCCTTCTTCGGGGCGGCCTTCTTCGGGGCCGCGCGCTTCGGCTGCTTCGGGGCCGCGCGCTTCGTCTGCTTCGCGGCCGCGGGCTTCGCCTTGGCCTTCGCCTGGTTCGGGGCGGGCTTCTTCGCGTTCGCTGGGGCCACGTCCCAACGCTACCAGCGTTACTTCTTCGCCGCGAACATCCCGTCCCGGTACTCGACGATCTCGCCGGCGACCGCGGAGGCGGCGACGGTGAGCGGCGAGGCCAGGTACAGGCGGCCCGGGCCGGAGCGGCCCTTGTAGTTGCGGTTGATCGCGGAGACCGAGACCTGATCGGCGCGCTCCGACACGCCCGGGCCGCAGCCGATGCACGCGCCGCAGCCCGGCTTGATCACCTTCACGCCGGTGCGCTCGAACAGCTCGGTGTAGCCCTTCGCCTTCGCGTACGCCTCGACGTCCTGCGAGCCGAACTGGAGGTAGAAGCTGACGCCGTCGGCGACGCGCTTGCCGGCGGCCTCGGCATCGGCCATCACGCGCGCGTACATGTCGATGTCGTCGCGCTTGCCCGCGGTGCACGAGCCGCCGTACGCGATCGTGACGGGGACGCTGCCGATCTCGCCGATCAGCGCGCCGTTCTTCGGATCGCTCGCGATGCCGCGATCCGGATCGCCCGGCGTCGCGACCATCGGCCGGATCGTCGCCAGGTCGATCGTGTGCACGCCGCCGTCGTGGTGCGCGCCGGCATCCGGCGTCACCACCTTCGCGCGGAGCGCCTCGATCGACACGCCCGGGCGGCGCGCCGCGATCCACTGGAGCATCGTGTCGTCGACCTCCATCACGGCGCCGCGCGCCGAGCACTCGGTCGCCATGTTCGCGAGCGTCGCGCGCTCGTCGGGCGCGAGCCGGAACAGGCCCTCGCCGCCGAACTCCATCACGCGGTTCAGCGTCTGCTCGCGCTTCGCGTAGGTCGCGAGGATGTGCAGCATCACGTCCTTCGCCGTGACGCCGGGCCGGAGATCGCCGGTCAGCTCGAACCGGATCGACTCGGGCACCGCGATCGGCGTGAACCCCCAGTGGAGGAGGGCGGCGTACTCCGTCGCGCCGACGCCCCACGACAGCGCGCCCGACGCGCCGCCCATGCAGGTGTGGCTGTCGGTCGCCTGGACGAAGTCGCCCGGGTCGATGAACTGCTCGCGCGCGACCTGGTGACAGATGCCCGGCGAGACGCCGTCGACGGCGCTGTAGTTCCGCACGCCGGTGCGCGCCGCGAACTCGCGCTGCACGTCGCGCAGCTTGCCGATCTTGTCGGCGAACTTCGCCATCGACGCGACGCCGGTCGCGTAGATCAGGTGGTCCTCGAACACGGCGAACTTCGCCGGGTTCTTCACCGCGTAGCCGTCGCCGTACTCGGCCTTCAGGAAGAAGTCGACCTGCGCGGTGGTGAACTCGTGCGAGTAGCCCGCGTCGACCTTCACGAGCACCGCGTCGCCGGGCTTCACGTGCTCGCCCTGGCCCGGCAGCAGCTTCGCCGCGAGGATCTTCTCGGTGAGGTTCATCGGCCGGGCGCCGGTGCCCGTCGCGGGCACGCGGATCTCGCCCCGGTCCAGCCGCGCGCAGAACGGGAGCAACCCGCCGCTCTCGATGATCAGCGCCGTGATCGCGTCCTGGCCCTGCGTGAACTCGGAGAGCGCGATCGACTCGCCGGCCTCGAGCCGCCGCAGCACGCCGTGGTCGCCCATCAGCTGCCCGATGTTGATGTTGTTGCGCGCGTGGATCGGCGAGAACGAGCTCGCGATCGCGAGCCGCGATCCCGAGAACACCTCGCACTGCGCCGCGGTCTCGCGGCTCGAGCCGACGCCCTTCTGCGCGCCAGCGACGATCACCTCGAAGCCGGCGTCGACGAGCGCGTTCGCGGGGATCAGCCGCTGCCCGCCCACGATCAGCCCGGCGTACGCGTTGCGCGCGATGTCGGCCGGGTCGTAGTCGAAGCACACCCACGCCGGCGTCATCGCGTCGGTGTTGATGTCGTCGAGCAGCTCGTCGGGCGACAGCTCCGCCATCGACAGCGTGAGCGTGCCGGCGAGCTGTTGCCGGATCTTCTCGGGATCCTTCGTCAGGTAGAGGACACGCTTGCCCGGCGTCAGCGCGAAGCGGCGATCCGACATCGGCGGGAACCGTACCAGCTTTTAGGGCAGGACGAGCCCCGACGCGACGGCCGTCGGACGGAAGCGGGTGCCATCACCGAGCTGGCCGTGGCGGTTCTCGCCCCAGCAGCTCACGGCCTTCCGATCGTCATGGATCACGCAGGTGTGCAGGCTGCCCGTGGCCACGACCGACCACGGGCCCGCGCTCAGGGGCGGCACCTGTGCGGGAATTCCCGGGTTACTGACGCTGCGCGTGGACAGCTCGTGCGCCGTGTTGCCACCCCAGCACTGCAGGGCGTTGTTCGCCGCGAGCGCACAGCTGTGATCGGCGGCCGTCGCGATCGACTGGGTGCCGAACACCGGCATTCGCCAGGTGGTCACCGTCTGATCGGCGGTGGACGCCGCGCAGCTCGCATCGCCCTGGTTCACCTGGTTGCTGCTGTTGAGGCCCCAGCACGTGACGCGCGCCGTCGTGGGCGCGTCCGCCGTCGTGTAGTGGATGCAGGTGTGGTGGCCGTTGTGCTGCGCCGCGGCAACGAGGATCGTCGCGTACTCGTCCCCGGCAGACAGCCCGCGCCGCAGCGAGAGCGGGTTCGACGCCATCTGCGTCCCGCTCGCGCCGAGGCCGGACTCGCACTGCAGACCGAATGCGTACAGCTTCGGGATCGTCTGCCCGACCTCGGTCGCGACCCCGACCGCGAACTGCGAGCCGATGGAGATCGATTGCCACGACGCGCCGCTCGGCGTCCGTCCGTACGGAGCCCGCATCGGTTGCGTGGTCGAACCGGGCACGGCACCCCAGCACCAGAGCTCGCCGTCGGCGATCCCGCAGCTCGCGCGGCTCCCGGCGCCGATCGCGGTCCACGGCTGGGTGCTCGGCATCGCGATCGGATTCATCCCCGCCGGGCCCGTCCGGCCGAGCTGCGACGAGGAGTTGTCGCCCCAGCACGTCACCGTGGCGCCGCTCCCGTGCCTCCCACACACGTGCATCTGGCCGGCGGCGATCTCGACGAACGACGTCCCCGCGCCGAACGGCGCCTTCGGCACGGGTTCGCTCTCCGTGCTCGTCAGCGCATCGACCTGAAGCTGCTTGTTGTTGCCCCAGCAATACGCGGTCGCGCCGCCGGACGCGGGCCCGACGAGCGCGCAGCTGAAGTCGTCACCGGCGACGAGCTTGCTGACGACATCATTCGTCCCGAGCGTCGGCAACAGCACGCGCGATGGCACGTCCTTCGTCGCGATCTCGCGGTTTCCGAGCTCGCCCTGGCGGTTCGCGCCCCAGCACCACGAGTTCGCGTTCGGGTCGAGCACGCACGCGAAGCCCTCACCCGTGGCGAGCGCGGTCATCCCGCTCGTCAGGCCATGGACGTTGACGAGGACCGGACTGGACCGCTGCGGCTCGTAGTCGCCCTGGCCCATCGCGCCGTCCTGGTTGTTGCCCCAGCAATAGATCGCGCCGGTCGTCCTGCGCGCACAGGCGAACGTCCTGTCGACCGAGACGTCCTCCCAGACGGTCATCGAGTCGATCGCGACGTCGAGGCTGTCGTCGGGGGCGCCGAGCGTGTGGTACTGGCCCGACGAGCCCCAGCAGTGCAGCTCGCGCGTGCTCTTCACGGCACACGTCACGTGCTCGGCCGCATCGACGGAACGATAACGCGCGCCGTTCAGGGACGACTCGCGGGTCTCCGCCGGCATCGCAAACGTCCGGTGACTGTTCACCGCCGTGTCGTGCCCGAGCCCGTTGTGCGCGTCGCCGCCCCAGCAGAACAACCGGCCCGTGTCAGCGCCGGCACCTCCGGCGATCGCGCACGCGTGATCGTCGCCGAGCCCGATCGTCGACCACGCGGTGACCGAGGCGGTGGCGCTCGCGACGAGCTGCGTGACCGGCGATCCGGAGCCACCGGCACCGAGGTTGATCGAGCCCCAGCAGTACGCGGTCTCGTCGGCCATGATCGCACACGAGATCGAGTTGCCGGCGTACACCTTGATCGGCGTGCCGGTCAGCGTCACCGCACTCATCGTCACGGCGGGCCCAGCCTGGGTCGGCCGGCTCTCGCGGGAGTCGTTGCGACCCCAGCAGTACACGGTGCCGCTGCGGATGCCGCACGTGTGATCGGTCCCCGCGGCGACGTCGGTCCATCCGTCGGTCATCGTCGTGCTCGCGAGCACCGGATCGCCCGTCATGGTCATCGCGCTGCCGCCGAGCTGCCCGTAGTCGTTGTCGCCCCAGCACCACAGCCGCGTGTCGTTGCCGATCGCGCACACGTGCCGCCCGCCCGCGGAGATCCTCGCGAGCGCGAGCTGGAGCGGCATCGGGCCATCCGGCGGTGCATCGAGCATCGCGTCGATCATCGCGTCGTCGCCACCGCCCATCTCGCCGCCGCCGGTGTCGCTGCCCGGACCCGCATCACGGCCGCTGAACGACGGCTTCGAGAAGCAGCCGCCGAGCCCGAGCAAGAGAGCGAGCGCGCGGAGCGTCATCAGAACGGGAGCGCCGGAGGCTTCGCGGAGCCGCTCCCGGCCCCCGCGGGTGGCTTGGTCGAGGTCCCGCTCTCCGGCGGCTTGGTCTGGGCTCCGGATCCCGCTCCGGTGGAGGTCGTCGTGCCCTTCGTCCCCTTCGAGCCCCGCGAGCCCTTCGTCGTCCTGGTCGGCGGCTTCGGCTCGGTCGTGGCGGGCGGCGTCGGATCGGCGGCGGGCGGCTTCGGATCCGCGGCGGGCGGCACGGACTCGACGACCGGGGGCTCGGGCACGGCGGGCGGTTTCGGATCGGCTGCGGGGGGCTGCACGGACTCGACGACCGGGGGCTCGGCCGGCGGCGTCGCCTCGGTCTGGTCTCCGCCGCGCGTGGCGAACACGATCACGGCGACCGCCACGGCGAGGCCGCCGCCGACGAGCGCGTAGAGCGGCGCCCGCGAGCGCCGCGGCGCGAGCCCCGGCTCCGACGCGAGGCCCGGCTGCGAGGAGACACTCGAGGGCGACGACGCCGGAGCCACCGCCGCGGACGCGAGCATCGTCTCGCCCGTCATGATCTTCTGCATCGCCGTGGTGCTCGGCTTCTGGCGCGATCGCGCCGACTGCTCCGCGACGAGCGACGGCGGCACCGGCGTCTCGAGGTGCGCGAACTGCTGCGTCGTCGCCGGGAACGGCCCGAGGCTCGGGTTCGTGTCGTCGGGATAGACCGGCACGCCGGCCGCGGGCGTGGTGGTCACGAGCGCGTCCTCGAGTGCCTCGCGGGCCTCGTGCGCGTTCTGGTACCGGCTCCCCGGGTTCTTCGCGATCAGCTTGTCGATCACGCGCGCGAGCTTCGCGGGCACGCCCGTCATCGGCGGCGCGGGGTCCGCGCTCGCGTGCATCGCCAGGAGCTCGTGGACCGACTCGGAGACGAACGGCAGGCGGCCCGAGCCGAGCAGGTAGAGCACCACGCCGAGCGAGTACAGATCGCTCCGGGCGTCGCACGGCTCGCCGGTCGCGAGCTCGGGCGGCATGAACGCGGGCGTGCCGACCACCGCGCCGGCGCCGGTCATCGTCGTCGACGTCTGGTCGGGGGCGGTCGACTTCGCGAGGCCGAAGTCGAGCACCTTCACGAAGTCGCGGCCGGTCGACAGCAGCATGATGTTCGAGGGCTTGAGATCGCGGTGGATGATGTTGAGCGCGTGCGCTCCCTCGAGCGCGTCGCAGATCTGGATGCCGATCCGCACGAGGCGCTCGGCCTTGAACACCTTCTCCGACTTGATGACCTCGTCGAGCGTGCGCCCGGCGACGAGCTCCATCACGAGGAAGAACACGCCGTCCTCGGTCTGACCGAAGTCGAGCACCGTCACGGCGTTCGGGTGCGAGAACCGCGTCGCGAGCTTGGCCTCGCGGAGGAAACGCTTGATCACCTCGGGCTCGCTGACGAGCGTCGAGTTGATCACCTTGATCGCGACCTCGCGATCGACCGAGTGCTGCTCCGCGCGGTACACCGCGCCCATGCCGCCGGAGCCGAGCTTCTCGAGCACGGTGTAGCGCCCGTCGAGGTCGCGGCCGAGGAACGGATCGATGCGCGCCTTGAGGCGCAGGAGACGCGTGCCGTCGGTCGGGCAGCGCTCGCCGGTGTGGAACGTCTTCTCGCAGGCCGTGCAGTACAGCTCGCCGGGTGGATTGCTGTCGGCGGCGGCGCTCACCGGCCGCCTCGCGCGCTCGGCGCACCCAGCGACCACCCGACGCTGACCATGCCGCCACCATCGGTCGGCGTCACCGAGACCTGCGGGCCCGACTCCTGCTTCTTGAACACGGTGACACCGAGGATGAGGCCGGTCAGTACCGTCGCGGCCCCGAGGCTGTAGACGCCGATCGTCACCGCGCGGCGCGTGCGCCACCGGTCGGTGAGCGGCCCGTTGTACGCCATCAGGTTCTTGGTCGTCGCGAGGTCCTCGCGCGCGGGCCGGTAGTAGAACAGGTGCAGCGCCGCGCCGGCGAGGACGATGCCGCCGCCGGTCGCCATGACCGCGAGCGGAATCTTGCTCTTCGTCGGTGCCGGTGTCACCACGCCGCCGCCGCCGCCGCCGCCACCGCCCGGGTCGACCACCTTCTTGTCGTCGATCGGCAGCATCGTGATCGTCACGGTCTGGGGCGACTTGTCGGAGACCTCGACGGTCTTCTGCGCGTCGTTGTAGCCCTTGGCCGTCGCGATCACGACGTGCCGTCCCGGGGGCAGGTGGATCGCGCGCGGCGAGAACAGCTCGTCGGGCGCGAACGACGACACCGCGAGCTTCACGTCGGTGCCCGGCGGTTCGACCCGGAGCTCGACGCGCGCGACGTTGACCGCCGCGAGCCGCTCGGCGAGCTGCTGCTTGGCCACCGGCACCCACTCGGGGAGCGGATCGGCGGGCGTGGCGCGCGACTCGCACTGCTCGAGGAAGATCTCGGCCTGCGGCCACAGCTCGCGGCGCGTGTACGCGAGCGCGATCAGGCACGAGTGCCGGGCGCGCGGCTCCATGCGCTCGGCCTGCTTGAACGCATCGATCGCCTCCGAGTAGCGGCCGTCCTTGGCCAGCTGCTCGCCACGGGCGCGGAAGGTCTCCGCGGACTCGCCGTCCGCCCAGGTCACCGAAGGTGCGAGGACCCCCAGGCCAGCGACCACGATCGCCAGGAATCTCACCGCCAACCATCGTAACAGACGTCTGTCCCGCCCGCCCGCCCGCCGTTGTCCCTTCACCGGGTCCCGCCGTGCGGGTATCACCCGGCCATGTCCCGAGCGCCGTATGTAGGTCTGCACGTGGCGACAGGTGCGCGTCGGGCGACCGCCGCCGACATCGTCGCGAGTGTCCAGCGCGAGATCTCGTCGGGCTCCTTGCCGGCCGGTGCACGACTCCCGCCCGTGCGTGCACTCGAGAGACAGCTCGGACTGTCCAAGAACACCGCCCAGGCCGCGTACGACGAGCTCGTGGCGCGCGGCCTGGTCGAGGCCCGCGAGCGCGAGGGCGTGTTCGTGCTCTCCGCCACGCGGCTGGTCGCGCCCGAGCCGATCCTGTCCGCACCGCTGCCGCGCCTCGTGCCGCCGCCGCTCCAGCGGCCCGACCTCCCGGGACGCGGCGTGACCGCGCTGTCGACCGTGTTCATCGATCCCGAGCTGTTGCCGACCGAGCGGATCGCGGAGTGCGCGCGCTCGGTGCTGCGCGAGCGCATGCCGGCGCAGTACGAGGCCCAGGGATATCGTCCGCTGCGCGAGGCGATCGCGAAGCGGCTGTCCGCGCGCGGCTTCGACGTCGAGGCCGACGAGGTCGTGATCACGACGGGCTCGCAGCAGTCGCTCGACATCGTGGCGCGCTCGCTCGCGACCAAGCGCGTCGCGTGCGAGTCGCCGGTCTACGGCTACGCCAAGCTGCTGTTCGAGAGCCACGGCAACGATCTGGTCGGGCTGCACCTCGATCCGTTCAAGGGGATCGACCTCGCCGACTGGGATCGCGTGCTCGCGACCAGGCCCTCGCTCGCCTATCTGATCACGAGCTTCCACAACCCGACCGGCTACTCGTACACGAGCGCGGAGCTCCGCGGCGTGCTCGAGCTGTGCACGAAGCACGGCGTCGCGGTGCTCGAGGACGACTGGGGCAGTGACATGATGAGCGACGGCGAGTACCGGCCGATGCTGCGCATGCTCGGCGGCAAGAACGTGCTCTACGTGAACTCGTTCACGAAGAAGCTGTTGCCGTCGCTGCGCATCGGCTTCGTCGCCGCCTCGCCGGAGCTCGTGCCCACGCTCGTCGCGATGAAGCGGCTCTCGACGCTCGGCAACGCGTGGCTGACCGAGGCGGTCGTCGCCGAGTTCCTCGACCGCGGCTACTACGACACCCACCTGCAAGCGCTGCAGCGCGCGCTCGACACGCGTTATGCCGCGTGCCTCGCCGCACTCGACGAGCTGATGCCGGAGAGCGTGCGGTGGACGCGGCCCGGCGGCGGCCCGACGCTGTGGCTCGAGATCCCGCGCTCGATCGATCTGCCCGCGCTCGAATCGCACCTCGCCCGGCGCGGCGTGCACGTCTCGAATGCGAGCGCGGCCTTCCTCGGCCGGGCGCACCTCCACGGCTTCCGCATCGCGTACGCGTTCCTGTCGGAGACGGAGATGCGGTCGGCCCTGACGATCCTCGCCGATGCGCTCCGGGCGCTCTCGCGGTAAACATGTAGGCGATGCGGTCCTCGTGGTCGGCGTACCTGTTACCGGCGCTCGTCGCCTGTAGCTCCGCGCCCGCGGCGACCACGGACTTCTTCGGGCCGACCATCGAGCCGCCGCGCGGCCTCGGCAAGATCCAGCCGGGCATGAGCGTCGCGGAGGCCAAGAAGCTGGTGCCCGCGCTCAAGGAGGATCACAAGGGCGTCCGCGAGCACCTGGTGCTCGACTCCGGTGTGGGCGACGTCAAGCTCGAGGTCCGCGTCGATAACGGCACCGTCGCGACGATCGTGGCGATCGTCCAGGGCCAGAGCGCGCGCGACACGCTATCGAAGGCGTGGGGAGAGCCGACGATCACGAGGGACTCGCTCGGTCAGCCCGAGACCACGTGGGCGAGCGAGTCGAGCGGCTGGAAGGTCAAGCTCGACTGCCTCGAGCGCAACTGCATCGTCGAGTACGTTCCGTACCACGTGCTCACGGCCGAGTTCTTCGGCGCCCACGTCGTGCCGCCCGGCGACCTCGCGAACCTGCGGATCGGCATGAAGGTCGCCGAGGCACGGAAGTTCGCGCCGGGCCCGATCGACGTGCGCGCGGGGATCCCG
>JAEUJX010000688.1 GCA_016794545.1 Myxococcales bacterium
AGCACGCCGCGATCCCGAACAAGGGCGTATCGATCGGCACGCGCGCGATCCCCCCCACCGAGGACATCCGGGGGGGTACGTCGGACTCGGGCGGCAGGGCCGCCGGGACCGCCACGCCGCCGCCGGCGTTGATCGCGGCGAGCGTGATCACCGGCGACGACCTGCTGGAGAGCGCCGAGACGATCGACGTCGTGCGCACGACCGGCGAGCAACAGCCGAGGCCGAGCCGCGAGATGACGGTGCCCAAGCCCGTGCCGCGGTTCCAGACCGAGACGGTGATCGATCCGTCGGTGCGCGCCGCGAGCGAGACGACCGACCGCGACGGCGCGACGGTCGGCAACGACACCATCAACGAGACGACCGTGAAGGACGGTGCGTTCCGGCCGGTCGTCGCGGGCGGCCCGGCCGCACTGCCGACGCTGCTCGCCCCGCCGCCGCCGCCGCCGCCGCTCGCGGTGCGCCGCACCCCGCCGGGGGGGCACGCCGCGATGGATGCCTCGGGGGCCCGCCCCTACCCCGATGTCACGGCGCGGGTGCCGCGCCGCCGCGCGCGGACCGCGCTCGCGATCGGCGGCCTCGTCGGGCTCGCGGTGCTGTCGTTCGTCATCGCGCTCGCGATGCGCTCGAGCTCCTCCGCGCCGCCCGACGCCGCGCCGCCGCCCGACGCGCCGCGCGTGGCCGTCGCGCCTCCGATCGACGCCGCGCCCGCGCCCGTCGAGGTCGACGCCGCGCCTCCGCCCGCCGACGCGCCTGCCCCGACGGTGACGATCGACGCCGCCGAGCGGCTGACGTACCTCGAGATCCGCACGAACCCGCCGGGCGGCGAGGTCACGATCGACGGGGAGACGCGCGCGGACCCCGCGAAGTTCGCGCTCGCGCCGGGCCACTACACCGTCCGCGCCACGCTCGAGGGCTACGCGCCGGAGACGCGCCAGGTCGACCTCGAGAAGGGCGTCGACCGCGTGCAGGACATCGCGTTCCGGAAGAAGGTCAGCACGACCACGCCCCGCCCGAAGGTCGGGCGCCTGACCGCACGCACGACGCCCTACTCCGTCGTCTACAACGGCGCCAGGAAGCTCGGCGAGACGCCGTTCGCGGACCTCGAGCTGCCGGCCGGAACGTACACGCTGACGTTCAAGAACCCGACGCACCGGCCGGTGACGCGGAAGGTCGTCATCAACGCCGGCAAGACCACGAAGGTCTCGTTCGTGATCCCCTGACCGTCAGCGCTGCCAGAGGATCGCGAGGTCGAGCTCGATCGCGTCGAACGGCTCGGCACGCACGCGGGCGTCGCCTGTCGCGACCATCGCGACTCGGTACGAGCTGCCATCGAGTCGCAGGACCTCGAGGGTCTGGACGATCGGATCGACGAACCACACGTGGGAGACGCCCTCGCGCGCGTAGACGCCGAGCTTGCGGCCTCGATCGAGTGCGGCGGTGGATGGTGAAAGTACCTCTGCGACCCAGTCCGGCGAGAGGATGAAGTACGGGAGGTCGACCGGCATCTCCGGCATGCGCTCGCGGCGCCACCCCCCGATGTCCGGCACGAGCACATCACCAGAAAGGTGAATCTCGGGTTCGTCGAGGAGCAACCAGCCACCGGGGCCTCCACGTCCCCGCTTGAACGGCGGGCCGAGCTCCTCGCCGAGAGCGCTCAGGGCGGCGGAGTGCCGAGGTGCAGGACGCGGCGACGCGAACAGATCGCCCCCGACGAGCTCGCCCACGAGGTTGTCGGGCAGCGCGAGGATGTCCTCGTACCGCGCCTGGCGGAGCCTGGGGACTGCCACGGCCTCAGGATAGCAAGCGGCCCGCGGTTCGCGATCGCAAGTTTGGCTCTTGCAGCACGACCCGTTCAGGGCTCGAGGCCGGTGGCCCAGCTCGACTTCGGCTTCGTGTTGAAGTGGTGCGTCGAGTTGATGACGCGGATGGTGCCGGTCTTCGAGCGCATCACGATCGACTCGGTCTTCGCGGAGTCGCCGAAGAAGCGGACGCCGTCGAGCAGGTAGCCCTTGGTGACACCGGTGGCGGCGAACATCACGTCGCCCTTCGCGAGCTCCTCGGTCGAGTAGATGGTCTCCTCGACCTTCACGCCCATGCGCTTGGCGCGGGCGCGCTCCTCGTCGTTGCGGAAGCGGAGGCGGCCCTGGAGCTCGCCGCCGACGCACTTGAGCGCGGCCGCGGCGATCACGCCCTCGGGCGCGCCGCCGGTGCCGAACAGGACGTCGACGCCGGATTCCGGGTTCGCCGTCATCACCGCGCCCGAGACGTCGCCGTCGCCGATCAGGCGGATGCGTGCGCCGGCCTGGCGGACCTCGCCGATCAGGTCGGCGTGGCGGTCGCGGTCGAGGATGACGGCGGTGCAGTCGGAGACCTTCTTGCCCTTGGCCTGCGCGATGCGCTCGAGGTTCCAGGTCGGCGACTCGCGCAGATCGATGACGTGGCGGGCCTCGGGGCCGACCGCGATCTTCTGCATGTACGTGTCGGGCGCGTTGAGGAACTGGCCGTCGTCGGCGATCGCGATGACGCTGATCGCGTCGGGCGCGCCGGTCGCGCACAGGTTCGTGCCCTCGAGCGGATCGACGGCGATGTCGACCCGCGGCGAGTCGTCGCCGGCGTGCCAGCCGTGCCCGACGGTCTCGCCGATGAACAGCATCGGCGCCTCGTCGCGCTCGCCCTCGCCGATCACGACCGTGCCGCGGATGTCGATGGCGTCGAACGCGCGCCGCATCGCCTCGACGGCGACATGGTCGGCGAGCTTGCGATCGCCACGGCCCATGAGGCGGGCGCTCGCGAGCGCGGCGGCCTCGGTGATGCGGACCACTTCGAGAGCGAGATTGCGGTCTTGCATGACCCCGGATGCATACCACGCCGAGCCGGCGTACCGTCGGCCGGTGGTAGCTCCTCGCGTCCCCGCTGAATTCCGCTACTGGGCCAACCTCGACCGACCGAGCGTTCGGGCGGTGCGCGATCTCGCGCGGCGCGTGTTCGGCTTCGAGGTCGCGCCGCCGGACTCCGTCGTGCGCGAGCTCGCGGCGATGTACTACGACGCCGATCCGGCGTGCGAGGCGTTCGTCGACGAGGTCTACCGGACGCGCGGGAGCGCCGCGGGCCGCGCGCTCCTCGAGCGCGCCCTCGCCGACGGGGTCGACTCGATCCCCGACGCGCCGGCGTCGCTGCGCGCGCTGTTCGCCGATGTCGAGCACGATCCACCCTGGCTCGATCGCGAGCTCGTCGAGCGCGGCGCCCGCGCGTTCCGCCGCTACGGCACGGCCGTGTTCCGGTTCGCCGGCGCGATCACGCTCGAGGGCTACTCGGAGAGCTCGGTCGCGAAGCCGCTCGCGCTGACCGGCGCGTACGTCGGGGGCAGCACGCGGCGCAGGTTCCTCGAGACGGTCGCGTTCTGGATCGCGGTGTCCGAGCCGGGCGGCCTGCTGCCCGGCGCCCCGGGCCGTGCGTCGGCGCTGCGCGTGCGCGTCATGCACGTGTTCGTGCGCAGGAACCTCCTCGCGCACCCCGGCTGGGACGTCGAGGCCTGGGGAGTCCCGATCAGCCAGGGCGACGCGCTGCTCACGCTGATGGGCGGGAGCTTCGCCCCCGGCATCGCGATGCACCTCCTCGGCTACCTGCCCTCGCGCGCGGACATCGACGCGATGATGCACTTCTGGCGCTACGTCGGGCACCTCATGGGCGTGCGGCCCCGCTGGTACCCGAGCTCGCTGGCCGAGGCCGCGCAGCTGTCGTTCGTCACGCTCGTCAAGGCGGCGCGGCGCTCCGGCGAGGACGGGCATGCGCTGTGCCGCTCCTACGCCGACGCGTTCGCGCCCGATCGCGCGATGCCGCTGCGCGCGCGCCTCCGCGACGAGCTCGAGCACCGGCTCCACCTCGCGTACACGCGCCTGTTCGTGTCGCCGCGGAGCCACCGGGAGCATCAGCTGCCGGGCGCGGGCCCGTGGGTGCTGTTGCCGCTCGCGGCCGCGCCGTTCGTGGCGTTGCGCGAGGTCGCACGCCGCACCATCCCGGGGGTCGAGGAGCTCGTCGACCGGCGCGCCCGCCGCCAGCGGGCACGGTGGTTCGCGCGGCACATGGGCGACCGCACCGCCGAGTACAAGCCGGTCGAACGGTTCACGCGGTGACGTCGACGACCCGCGGGATGGCGGCGCGCATCTCCTCCGGAAGCGCGCGCGGCCTGCCGTCGGTGCCGATCACCGCGTGGCGCGTGTAGCCCTGCGCGATCAGCGTGTCTCCCCGCAGCACGCGATAGCTGAACCGGACCGAGGCCCCGCGGAGCTGGCTGACCTCGATGTCGATGACGAGGAGGTCCTCGTAGTGCGCCGGCCGCTTGTAGTCGCAGTGGGCCTCGATCACCGGCATCGCGACGCCCCACGCCTCGAGGTCCCGGTAGCTCCGGCCGAGGTCGCGCCAGTAGGCGGCGCGCGCGCTCTCGAAGAACCGCAGGTAGTTCGCGTAGTAGACGACGCCCATCTGGTCGGTGTCGCCGAAGATGACGCGGATCTCGTGCCTCATCCGGCGATCCGGATCACCCGCGCAGGCTCGCGCACGATCGGCAGCTTGTCGATCTCGGCGAGCGCGGCGCGGATGTCGCCCTCGCGCGCGCGGTGCGTGAGCACGACGACCCACACCGGCGCGTCGCTGTCGCGGCGGCCAGGCGCGCCGTCCTGCACGACCTGCGCGATCGACACGGCGTGGGAGCCGAGGATCGTCATCAGCTGGCCGAGCACGCCGGGCTGGTCATGGACGCCGAACCGCAGGTAGTAGCTGCTCTCGAGGTCGTCCGTCCGCACCATCGGGCGCGGCTCCGCGGGTCGCATCGAACGCGCGCCCTTCAGCGCGAACATGTTGCGCGCGATCTCGATCATGTCGGACACGACCGACATCGCCGTCGGCAGCATGCCCGCGCCGGCGCCGTAGTACATCGACGGGCCGAGCGCGTAGCTCTGGATGTAGACCGCGTTCTTCGCGCCCGAGACGTCGGCGAGCAGCCAGTTCGCCGGCACGAGCGCGGGGTGGACGCGCGCCTCGATCGCGCGGCCGTGCTCGCGCGCGATCACGAGCGGCTTGATCACGTAGCCGAACTTCTCGGCGTACGAGAGGTCGATCGGATCGACGACGTCGATGCCGTCCTTCGGGATCGCCTCGACATCG
>JAEUJX010000699.1 GCA_016794545.1 Myxococcales bacterium
CCGCGCTCTCCCACGTCGCCCGCTGCGGCGGACCGAACGTCACGATCGTCGACGTCAGGCCCGCGGGCAGCGTCAGCACGGCCGACACCGCGGTGTTCGGGATCCCGCGGGTCGCCGTGCGCGATCCGGAGCCGGTCGAGGCGGTCGCGGAGACGCTCTGGCGATCGCCGGTCACGAGCGACGCCGCGGGCACGCGCCACACGTGCGCGTGGTCGTCCGTCGACGGGATCGTCATGCGCGTGCCGCCCGCCGTGTGCAGCCGGGTGCTCTTCGTGACGGTCTCGGTGGCGAGCGCGTCGGTCTGCACCACGATCTCCTCGAGCGGCGTGCCGGCGCTCGCGAGATCGAACGTCAGCTCGGTGTCGGCGGTGATCGAGACGCCGCGGCGGATCTCGAAGCGCGGCGGTGACATCGAGTTGTCGTACGCCGTGATGTCGTAGGTGCCGGGCGCGAGCTCCCAGCTCAGGCCCGCGCGGAGCGGGTAGTTGCCGATCGCGCCGCGGGCGGTGGAGCCGGCCGCCAGCGACACGGTCACCGTGTTCGGTGGTGTCGTGCAGTAAACGTCGAGCTCGCGAAGCCCGGTGCCGCCGAACACGACGTAGTAGTCGAACAGCGCGGGCTCGTCGCACACCGACACGAGCGTGAACGGTCCATCCGGGATGGTCGCCGAGACCTCGCCATCCGCGGGCACCGTGAGCGGCCGCCAGTCCTCGCCCTCCGGCTGGATCGCGAGCAGCTTCGTCCCGCCGGCGTGGAGCGCGAGGGTCTGCGGCTCCCCCGTCGTCATGCCGTCATCTCCGCACCCGAGCAACGTCGCAGCGATCACGAGGCCAGTCTTCATCTCCTGGTGGTAGCGCGCCCCGTCCGCGAGGAGCGGCTTCACCTTCGGCAGCCTGCGGCAGAGCCGGGCGGGCCCTGCCGCGCGGTGTGATTTCCCGCAAGCGCCGCGCGCGGTGCAACGGCCGCGCACCGGTTGCACGTTCGTGCTGACGAGGAGCTGACCGAACGGAGCCGATCGCGCGACACGATCGTGCGTACCGTCGACGCATGAACGTGACCTCGCTGTCGATGTACGCGGCGTTCGGGGTGCTGGCGGCCGGAGCGCTGCCGGTGACCGCGGCGCTGCGCGGGCTCGCTCCGGGCGATGCGACCCACCGGCGCGCGGGGCGCTCGCTCCGCACGCTCGGGCGCGCGATCGTGCGGACCACGCACGCCTGGCGGTTCGCCGTCGAGGGCGCGCCGCCGCCCGATCTCGCGCAGCGGCCCTGCGTCGTCGTCGCGAACCACGCCTCGCTCGCCGATCCGTTCTTGCTCTCGCACCTGCCGTTCGATCAGCGGTTCGTCGCGAAGGAGGAGCTGTTCCGCGTGCCGCTCGTCGGCTGGCTCCTGCGGCTCGCCGGCGACATCCCGGTGCGGCGCGGGGACCACGCGAGCGCGCTCGCGATGGAGCGTGCGTGCGTCGCGACGCTCGCCCGCGGCCTGTCCGTCACGATCTTCCCCGAGGGCACGCGCTCGCGAGACGGCGACCTGCGCACGTTTCACGGCGGCGCGTTCCGCATCGCCCTCGCCGCGGGCGTCCGGATCCTGCCGGTCGCCCTGCACGGGACGGCGGAGTGCATCGTCGCCGGCCACCCGAGCCGCGCCCGCGCGTACGCGGAGATCCTCCCGCCGATCGAGACGGCGGGCCGCACCGCCGACGAGCTGCGCGATCAGGCGCGGCGCCTGATCGCGGACGCCCTCAGTTCGGCGCGCGGAACTGCGCGTGGCAGCCGTCGCAGCGGCTCATCACCGAGCTGAACGCGGCCGCCGTCGCCGCCGCATCGTTCGCGCGCGCCGCGAGCAGCAGCTTCTCGAGCTCCGCGTGGAACGCCTCGTCGAGCGCCTTGAACGCGGCCACGTTCTCGCCGTTCCGCGGCAGCTTGTAGGTCCCGCCCGCGATCGCCTGCTCGGTCACGTCGCGGGCCTTGTGGACCTCGTGCAGCCGATGCGGGATCGGCGCGAGATCTCCGGTGCCGATCGCGCTCACGGTGTCCCGCATCGCCTCGGTCAGCAGGCGCATCTCGTTCTGCACCGCGTTGCCCGGCGCCGGTGGGGCCTCCGCACGCGGCTCGGCGTGCGCCTCCCCGTGGGCCTTGTCGCGCGCCTCCGCCGGCTTGTCGCGTCCACAGCCAGCGACCACCAGGAGCACGAGAGCCGCGCGCGCGATCAGCATGGCGACCAGCATGATGCCCCACGTCGCGTCCCGCGACGCGGCAGATTGTCTCGTCGCGCCGCACCGCGCAGCGCTTGCGTGATACCACCGGGTGTGCCTCGCAGGGACTGGGGTTACGTGCCTCGCGTCGTGCGACCGCTGTTCCGCTGGATCCTGTTCTGGCGCCGGCTGTCCCCGCCGACCGTGTTCCTGCTGAGCTTCGTGCTCCTGATCCTGTTCGGAGCGGCGGTGCTGGTCATGACGCCCGGCCTCGAGCACGACGAGGCGCTGTCGCCGATCGATGCGCTGTTCACGACGGCGAGCGCCGTCACGGTCACCGGCTTGACGGTGGTCGATACCGCGACGCACTTCACCGTGCCGGGGCAGCTCTGGCTGCTGGTGTGCATCCAGCTCGGCGGGATCGGGCTCATCACGGTGACGACGATGCTGATCGGCGCGCTCGGCAAGCGCCTGTCGCTGCGGTCCGAGATGCTCGGCATGCTGCCGGTCCGGCGACACGATCGCCCGGAGGTGTGGCAGGTCGCGATCGGCGTGGCGAAGTTCTCGCTCGTCATCGAGCTGGTCGGCGCGCTCGTCCTGTTCCTGCTGTGGCTGCCGCACTTCCCCGTCGGCGAGGCCGCCTGGCACGCCGTGTTTCATTCGGTGAGCGCGTACTGCAACGCGGGGTTCACCACGATCCCCGGCGGGTTCGCGCAGTTCCAGGACGCGCCGCTGACCCTGATCGTGATCTCGCTGCTGGTCGTGCTCGGCGGCCTCGGTTACCTGACGTTCGAGGAGCTGATCCGGTGGTGGCGCAGCGGCCACGCGACGCGCACCGGCGCGCGCATCCGGTTTCAGGGCGCGCGGCGGCTGTCGAGCCACACCTACGCGGTGGTCGTCACGTCGGTGGCATTGCTCGTCGGCGGCTGGATCCTGTTCGCGCTGTTCGAGTGGACCGACACGCTCGGCAAGCTCTCGACGATCGACAAGATCACGAACGCGTGGTTCATGTCGGTGATGCCGCGCAGCGGCGGCTTCAACACCATCGACTACGCTCAGATCGGCAACGACAGCGCGACGTTGACGATGCTCCTGATGTTCGTCGGCGGCTCACCCGGCTCGATGGCCGGCGGCATCAAGACCACGACGCTCGCCGTGATCATCGCGCTCGGCATGTCACGGTTCCGCGGCCAGCGGTTCGTCGAGATCAAGGACCGCGCGATCCCGCAGGGCACGATCGAGCGCACGATCGGCGTCGTCCTGCTGTTCATCGCCGTGCTGATCGTCAGCTTCTTCGTGCTCGGCGCGATCCAGGGCGCCGGGCTCGATGCGATCGAGGCCCGAGGCCTGTTCCTCCCGATCGCGTTCGAGACGCTGTCCGCGTTCACCACGACCGGGCTCACCATGGGCTCGACCACGGACCTCGCGACCCCGTCCAAGCTGGTGCTGGTCGTGCTGATGTTCATCGGACGCGTCGGCTTGTTCTCGTTCTTCGCCGCGGTGATCCTGCGGCGGTCTCAGCCACCCGCATTCGTGCGCTCCGCACAGGAAGACGTGATCGTCGGATGAGTCGCTACGTCGTCATCGGCCTCGGAAACTTCGGTTCGACCATCGCGCAGCGGCTCTACGAGCTGGGGCACGAGGTCATCGCGTTCGACAGCCGCCCCGCGACCGTCGACAGTCACGGCGCGTTCGTGACGCGAGCGATCGTGGGCGACGCGACCAAGAAGGACGTGCTCGAGGAGGGCGGCGCGGAGGGCTCCGACGCCGCGATCATCGCGATCGGTGAGGATCTCGGCGCGTCGATCCTCGCGTTGCTCGCGGTCCGCGACCTCGGCATCAAGGCGATCTACGTGAAGGTCACCTCGGAGGATCACGGCCGCATCGCGGACGCGCTCGGCGCCACCGACACGGTGTTCCCCGAGCGACAGGCGGCGACGAACCTCGCCTCGCGCATCACGTCGACCAAGCTGCTGCACTACACCGCGTACGGCGATCAGTTCGGCATCCAGGAGATGGCCGTGCCCGAGGCGTGGTCGGGCAAGACGCTCGCGCAGCTCGAGCTCCCGGCCCAGTACAAGATCCAGGTGGTGGCCATCCACGACAACCTGCGCGACACGATCCAGGTGCCGCAGCCGACGCACAAGCTGACGCCCTCCGACACGCTCCTCGTCGCCGGTGCGCCGGCGCAGCTCGAACACGTGACGAAGCTGCGGTGATGTGGCGCTGGATCGTGATGGCCGCGCTCGCATGCGGCCGCACGCATGCGAGGCAGTACGCCCGAGCGGTCGCGATGATTCCGCGTATGCTGCGCCACCGGCGCTCACATGTTCGACCACCTCTCGATCGGAGTCTCCGACCTCCCCCGCTCCGCGGCCTTCTACGACGCGGTGCTCGGCGCGCTCGGCCACGTGCGGCTGTTCGAGAACCCGCGGGCCGTGTGCTACGGCCCGGAGGGCTTCTCCGGCGGAGAGCCGCCGTTCGCGATCCTCACCGCCCCCGACTCGACCGTGGTCCCGGCGCGGTTCCACCTCGCGTTTGCCGCGACGTCGCGCGAGCAGGTCGATCGCTTCCACGCCGCCGCCGTCGCCAGCGGCGGCACCGACGACGGCCCGCCGGGGATCCGCGAGACCTACAACCCGGGCTACTACGCAGCGTTCGTCAAGGATCCCGACGGCCACCGCCTCGAGGTCGTGCTGCACGAGCAGGTGGTCTCCGGGCTATCATGAGCGGAATGTCGACACGCCGGTGGTCTCTGATCGTCCTCGCTCCGCTGTTCGCCGCCTGCGGCGACGACGGAGCGGCCATGCCCGATGCGGCGCCGGAGAAGTTCAGCTTCTTCGTCACGAGCCTGCAGACGATGCGCACGCAGTCCGGAAGCCAGGACGGCTTCGGCGGCAACCTCGGCGGGCTCGCCGGCGCGGATGCGATCTGTCAGAAGGCGGCGGCGGACGCCGGGGCCGGCGGCAAGACGTGGCGCGCGTTCCTCAGCACGACCGCGGGGCCGGTGCACGCGATCGATCGCGTCGGCAGCGGCCCCTGGTACGACAGGAACGGCCGGCTGATCGCGAACGACCGCGCGGGACTCTTGATGCTGCGCCCCGCGGGCGACACGGTCGCGGTGAACGACATGGCCGACGAGACCGGCGCCGGAACGCGGTCGTTCGGCGACACGCACGACATCATGACGGGCACGAACGCGCAGGGCATGCTCGAGAGCAGCGATCCGGCGTCGACGTGCAACGACTGGACGAGCGCGGTCGGCCCCGGCAGCGAGAACAAGGTGCGCGCCGGTCACTCGTGGCCGGCGATGAGCGGCATGAACTGGATGATGGCGCACCGGCTGCCCGGCTGTGCACCGGGCGTGCGGCTCACGATCACGCCGCCCGGTCAGGAGGGCAACACCGTCGGTGGCCAGGGCGGCTGGGGCGGCATCTACTGCTTCGCGCTCACGCCCTGATCAGCGCTTCTTGCGCGAGGCCTTCGCCGAGATCGAGGCGAGCTTGCCGGAGGCCAGCAGCTTGCGCAGCGCGTTCTCCATCTCGCGCGCGAACAGGATGCGCACGGAGTCGACGCCGACGGAGCGGAACGTCTCGAACAGCGTCCCCGACTGCGCGATCGAGACCTGGCCGTCCTCGACGCGGTCGACGAACAGCTCGACCAGCTCGGCCACCGCTCGCGACAGGTGCTTGCGCAGGATCGCCGAGGCGGCGGCGGCGGTCGAGAAGTCGATGCCGACGCCCTCGAGCTTCATCGCGATCGCGAGGAGCGTCGGGCTCGCGACGAGGTAGACGTCGCCCTTGCGCTCGACGATCTCGGCGCGCTGCAGATCGGCGAGCAGGCCGGGACGGCGCGTGCCGGCGAGCTCGTACAGCTCGGTCTCGCTGACGGTGCGGGCGCGATCGGCCGCCCACGGCGTCTGCATCTGCTCCTCGACCCCGAGCCACTCGGCGAGATCGACCTCGCCGCGGTCGATCCGCTTCATCAGGTCGCCGATCGCGTCGATCCGCAGACCGCGATCCTGGAGCTGCGCGATCAGCTTCAGGCGCTCGAGGTGCGGCGTGCCGTAGTAGGCGACGCGGCCGCGGATCTCGGGCGCCATCAGCGCGCCGCGCGACTGGTAGAACCGGATCGTGCGGCTCGGCACGCGCGACTGCGCGGCGAGCTCGTCGATCGTGAGGCCGGGTGCGTCGTCGGTGGGAGGCGCCATGGCGAGAGGGTGGTGCGCGAGGGGGTGGTGCGCGAGGATCGATGACATCATGCCGGCAGCGCCTTCGGGCGAGAAGGCAGCGCCAGGCGGAAGATCGTCCTCAGCGTGGTACCGAGCTGGCGGGCGAACGAGCCCCGGTTGTACGGGACCCCGTGGCGCTCGCACAGCGCCTGCACGCGCGGAGCGATCTCCGGGTAGCGGTTGCTCGGGAGGTCCGGGAACAGGTGGTGCTCGATCTGGTGGCTGAGGTTCCCCGACAGGATGTGGAACGTCTTGCCGCCGGTGATGTTGCAGGAGCCGAGCACCTGCCGCAGGTACCAGCGGCCGCGGGTCTCGCCCTGGATCTGGGCCTCGGTGAACACGTGCGCGCCGTCCGGGAAGTGACCGCAGAAGATGATCGCGTACGCCCACAGGTTGCGCATCAGGTTCGCGACGAGGTTCGCGAGGAGCACCGGCAGGAACCACGGCCCGGCGAGCGCGGGCCACAGCACGTAGTCCTTGAGCAGCTGCTTGCGCACCTTCCGGCCGATCCCGGCGAGCTTCGCCTTCTCGTCGGCGAGCGCCTTCTCCCCGTTGCGGATCGCGGTGACGTCGAGGTCGTGCAGCGCGACGCCCCACTGGAACATGACCGCAAGGAGCGCGTTGTAGGCCGGCTGGAGCAGGTGCGCGGGCTTCCACGGCTGCTGGTCGCTGACGCGCAGGATCTCGTAGCCGACGTCTCGGTCCTTGCCGAGCACGTTGGTCCACGTGTGGTGCACGACGTTGTGCGAGTGCTTCCACTGATCCGCCGGGCAGACGTTGTCCCACTCCCACGTCGAGGAGTGGATCTCCGGATCCTGCATCCAGTCCCACTGGCCGTGGATCACGTTGTGCCCGATCTCCATGTTCTCGAGGATCTTCGCGATGCCGAGCGCGGCGGTGCCGGCTCCGATCACGCCCAGGAACAGCGGGAACACCGGCATGAGCGGCAGGCTCGCGAAGATCGCGACCCGGCCGCCGAACGCGAGGCCGCGCTGGAGCCGGATCATGCGCCGGATGTAGTGGCGATCCGCCTCGCCGAGGCTGGCCTTGACCTCGCGCTGGATCGCGTCGAGCTCGCGGCCGAACTGTTCGATCGCTTCGTCGTCGATCGTGATGGGGAGCGAATGAGACACGAGTCGTCCTTTCGTTACAGCGCGAGCTCGACGTCGCTCTCGGCGGCGCACACGCAGACCTGGATCCGCGCGCCGGGCTCGGCAGTCTGCTCGCCCGTGCGGAGGTCGCGTACGCAGCCCGAGACGAGCGTCGCGTCGCAGGTGTGGCAGATGCCCATGCGGCAGCCGTGCGGCGCCGCGACGCCGGCCTCCTCGGCCACGCGCAGGAGCGGCGTGTGCCGCGCGGCGCGCGCCTCGGTGGCGGAGGTCGTGAACCGCACCGTCGCGTCGCCGCCGCCGGCCGGCACCGGTGCGAGCGCGGGCGCGAAGCGCTCGACGTGCAGCGCCGCCGCGCGGTCCGCCTGCGCGAAGCACTCGATCACCGACGCGAGGAGCCCCTGCGGGCCGCACGCCCACGCCTCGCGCGTGCGCCAGTCGGGGACCAGCTCGTCGAGTCGGTCGGCGTCGAACCTCCGCGGATCGACGCGCGTGTGAACGATCGCGAGGCGATAGCCCGGATGGTCGACGGCGAGCGCGCGCAGCTCGCCTCCGAAGATCACGTCGTCCTCGGTCCGCGCGTAGTGCACGTGAACCGCACCGCGCAGCTCGCCGAGGCTCGCCAGGTGACGGATCATGCTCATCACCGGCGTGATGCCGCTGCCGGCGGTGAGGAACAGCCGCCGGCCCGGCGCCTCGGAGACCACGAAGTCGCCCGCCGGCAGGCCGATCGTCAGGTAGGTGCCCGGCACCACG
>JAEUJX010000708.1 GCA_016794545.1 Myxococcales bacterium
CGCGCGACGGCACCTGCCGCACGCGAACCAGGAGCCGCTCGACCGGTAACAGCACGAAATCACTCTAGCGCGGGTGCCGGTGTAATGCCGCAGCCCCGGCTGCGTCGTGTGGGCAAAGGAGAACATCACCATGACGACCACGAATCAGACGACCTGTACCTGTGGAAGCGGCTGTCGCTGCGGCGGCGCCGGAGGCTGTGGCTGCGGAGGCGCGGCGACGCGCGCGAGCAACTGCGGGTGTGGAGGTGCGGCGCGCGGCTGCGGCTGCGGCGGCGCGGCGTCCGACTGCCCGTGTGGCGAGGCGTGCGCCTGCGCGTCTTGCCGGTGCGGCGAGGCCTGCAGCTGCGGCGGAGCGCGGTAGGGTCTACGCATGGACGGGATGACGCAGCAGAAGCTCGCCGACACGCTGGTCGCGAGTCACCGCGAGTTCCTGGCGTTCGTCCAGCGCCGGGTCGGCGGCGACCGCGCGCTCGCGGAGGAGATCGTGCAGGAGGCTCTCGTGAAGAGCCTCGAGCGATCCGACGAGATCCGCGAGTCCGCGGTCGGTTGGTTCTATCGCGTGCTGCGCAACGCGATCATCGATCGCGCGCGGCGCGCCGCGGTCCAGCGCGGGCGCCTCGAAGCGCTCGCGGCGGAGACATCATCCGACGATCGCGACGACGAGCTCGAGCGCGTGGTCTGCGCGTGCGTCGCTCGCCTCGCCGACACGCTCAAGCCCGAGTACGCCGACGCGCTGAAGCGGATCGACGTCGAGGGCCTCGCCGTCAAGGACTACGCCGGCGAGACCGGCATCACCGCGAGCAACGCCGGCGTGCGCGTGCACCGCGCACGTCAGGCGCTCCGCGAGCGGGTCGCGAAGGCGTGCGGGACCTGCGCCACGCACGGCTGCCTCGACTGCCACTGTCAGTCGCACACGTAGAGCGTTCGCGGCAGGTCGCTTCGGGCCGCCGCACTGCGTGTGCCGGACGCGCTAGGATGAGGCGTGTCGCGCACGGGGGAGCTGGACGAGACGCTGCCGTCGGACTCCGACGCGGGCCGCGCGGGCGGCAACACCGCGACCAAGCCCGGCGGTGAGGTCCCCGAGGCCGCCCGGGACCCGGGCATCCCGCAGTCGATCAGCCGCTTCTCGATCGACGGCAAGCTCGGTGCGGGCGCGATGGGCGTCGTGCTCCTCGCGACCGATCCGATGCTCGGGCGCAAGGTCGCGCTGAAGCTCATGCGCGACGGCACCGCCAGCGCCGATCGTATACGCCGCTTCATCCGCGAAGCGCAGGCGATGGCGAAGGTGGTGCACGACAACGTGATCGTCGTGCACGAGGTCGGCGAGCACCAGGGCAAGGTCTACGTCGCGATGGAGCACGTCGGCGGAGGCACGCTCGCGCGCTGGCAGAAGGGCCGGCCGTGGCGCGAGATCGTCGAGACCTACGTGCGCGCGGGCCGCGGGCTCTCGGCCGCGCACGTCGCGGGGCTCGTCCACCGCGACTTCAAGCCGGAGAACGTCCTCATCGCCGACGACGGGCGGGTGCGCGTCACCGACTTCGGCCTCGTGTCCGCCCTCGAAGGCGCCGGCGCGGACCTCGGCGATTCCGACACGCTCCCTCCGCAGGCGATGCTGGAGCTCGAGCACTCGCTCACACACACCGGCGCGCTCCTCGGCACGCCGCGCTACATGGCCCCCGAGCAGCACCTGGGGCAACCGGTCGATGCGCGCGCCGATCAGTACGCGTTCTGCGTCGCGCTGTACGAGGCGCTCTATGGCCGCACGCCCTACGACGGCGCGACCTATGCGGAGCTCGCGAAGCAGGTGATCGAAGGCGCGGCCGTGACCCCACCCGACGGGCGCGTGCCGGCCGCGATCAGGGACGCGCTCCTGCGCGGCCTGGCGAGGAACCGCGACGAACGCTTCCCCACGATGCAGGAGCTGATCACCGCGCTCACCGACGGCCTCGCCGAGCCCCGGCCGCCGAAGCGCCACGCCCGCACGTGGATCGCGGCCGGCGCCGTGGCGATCGCGCTCGGCGGCACCGCCGGCCTCGCGTGGAAGATGCGGACGGACGCGCGCCGCGCCGATGCGCTCGAGAAGGAGCTCGATCAGCTCAAGATGAAGACGGCGCCGATGGCCGCCTCGGCCCCGACGCCGGGCAGCGGCGCGCAACCGGTCGCGGCGATCCGCGCGGCGGACGTCAGGCGCGCCCAGAAGGCGTTCGAGACCGCACAGTCCGCCTACCTCGAGAAGAGGTACGACGAGGCGGCGCGCGGCTTCGTCGCGGCCTACGAGTACGCCCACTACCCGCAGTTCCTCTACAACGCCGCGGCCGCGTATCAGATGCAGGGCAAGCAGACGAAGGACGCGGGCACACTGCGCGCGGCGATGCGGATGTACCGCCAGTACCTCGCCGAGGACCCCGCGGCCGAGGACCGGGCCACGATCGAAAAGGCGCTCGCCGCGCTCGACGCGCTGGCGACCGACCTCGAGGACTGATCTAGCGCGCGTTGACGAGGTCGATCGACTCGACCGGGTTGCGGTCGCGCATGCAGCTCGCCGACGCCTTCGAGCAGCGGATGCGCAGCGCCGCGACATCGTCGGGCACGCGGAACCGCGTGTACGCGTCCTGCGCCGCCTGAGTGCGCGGATCCCCGAGCGCGAGGAGCGCGGTCGCCTGCGTGCGCAGGAGATCGGGATCGCGCGGGTTGAGGTCGAGCCCCTTCGTCGCCGCGGCGAGCGCCTCCGCGTACCGGTCGAGGGCGGCGAGCACGCGCGCGTAGACCGCCCACGCCGAGGTGTTCTCCGGCGTCCGCTCGGTGCACGCCTTCGCCGGCGCGAGCGCCTCGGCGTACCGGTTCTGCCGCACGTAGACGTCGGCGACGATCGCGTCGAGCACGGGCGGCTCCGGCGCTCCCGCCTCCGCCGCGAGCGCGCGCGCCTTCGCGACGAGGCCGAGCACGTCGGCGATCCGGCCCTGCTTCGCGGCGACCCAGCCGAGCTGCACGGTCACCATCGCCTTCGAGCGCGCATCGGGCGCGGCGGCGAGCGCGGCCTCGAGCACCGCACGAGGCTCGCTCTGGCGCAGGATGATCGCGTGCACGAGCCCCATGCCGTGCTCGTACATGCGCTCCCACGCCGGGCGCGTCGCTCGGTTCTTCGCGCCGCGTCCGACCTCGATCGCGGTCATCGCGATCGTCGTGATCGGCTGCGGCTTGCACGCGTCGAGCTCGACGTCGCGCGCGCGCGCTGCGCCGGCCGCGAACGCCTTGCCCTCCGGCGTCGACGCGGCCTTGCACGCGGTCGCCTGCATCGCGAGCGTGCGGCTGCGGTGCTGCAGGCGCGCGGTGACCGTCAGCGGCAGCTGCGCCGGCGACAGCCTGCCCGGCACGGCGAAGCCGTAGCGAACCGCCTGCGCGTCGCGCGGCGCGATCGTGAAGTACGAGATCTGCGCGCGGAACTTCGCGATCTCGTGCTCCTCGAGCACCTGCCCATCCTCGCCGACGACGATCGTGCGCAGCACGTGCGTCTCCGCGTCCTTCGGATCCGTCGCGTGAGAGAGCCCGCTCGACGCGAGGCGAGCGCCCCGGCGATCGGTGACCTCGACCTCGACCCACGTGTCTTGCGCGTCGAGGATGCCGCCGGGGAACCGGTGCCCCGCGAGGAGGTTCCGGATCACCACGTCGAGCTCGAGCCGCGTCCCCGGGACGACCGGCGCCCCTTCGGCCGGCAGGTGCCACGGCCCCGGCGTGCCGGCCGTGACCACGCGCGCTCCGGCGACGTCGATCGACGCCGCGCCGACGAGCTTCGCCTGCGTCAGCCGCAGCTGCTCGGTGTCACCGCGCATCGACGCCATCCACGTGTGGCCGCCGACGAACCGGTGCGACGCGATCGTGCCTTGCTTCGCACCGAGCTCCTCGCCCGAGGCGGGCACGCGCTCCATGTGACAGTCGATGCAGTTCTTCTGCTCGACCTGATCCATCCGTCCGAGCCCGTTGCCCGTGTACGCGGAGCTGCGCCAGTTGCCCGGCTCGTCGACGCCCGTGAGGTGCACCGGGAGGTCCATGTCGGGCGACAGGAAGCCGCGGTGGCACGAGTTGCAGAGGGACGCGTCGAGCTTCGTCGTGACTCGCGCCTTGTGCTTCGCGATCGACGCCGCGTCGCCGAGCGTCGGTGCATCGATCGGCGTCGCGTCCCACACGAAGCTCGCGTTACCGTCAGGGGTCGTCGACGTGACGCCGTGGCACAGCCGGCAGGACACGCCGGAGTGCGAGCGCAGATCGTCCGCCGGAATCGGCGCGTCGGCGGTCATCATCCCGTCGACGAGCAGCGGCAGGTCGTGACAGCCGCCGCAGTGGCGGCTCGGCACCTTGCCCAGGTCGGCGCGGAGCTGCTCGACGTTCGCGCGGTACAGCGGGTTGCCGAACGATGCGAACGAGTGCGCGCTCGACGACCATTGCGCCGCCGCATCCGGGTGGCACGTCGCGCAGCTGTCGACGTCGGAGAGCTGCGTGCCGAGGCTCGGCTCGCCGCCGCGCGCGGGCTGCGCGAACGCGACGAGGCTCGGCGACATCGCCCCGGGCTTCTTCGGGATTCGCGCCTCGCGCTCGGGTGCGATCGGATCGCGCACCGGTGGCGCGGCCTCTTTTCCGCCGCCACCGCACGACGCGGCGATCGCGAGGGCCGCGAGCGCGAGCGCGAGTGCGGCGCCTGTGAGGCGGAGCGCGAACATCAGGCCTTCGTCCTCCGGCGGCGGAACAGCATGAAGCCGACGCCCCACGCGATCGCGAAGGTCGGCAACACGCCCTCTCCGCTGCCCTGGCACCCGCAGCCGAACCAGTCGTTGCACACCGGCTTCGGCGGCGGCGTGGTCTGCCAGCTCTTCGGCTGCGTGCCACCGCAGTCGACGCCGGGGCGCGAGGTCCCGGTCTTGACCAGCCAGCCATCGGTGCCGCAGGTCGGCGGCGGCGGCGCGCACACGTCGAACGCGCGAAGCGCATCGGAGAAGTCGGTCGCGCCGGAGCCCTCCGTCGTCAGCCGGACCGGCTCGCAGCGCGGCGCCGAGCCGGTCGTCGCCCGCGCCGCCTGTCCCGCGTAGCACGAGCACACCGCGACGCCGTTGCGATCGAGGCACGTGCCCGCGCCGCAGCTCACATTCTCGCAGGCGTTCGGCAGCTGCTCGCCGTTCGCGCGCAGGTCGCAGGTGGGAGTCGTCGGCACGCACGTCACCGAGGCCAGCCCGTCCAGATCGGTGAACTGCTGCGCCACCGTGCCGGCGCCGCACACGCACGCGGCGCCCGACGGCGTCGTCACGCAGGTGCCGCCCTCACCGCAGTACGTCGTCGCGCAGGACTGCTTCTCGTCCGCGTCGCTGTAGGCGTCCTTGTCGATCACCTGCGTCCTGCAGGCGTTGAGGCTCGGCTGCGAGCCGCGCAGCTGGAGCACGCCGAACCGCGTCGCACCGAAGTCGCGCTCGTACGTGGGATCGAAGCGCATCTCCTCGGGCGACACGCGCGTCGTGATGCGCGTGAGCGCGGTGTGCTTGTCGGCGAGCTGATCGACCAGTGCGATGCCCTCGAGGAGGTCGCCGGTCTCCTTGCAGTCCTGCTGGTCGAAGTCCGCGCCCGGGCACTCGCACTGGCCGTTGCCCCCGACGTTGCAGAAGTCGCCGCCGCTCTGGCAGCAGTTGCTCTGGCCGATCTGCGAGCGCACCGGGCTGCCGCGGTACTCGACGATGAAGCCGTCACCACCCGCCTGGTCGATCGCCTTGGCGAGCACCATCGGGTAGTTCAGCCGGCCGGTCTTGTCGCGCGCGAGCTGCTGCTCGTCGATCTTCACGACGGGGTGCCCCATCGGCCGGAACACCTCGTTGCCGTAGATGTACGCGGTCACCGTCATGTGCGGGTCGGCGCCGACCGCCGTGAGCAGCAGCGGCACCATCGGGAACGCCGCGCGGTAGCGCATCTTGAGCGGCTTGATCGACGAGATGCCCGCGCCCGCGACGAGCTTCGCCGCGACGAACACGAAGTTCGCCTGGACGTACGGCTCCATGTAGATCGACGTCGTGTTGTTCACGACGAAGCCGTTGTCGCGCAGCCACTGCGACGCCGCCGCGGCCTCGTTCGCGCGGAACGTGACGGTCTGGTAGTCGCCGACCACCTGCTCGTTGATCACGGTGACCGGTGGCGGTCCATCGGGGGCAGCGCCGGCGTCCGCGCTCGACGCGCCGCCTCCGCCCGCCTGATCGTCCTCCGCGCCGTACAGCCCGCGGCCGCAGCTCGGCTGGTCGTGGTACGCGCACGACCACGCGGACTGCGGGCACAGGTTCTCGGTCTGGACGACCACGTTCGGGGCGGTCGCCTTGTCGATGAGCCCGAACGCCGAGGTCGGCGACAACGCGAGCTCCGGCACCTCGGGGACGGGGATGATCCACGCGAACGACTCGGGCTTGCCGCTGTACTTGATGAGGACGTGCGCCGTGACCCATCCCGGCTCGACCTCGAAGATGATCTGTTCGGCGCGCTGGTTGACCGCGAAGTCGCCCGACGTCACCGCGGGCGGGGACACGCACCCGCACGCCTCGGCCATCCGTGGCTGGTGGACCAAGGTGCCGAGCGCGGCCGCGAGCGCCAGCCAGATCCCACGACTCTCTCGAAGCCCCGATGCGACGGACGTCATGGGAGACCGGCCCGTGCAAGGCCGTGGCCACGAGGGCGAGGCGGCGTCCGGCGAGCAACTACGCGAACGTGCACGATCCGCGTGTGCAAAATCTGAGAGCCCCTGGCGGCCGCGTCATGAGTTTTCCGCGACTATCGCGCCCTTACGCGCACGCGGTGCCCGCGCCTCGCGCCCAGTGCGGCCTTCGTACAGGTGCCGCCTCGCGAGCTCGGCGAACGCTCAGCTCCGCGCGAGCCGCGTCCGCCGCTTCTTGCGAGCGGGCACGACCTTCTCCGGATCGAGCGTGATGGTCAGCATCGCCGCGTCGACCGGGTACTTCGCGCGCATGTACGCCGCGATCTGCTCGCCGCTCGCGAGCACGCGGCCGGTGCGGTGCACGACGAACGCGTCGGCCGGCGCGCCCGCGGTCAGCGCGAGATCGACGATCAGCCGGTAGGTCGCGCCGGGCTCGACGCGAGCGGGCGCGATCACGGACAGGTGCTGCGCGCGTCCCCGCACCACGACCGAGTCCGGCCGCACGCGCGTCGCGGCGGCGAGCGGGGGCACGGCCGCCGGTGCGGCCGGTTCGAGCTGTCCCGCCGCCGCGGCGAGCGCGCCGAGGAACCGCGCGCGCTCCTTGGCGGTGAGGAGCCGCGGCTGCCCGTGCTCGGTGCGCGTGTAGATGTGCTCGACGGTCAGGAGCTTGCCGTCGTGGATGTAGAGCTTGTCGACCGTCGCCTCGCGCTGCCGGTCGCGGTACTGCGCGAACAGGATGTTGCCGGGGCCGTAGTGGACGTACGCGCCGTAGTGGACGTCCCACGGGTGCGCGACGTGGGCCTGGCTGCCTTCGACGAACACCGCGCCCGCCTCCGCGAGCCGCCGCAGATCGCGCACGAGATCGGGCGGCGGCGTGTGCACGCGGACCTCGCGGTGCTGCACCGTCGCGATCGGCGTGTAGCCGCGGCGCTTGAGATCGCGGATCTGCCAGACCATCCGCGGCCAGTCGCAGTTCGCGGTGCCCGGCCCCTGCGAGATCGCCTTGATCCACCAGTTCACCGCGTTGCAGCCGACGAACGCGAGCTTGTTGCCGTGGTGCTCGATCACGACCGGCTCGGTGGCCTCGAGCTGCGTGCGACCGCCGCCGAACCAGCGAATGCCGCGCGCCTCGTACATGCGGAGCGTGCGGAGCAGCGAGCGCGAACCGTAGTCGAGCAGGTGGCTGCCGGTCAGCTCGATCACCGTCGCGCGGAGCGCCTCGAGCAGCTCGACGTAGCGATCGCGGGCGCAGAACACGAACGGTCCGTCCTGGCCCGTCTCCGGCTTGCAGTCGCGGACGAACGACACCTCGTTCGAGAGGTGCACGACGTCCGCGCTCGCGAAGAACGGCTTGATCCACCGCACGAGGTCGGCGACCCCGTGACTGTCGATCCGCTTCGCCGTGCGCCCGGTGAGCGCGGTCGTGCCGCTCATCACCACCGTGGTCAGCTTCGATGCGTCGATGGTGTGCCCCGCTCCGGGCACGCACAGCGCGAGCGGCCCCTCGCCGACAAGCGGGTGCGCGCCGTCGACGGTGATCACCGCCCAGCGCGGCGACAGCTCGTGCGCCGGCACGATCGCCCAGTGGGTGGCGTCGGGCACGGCGATCTCGGGCGCCGTGCCGCGCGCGCCGAGCACGCGGTCGAGCACCCCGCTGGTCGCCTGACTCGCCGCCACCCTGCCCTCGCGCCACGCCGCCGCGAGCGCCGCCGTCGAGACGTCCTGCGTCGCCTCGAACGGCGGGGCGATCAGCGCGAAGCGCACGGGTGGACACGGCTCCGCGGCGGAGACGGCGTGGCCGATCAACACCATCAGCACGCACGCTGGCACCCGCACCGGTCCCACTATACACGTCGGCCGCGGCGCTCACCCGCGCCGCGGTGCTCACGCTATGCTCGCGGCGCTGTCGGGAACGCCGCTCTCCGTACACCTCATCCTCCTGGCGGGTCAGGTGTGCTTCGCCTCGCTGCCCGTCGCCGGGCGGCTCGCGCTCGTCGGCATCCCCGCGGGCGTCATCCCGCTGGTGCGCACCGTCGGAGCTGCGCTGGTGTTCAGCGCCATCGCGTATCGCCGCGGCGCGCTGCGCATCGATCGCCGCGACCTGCCGTTCCTCGTGCTCTGCGCGCTGCTCGGCAACGTGCTGAACCAGGAGCTGTTCATCCACGGCCTCGCGCGGACGACCGCGACGAACGCGGTCGTGATCGGCGCGACCATCCCGGTGTTCACGGCGCTCGCGGTGATCGTGCTGCGCAAGGAGAGCGCGCAGCCGCTGCGACTCCTCGGCATCGCGGTCGCGTTCGGCGGCGTCGCCGCGCTCGTGGGCGCGGAGGATCTGTCGCTGTCCTCGGAGCACTTCGCCGGCAGCCTGATGGTGCTGCTGAACGCGCTGTCGTACGGCGTGTACCTCGCGATCGTGCGCCCGCTCGCCGAGAAGTACGACCCGATCACGCTGCTCGCGTTCATGTTCACGGCGGGCATCCCGATGGTCGCGCCGCTCGGCATCCACGCGTTCGCGACGACGTCGCACGTGTTCGACCTCGGCGACGTCGGCTTCCTCGCGTTCCTGATCGCGGTCCCGACCGTCGGCGCGTACACGTTCGTGCAGATCGGCCTCCAGCGCGCGCAGGCGAGCCTGGTCGCCGCGTACATCTACCTGCAGCCGGTGTTCGCCACGGTCGGCGCGGTGCTGCTGCTCGACGAGCACGTCGGTCCGCGCACGCTGGTGTGCGGCGGCGTGGTGCTCGCCGGCGTGTGGCTCGCGGCGCAGAGCCGCCGTTAGCGGCGACGGCGGAGCAGCACGAGCGCGCCGAGCACGGCGGCGAGGCCCGCGAGCCACGGCCACCTCGACGACGACGACGACGAGCCCTCCGGGTCGCCGGCGAGCGCGGACGTGTCGCCGAGCGTGCCCTTGCCGAGCTCGAGCGCGTACGCGGCCGCGAGGCGCGCGAACTTCACGGCGTGGTTCGCGTTGTTGTCGCTGCGTTCGAGCGTGTCGCGGATCGTGTGGATGTCGCGGTTCGAGTCCTTGAACCGCGACTCGAACGGCATCGACGCGCGGTAGCCGTAGCGCGTCCACGAGGCGTGGTCGGAGCACGCGTAGCCGCAGCGGTCGACGCCCCACGTCGCGTCGGTGTAGCCCTCGATCAGCGCCACGAGGAACGCGTTCTGATCGTGGTCGGTGTGGTCGTCGATCAGCCAGATGTCGCGGTCCGAGCCCTGGAAGTTCGTCATGTCGAGCTGCAGCGCGCCGACGACGTTCACGCCCCGCGCCTGGTAGTCCTTCGCGATCCTCAGCGAGCCGCGCAGGCCGACCTCCTCGGCGGCATACGCCATGAACTTCACCGTACGCTCCGGCCGGAAGTCGGCGGCGAGCAGCACGCGCGCGACCTCGGACAGCGTCGCGATGCCGGAGGCGTCGTCGTCGGCGCCCGGCGCGGTGCCGCGCGAGCCGCCCGGCGAGATCGAGTCGAGGTGGCCGCCGATCACGATGACCTCGTCGGCCTTCGTGGTGCCGGGGATGGTCATCACGACGGACTTCTGCGGGTAGCCGTGATCGACGAGCTCGATCGTGACGTCCTCGCGCGGCGAGAACGTCCGCCAGCGATCGCGCAGCCACGCGGACGCGGCCGCACCGCTCTCCGATTGGAAGTAGCGGTTCTTCATGGCCGACAGCTCGCCGATCGTCTTCTGGATCGTCTCGGCGGAGACCTTCGGCAGCACGGCGCGGACGGTGTCGCCGCGGTCGAGCGTGTAGTCCGGCGCCGGGCGCACGGCGGCAGGGACCAGCGCGGCGCGGGCGTCCTCCAGCGAGTCGTGCGCCATGAAGCCGCCGCAGCGGTGGTGCTCGGCGTGCATCCGCTCGGACAGCTCGGTCAGCCGGTCGGTCGGCACCTCCACGATCGCGATCTCGCCTCCCGAGGCGACGAGCTGGGCCGACACCCCGGCGGCGGTCGCGATGGCATCCGCGCCGACGGTCACGTAGGTCGTGTCCGGTCCGGAGCTGCGGCCGCACCCGGCGGCGAGGAGGGCGGCGACGAGGGCAAACCTGCGCATGTAGGGACTGTAGCGCGCCCCCCAACACCC
>JAEUJX010000731.1 GCA_016794545.1 Myxococcales bacterium
CGCTCGTCGATCCGCTCCCCGCCGGCCTCGAGATCCTGAACCCGGAGCTCGCCGGCCAGGCGCCCGTGCCGCCCTCGGGCAGCGACGACGACTCCGACGAGCCGACGTCCCGCGGCGGTCGCTACTGGTGGTGGTACGGCCCCTGGTACGAGCACCAGAACCTGCGCGACGAGCGCGCGGAGGCGTTCACGCAGCTGCTCTACGAAGGCGTGCACAAGTACGACTACGTGACGCGCGCCACCACGCCCGGCACGTTCGTCGTGCCGCCGCCCAAGGCCGAGGAGATGTACATGCCCGAGACCTTCGGGCGCGGTGCGAGCGACCGCGTGGTTGTCGAGTAGCCGATCTTCTGGCCGATCGAATCCTGGTAGACTGGTGCGATGCTCAGGATCGCGTGCGTGATGGTGGCAGTGCTCGGTGCGTGCGGCAGTGATCCGGATGATGGCGCCGACGGCGGGGTGCCCCAGGTTCCCGTCAAGGGTGTAAGCAACGACGCCACCGCGACGAGCGCGACCGTCGCGATCGACGACGCGTTCCACAAGGCCGCCGACCGGGCACAAGCCAGCGCCAACAGCGCGCCCCCGGAAGTGATGATGGTGCAGCTCCGGATCCCGTGCGATTCCGGGACGGCATCGTCCGTGCTCACCACGGACTCCGGCACCGGCGTTCTCACCGCCCAGCATGTCTTCACCTTCAACGCTTGCAGCGTCCAGGATGAAAGGTTGAGCGGGCGAATCACGTGGGAGTCCTCGTCGTCGTTCACGCCCACGTCGACCTCGGGATATGTCCAGTTCGACGGTGCCGTCGCCTACGAGGGGCCGACGTATGCTGGCAACTTCTCTTTCAACAGACTCCGCATCGAGTATCAGGACACGGGCGCCGGCCGCACATATCAGGCGACGGGCACGTATACGATCGGCGGAACCACCTACAACGTGGACCTGACTCAAGGGTCTCAGTATTTCTGAGTAACGGAGGCTGTATGCTCGGCGCATCACGACCGACGACGAGCACATCGGGCTACTGAAGACGCTCGCGCCGGAGACGCTGGCGACGCTGCACGACAATCTCCGGTCGACGATCATCCCGGCGCCCGCGCACTCGACCGGGGGCGGGCGGGCGCTCGAGGTCCTCGCGCAGCTCGCGCGCGGCGAGCAGACGGGGCTCGAGCACGGGGACGTGATCGGCGAGGGCGGGATGGGCGTGATCCGCGCCGCGACGCAGATCGCGCTCGGGCGGAGCGTCGCGGTGAAGACGCTCAAGTCCGATCGCCGCGGGAAGGCGGCCGCGATCGACCTGTTGCGCGAGGCGTGGGTCACCGGATCGCTCGAGCACCCGAACGTCGTGCCGGTCCACCTCGTCGAGATCGACCAGGACGGCATGCCGGTGATCGTGATGAAGAAGATCACCGGCGTCGAGTGGAGCAAGCTGCTCGCCGATCCGCTCGAGGTCGAGCGCCGGTTCGGCGCCACCGACCTGTTGTCGTGGAACCTCGGGATCTTGATGTCCGTGCTGAACGCGCTGCGCTACGCGCACAGCTGTGGTGTGGTGCACCGCGACCTCAAGCCGAGCAACGTGATGGTCGGCGACTTCGGCGAGGTCTACCTGCTCGACTGGGGGATCGCCGTGAGCCTGCGCGACGACGGCAGCGGGCGACTCCCTCTCGCGATCCACGCGACGCAGCTTGCAGGCACGCCGCACTACATGGCCCCGGAGATGCTGGGCCGCGCCGGTAGCCCGTCGATCACCGAGCGCACCGACGTGTACCTCGTCGGCTCCGTGCTGTACGAGCTGATCGCCGGCCGGCCGCCACACGAAGGAGCCTCCATCGGCGCCGTGCTCGCGAGCGTGGTCGCGTCGTCGCCTGCGATCCCGCCGAGCGCTCCCACGGAGCTCGCGGCGATCTGCCTGCGCGCGATGAGCGCCGAGCCCGAACAACGGTTCGCGTCGGCCGACGAGCTGCGCCTCGCGATCCAGCAGTACCTCGAGCACCGCGGCTCGGCAGATCTCGCGGCGCGCGCGACCGTTCGGCTCGACGAGCTCGCCGCCGTGCTCGCGCAGCCCGAGCCCGATCCCGACTCGATCTACCGCCTGTTCGGCGCGTGCCGGTTCGGCTTTCACGAGGCGCTCTCGGTGTGGCCCGCGAACAGCGACGCCCGCGACGGCCTCGCGCGCGCGATCACCGCGGTCGCCGAGTACGAGCTCGGCGCCGGCAACCCCAAGGGCGCGGTGACCTTGCTCGGCGAGCTCGCCGATCCGCCCGCCGCCCTTCTCGCGCGAGCGCGCGACGAGGTCGAAGCGAGCGCGAAGCGCCACGCCGAGCTCGAGAAGCTGCGCTCGGATCTCGATCCGGCGGCCGGCCGCCGCACCCGCACGTTCCTCGCCGTGCTGCTCGGGCTCGCGTTCACGGCGGTGCCACTCCTCAACGAGACCATCGGCTCGATCCGGGCGGCAGAGTCCCACGCGCGCGACACGGTCCTGGCGGCGCTCTCGCTCCCGATCATCCTCGGCCTGGCGTACTGGGCTCGCAACTCGATGCGCGCGACGTCGTTCAATCGCAAGATCGCGCTGACCGGCCTGTTCGTGTTCGTCGGCCAGATCCTCCTGTCGCTCGGAGCCTGGTCGCTCGGCCTGTCGCCCGCCGAGGCGCAGGTGTTCATGATCTTCTACTGGGGCGTGGTCACCTCGATGCTGGCGATCACCGTCGACCTCTGGCTGTGGCCCGCGTCGGTGCTCTACTTCGTCTGGTTCTCGCTCGCGGCGGCGTATCCGGAGATCCGCTACTACGCGATGGCCGGCGGGAACCTGGGCTTCTCGATCAACGCGTTCGTGCGCTGGAGCCCCGCGACGTTCACGCCGACCGAGGAAGAGCGCTCCGAGCGGCTCACTCGTGATCGCGCCGCTCGCCGCCGGTAGCCGGACGCTACGAGCCGTACGAGTTGCTGCGTGGTTATCGAGTAGACATGGCGGGATTCCTCGACGAGGATGCCCCGCATGCAGTTGCGTGTCGGCTTGGCGTTGGCGTTGGCGTTGGTGACGTGTCTCGGGTTGGGTTGCACGAAGTCGAATCCCAAGTCGTGCACCGATGGCTCCTGCACGGAGCCGTCCCTGCCGTTCTGCGATGTCGATGGCGCACTGTCGGGCGAGCCGATGACATGCATCTCGGTGGATTGCACGCCCGGCGAATTCACCGCATGTCGAGGCGAGCAGGCGATCCAATGCAACTCGAGCGGGGCCGACTACGACCTCGTCCAGTGCGAGCTCGGATGCAACGCTTCGACGGGCGGATGCAAGGAGTGCAACGACAACAGTAGTTGCAGCAACCCGACGCCAACATGTGACCAAGCTGATTTCAGGTGTCGTGCCTGCAGTAGCGATGGCGAGTGCGCGAGCACCGTCTGCGATCCCGAGACAGGCTTCTGCCGGGCGTCGACGGAGGTCGTATATGCGTCACCCGAGGGCCAAACCACAAACGCATGCACACAGCAGGACCCATGTGCGCTTCCTCGCGCAATCGCACTTGCGCTCGCAAATCCGCTGCGGTCGACCGTGCGGATGCTGCCCGGCAACTACGTGAGCTCGCTTTCGCTGAGCACTGGGACGATCACGATCGTTGGTGCGGGCGCTACCCTCTCGGCGGAGGATCCGAGCGGGCACAAGATCCGCCGCGGCGCAGAAGTCTCCATCCGGGGCCTCACGTTTCGGCTGACAACCGGAGCTCTCTACTGTGGATGGGGCAACGCAGACACGACCCCGCTTGGAGGGACCCTACGTTTGCGCGACGTGTACATCGTCGCGGAGAACGCACGAACGTTGGAAATGCAGGGTTGCCTCGCGATCGGTACGAACGTGACGGTAGAGAACATTAGCGCCTATCCTCCGGTCATCCGAGACGACACGGAGTTCCGCTTCGATCGGTCTCGGTTCTTCTCTCCGACGGCGACCGGCTTCGTGTTGTTGATGGGAGCGCGAGTGAACTTGTCGATCACGAACAGCATTCTCGACAACGTGTTCATGGACTTCGATCCTCGTGATCAGACGGGCAGCTCTAGCCGCGCAGTGTTCGCATTCAACACGGTGGTCAGGACCGGAAGTCTCGCGCTGAATCGCGAAGACCCTTCGTTCAGCGGCAATACGGGAACGTTCACTACCGTGATCGAGAACAACATTTTCGTCGTCGGAACCGGCAATGACGCCGTCATCTGCCCTGGTTGTACCCTTGCGAACAACATCATCAACCGGCAGCAAACCGCACTCCCGGGATCAAACCTGATCGTCGATCCCAAGCTGGCCGATCCGGCCAACCACGATTTCCACCTTCAATCGGGTAGCCCCGCGATCGACGCCGCGACGCCGACGGTGGGAAGCACAGCCGATCACGACTACGAGGGCAGCAGGCGTCCGCAGGGGCCGAGGCCTGACATCGGTGCTTTCGAACGCGAACCTTGATGCAGCCTTGGTGGGAGTGCCGCACCGTTCATCCCGACCGAGGAGAACGCGCCGAGGGCCTTGCTCGTGATTGCGCCGCTCGCCGCCGCTAGCTGTGTTACTGGTTGGACTTCTCGGCAGGGCTCGACGCGTTGCGGTACTGACGCCCGGCTGATCGAAGCGCCACGGCGACTGGTCTGGTGGCCACCTCGCGCGCGCACGCGCGTGCGCGCGAAGCGGGACATCGCGCGGTTGCGATGCGCGCGCTGTCGACCGCGGGAGACGAGGTGTCGACCGCGGGATGCAAGACCGCGATGGCACCGGCTCTGCACGATGGCTGGGCACAGCCAACAAGGAGCTCAGTGATGTCGAACAGCACCGAATTCGAGACGATCTCCGACGAGCAGCTCGCCACCGCGGTCGGCGGCAGCCAGCTCTCCGATGCGATGGCGCAGGCGCGGTCGATGGGCCTGCGCATCACATCGACGACGGGCGGGCGGCACGCGCCGCGCTCGTATCACTACCAGGGCCGGGCGTTCGATGCGGCGGGGTCGCACGCGCAGATGAGCGCGCTCTATCGGGCGCTCCAGGGCACGAACCCGACGGAGCTGTTCTACGATCCGATGGGCGGCATCAAGCACGGGCGGCAGATCGGCGCGATCGGCGGCCACCGGGATCACATCCACGTCGCGTACTGATGGTAGCGTCGGCGCGTGAACCTCGACGCCGCGCAGTACCAGCAGATCGCGACCATCGTCTACGGCGGGCCCGAGATCGGGCCGACAGCGGCGGAGGCCGAGCTCGTCGTGAGCCTGTGCCAGCTCGCGGTCCAGGCGGACGAGGTCGAAGATGCGGACGAGGCGGCGCTGTTCCGGTCGATCGCGATGGCCGTCTACGGACACGCGAACATCGACACGACGCCGCCGGACTTTCATCCACTCGCGGACCGCGACCAGCGGCTCGATCTGATCAAGAGCACCGCGGCGCAGCTCGCCGGCAAGCCGAGCGCCGGGCTGGCGTACGCGCTCGCGTACATCCTCGCGGTGAGCGACTTCGACCTCGCGCCCGAGGAGGGCGAGCTGCTCGAGGATCTCGCCGACGCGCTCGAGATCGATCCCGACAAGGCCGACGAGCTGATCGCGACGGCGACCGAGGTCATCACGCCGCCCGAGTGAGAAACGAAAGGCCGGTCGAGACGAACCGCTCGACCGGCCTGGGACTACGACGCACGCGCCACACCCGCGAGTGCCCATGCACCCGCGCGGTGCGATGTGACGTGGCGCCGCGAGTTGCGCGCGAGGATGGCCGCGCCGATCGCGGACTGCGCGTCGTAGCGGTGGAGCGCCCCGAGCAGCTCCGGCGCGTTGACCGCGCGATCCCGGATCGCACCACGTGCGTTCCCCACCTCGGCGGCGAGGCCCCGTGCCAGCGCGATGTTGATGAAGCACGTCTGGCCGGAGAACACGTGGCCGGTCTGCGCGGCATCGCCCGCGATCACGACGGGCGCGCGGCCGTCACCGCCGGCGAAGCGGTGCGGCAGCGCGGTCGCCGCGGTCGTGAACACCATCGGTGGCGCGAGCGCCGGCGCGCCCTCGAGGCCGTGCGCCTGGGCCGCTGTCGCGAACCCCTGCTGCAGGCGATCGAGGGACGGCGTGCCCGCGATGCGCGGGTCGACGAGGAGCGCCGTGCCCGCGCGTGCAGCCTCGGGGGTCTGCAGCACGGTCGTACGCACCGGCTCGTCGAAGCCGGGCACCGGGAGCTCGACACGCGTCCACTGCGCGCGCTTGCCGCCGATCGCGAACAGGCCGGCGATCAGCCGGCGCGCCACGCCCTCGGTCGGCCGCGCGTCGCGCA
>JAEUJX010000738.1 GCA_016794545.1 Myxococcales bacterium
CGACGCGAGGTGCGTGTCCACGGGTGATGCAGTACGCCACCGCGCCGGCCGTCCGCCGGATCCTCGTGCTCGCGGGAGCTCTCGCCGCCGGGCTGCTCGCGCTCCGCTGCACCCGGTCAGGACCGGAGACGCTGACGATCGAGCGCGGCACCAGCGGCTGCCTCGGCTCCGCCGTGATCGACTCGTTCGAGATCGCGCCCGGCGGCGCGGTCACCTGGGATGGCCCTGGCCGGTCCGCGCGCCGGTTCCTGCTCACGCCGGCGGAGCAGACGGCCCTCGTCGACGCGATGCAGCTCCCCGACGACGACGCGGAGGCGCAGGAGTTCCACTACTGGCTGCGCGTCGACGGCGGTGACGAGCTGTTCGCCGGTACCGCACGCGCCCAGGGGCTGAACCGGCTGCTCGAGAGCGCACTCGACCGGCACCTCGGCGAGTGGCTCTCCGCGCTCGGCGAGCACCAGCTCCTGCTCGCCGCGCGGGTCGGAGAGCGGCGCTATCGCGTCCACGTCGCCCGTGACGGCGTGTTGACGCTCAAGCGCGGCGGGACGGTGCTCCACCGCGAGCAGCTCACGCGCGAGCAGCAGGTCCTGTTCTACGAGCACCTGCTCGGGCGCGTCGCGGTGCCTGCCGAGGCCGGCGACATGGTCGGCCGGCTCGTCGTCGCCGGCGCGCTGCTCCCCGTCAGCCTGGAGCGTGGCGCCGGCCTCGAGCTCGTGTGGGCCGCGCTCCGTGACGCTGACTCCGAGCCCTAGAGCGTGTAGCTTCGAGGGGTGTCGATCGAGGAACGCCTGACCCGCCTCGCCGCGCTCCGCGGTGACCCGGCCAAGGGGATACCCACCACGGCCTGGCAGACGAACCTGGACGAGTGCGACCGCGATCAGCTGCTGCGCGCGGCGATCGAGACGGTTCGCACGCTGATGATCCCCGAGTGGGAGAGCAAGCGGAAGGACGACCGCCGGCCCCAGACAGCGCTCGAGACCGCCGAGGCCTGGCTCGCATCGAGATCCGCCGACGCGCTCGCCGCCGCGAAGACCGCCGCCAAGGACTGCACAGCCGCGCGCAACGAGACGTTCGGCACCGACCACCGCATCCCCGAGGCGGCGCGCGCGTGCGCGTGGGCGGCGGCAGCGAAGGACAACACGCACATCTGGGAGTGCCTGCAGGCGATCGAGGAGGATCTGCTCGCGCGGATCGCGCTCGTCGCCGAATACCACCGCGTGCCCGAGGTGCGAAAGTCGATCCTCGCCGCCCTGCGGAAGGTCCTGGCGCCCGCCCCGGTCGAGGCCTCGGTCACCGAGACCGGGCCGGTGCCGTACTCGGCGAGCGGCCACTTCGTCGTCGGTCAGAAGCTGACGCACCCGAAGTTCGGCAACCTCGTGGTCACCGCCGCCGTCGACAAGACCATCGACGTGCAGCTCGAGGACGGCTCGACGAAGCGCCTCGCGCACAAGCCCAAGTAGGGCTACGCGCGCGGCAGCATGATCCGGAACGTCGAGCCGACGCCCGGCACGCTCTCGACATCGACGTGGCCGTGGTGCGCTTCGACGATCTGGCGCGCGATGAACAGGCCGAGGCCGAGGCCGCCGTAGTGCGCCGGCACCGCGCGCTCGAACTTGTCCCAGATCCGCTTCACGTCCTCCATCGCCACGCCGATGCCCTGATCGGTCACCTCGAGGCGCGCGAACGGCCCCTCCTCGCCGGCGGCGACGCGGACCGGGCGACCGCGGCCGTACTTGAGCGCGTTCGTCACGAGGTTCGTGAGCACCTGATCGATGCGCATCCGGTCCCACTTGCCGCGGATGCTCGGCACGTCGACGACAACCTCGGAGCCTGCCTGGTCGGCGCGCGCCCGCAGCCGCTCGGCGACCTCGTGCACGACCTCGGCGAGATCGACCTCGACGAGCTCGAGCGCGAGCTGGCCCTTGGCCGCCTGCGCATCGAGCAGCGCGTCCATCAGCGAGACCAGGCGACCGGTCTCGTGGAACGCGGCATCCGCCATCACGCGGAGCTGCGCGCGCGGTGCGCCGCGCTCGAGGTTCCGAGCGAGCTGCTGGAGCTGGAGGCTGACGTTCGTGATCGGCGCGCGCAGCTCGTGCGACGCGACCATGAGGAAGTCGTCACGCAGCTGGAGCGCGCGCTGCGTGGCGGCGAGCAGCTCCTCGCGCTCGAGCTCGAACCGCTTCCGGTCCGTGATGTCGCGGATGATGCTGAACAGACAGCGCCGGCCGGCCATCTCGTCGCCACGCGAGCTGACCTCGACGGGGAACACCGAGCCATCGCGCCGGCGATGCACCGTCTCGAACAGGATGCCGTCCGCGTTGGCGACGCGCATCTGCTGCTCGACGCCGGGTGTCGGTTCGACGCGGAGCTGGAAGATCTGGAGCGCGAGCAGCTCGTCTCGTGAATAACCGTAGGCGATCTCGGCCGCGGCGTTTGCGTCGATGATGTTCCCCGTGTCCGCGTCGATCACGAGGATGATGTCGCGCGCGTGCTCGAACAGGTAGCTCGTGATCGAAGGCTCGTGCCGCACCCGTACGTCAGCATACACAACACGGTGCGCGAGACCGTCGGTTTCCGTAACGGTCGTTTCGCCTCGCGCCACTGTAGACTTTGCTTACCCTTGCGACCGACACGCGCGGGCATGAGACGGTGCCCTCGTGAGCGAGCAGGACACGTCGATCACCGTCGGCAGATACATGCTCCACCGCAAGATCGCGAAGGGTGGCATGGCGACGATCCACATCGCTCACCTGGTCGGTGACGTCGGGTTCTCGCGGATCGTGGCGGCGAAGCGGCTGCACCCCGAGCTCGCGCAGGACCGCGAGTTCGTGACGATGTTCCTCGACGAGGCGCGCATTGCCTCGAAGATCCACCACCGCAACGTCGTGCCGGTCCTCGATGTCGTGACCATGAACGAGGAGGTCATCCTCGTGCAGGACTTCGTCCACGGCGTGCCGATGTCGTGGCTCGCGAAGACCTGTCTCGAGCGCGGTGCGCGCGTCCCGCTCCCGATCGCGGTCTCGGTGATCTGCCAGGTCCTCGCGGGCCTGCACGCGGCGCACGAGACCACCGACGAGCTCGGCACCCCGCTTCACGTCGTCCACCGCGACGTATCGCCGCAGAACGTGATGGTCGCGAGCGACGGCACGGCGCGGCTCCTCGACTTCGGCGTCGCGAAGGCGGCGATGGCCAATCACGTCACGCGCGCCGGCATGTTCAAGGGCAAGATCGCGTACGCCGCGCCCGAACAGCTGCGCGGCCGAGCGACGCGCCAGAGCGACATCTACGCCGCGGCGGTGATGCTGTGGGAGCTCGTCGCGAACCGGAGGCTCAACCCGTCGTCGCAGGGGCAGACCGCGCAGATCACGTCGATCCTCACCGGGGCCATCCCGAAGCTCGCCGACGTGCTCGCCGAGGAGCGCGCGTGGCTCGGCGACAGCTGGCACTACATCGAGCAGATCCAGCTCGTCCTCGACCGCGGCCTCGCGATCGACGTGCGCCAGCGCTGGGCCACGGCGGTCGACATGGAGGCCGCGCTCGCCGACGTGATGCCGCCGGCGCCCAACCACGAGGTGGCGGCGTGGGTGCGCGAGATCGGCCGCGACTTTCTCGACGCACGCGACAAGCTGATCGCGCTCGAGGAGGGCAGCTGGCGCCGGCGCTGTGCGGCCGCGCGGCCACCGACCGAGGTGATCGTCGACGAGCTGCCCGCCGTCCCGCGCACGACGACCGCCGAGCAGCCACCGACCCCGGCCACGGAGCTCCCCGCGCCCGCGCCGCGCCCGGCCCTGATGCAGCGCCCGATCGTGATGATCGCCGCGTGCGCCACCGTCGGCATCGCGCTCGCCTTCGGCATCGCGTTCGTGGGCCGCAGCGTCGAGCCCGCCCCGCAAGCGCGCCGGCCCGCGGCCGCGACACCCGCACCGCGCGATCACACCGTCGCCCGCCCGGTCACCAATCCGGTCCTGCCGCCCGTCGTGTTGCCCGCCGCGACCGCCGACCCGCCGCCGACGGTGCGGCGGCCGCCGCCGCCCAAGGCAACGCCTCCGAAACCCGCGCCCACCCCCAGCGCGTCCTCGAGCTGCAGCCCGCCGTACTACTTCGTCGGCCAGAAGAAGGTGTTCAAGCCAAACTGCGGCTGAGGAGAGACCCGCGATGTTGCCCGCGCGACGCTCCCGAAGTGCTGGCGAAGCTCGCGACCGAATGCGAACCCGTTGCGTGGGATGCGAGGGGGCAACCACGTTCTGCGCGTTCCCCGATACCTGCCGTCACGCCGAGTCAGGAACGCGACGTGCAGTGGCCGACCGGCGAGCAGGTTCGGCCTCGTCCGTGACTGATAGATGAAGCCTATCAAGGCCATCGGATCTATGCATTGGACCCAATCAGTTCGGATTCCACATGCTCTCCCACACCATGGAGAACCAGATGATCGACACGCAGAAGCCGACGCGCCCCGCGAAGCGCGCCGTGCGCAGCTGGCTCGTCGCGGTAGCGGCCGCCGCCATTCCGACGATGACACCGGTCGCCGCGCGCGCCGACGGCACACCGAGGCCCAACAAGTTCTGGTGGCCCGACCAGCTCGACCTGGCGCCGCTCCGCCAGCACGCGACCGAGTCCAACCCGCTCGGCCCCGACTTCGACTACGCCAAGGCGTTCGCGACGCTCGACCTCGGCGCCGTGAAGAAGGACATCAACCAGGTCCTGACGTCGTCGCAGGACTGGTGGCCGGCGGACTATGGCAACTACGGTCCGTTCTTCATCCGCATGGCGTGGCACAGCGCCGGGACCTACCGCGCCGGTGACGGACGAGGCGGAGCCGGCGGCGGACAGCTGAGGTTCGATCCGCTGAACAGCTGGCCGGACAACGCGAACCTCGACAAAGCGCGCCGCCTGCTGTGGCCGGTGAAGCAGAAGTACGGACAGAAGCTCTCCTGGGCCGACCTGATGGTGCTCGCGGGGAACGTCGCGCTCGAGAACATGGGCTTCGCGACCTTCGGCTTCGCCGGTGGCCGCGCCGACGACTGGGAGCCGGACCTCGTGTACTGGGGCCGGGAGCAGAAGTTCCTCGGCGACGAACGCCACGCGGGCGGCGAGCTCGAGAAGCCGCTCGGCGCGGTGCAGATGGGCCTCATCTACGTCAACCCGGAGGGTCCCGGGGGGAAGCCCGATCCAGTCGCCGCCGCGAAGGACATCCGCATCGCGTTTGGACGGATGGGCATGGACGACGAGGAGACCGTCGCGCTCATCGCGGGCGGCCACACCTTCGGAAAGACGCACGGCGCACACCAGGCCGCCAAGTGCGTCGGGCCCGAGCCCGCCGCGGCCAAGCTCGAGCAGCAGGGCCTCGGCTGGCAGAACAAGTGCGGGACGGGCTCTGGCGCCGACGCGGTCACCAGCGGGCTCGAGGGCGCGTGGACGATGAACCCGATCGCGTTCACCACCGACTTCATCGACAACCTGCTCGCCTACGAATGGGTTCAGACCAAGAGCCCGGGCGGGGCGACTCAATGGATCCCCGCCAAGGGTCAGGCCGCGGATGCGGTGCCCGACGCGTTCGACGCCAAGAAGCGCCACCCACCGGTGATGCTGACCACCGACCTCGCGCTGAAGTTCGACCCCGCGTACAAGAAGATCGTCCAGAAGTTCCACGACAAGCCCGACACGTTCAAGCAGGCGTTCGCGAGGGCGTGGTTCAAGCTGACCCACCGCGACATGGGCCCACGCGCGCGCTACCTCGGCGCCGAGGTGCCCAAGGAGATCCTGATCTGGCAGGACCCGCTGCCCGCGAATGACCACCCGCTCATCGACGCGAACGACGCCGCGGCGCTCAAGGCGAAGATCCTCGGCGCGGGGCTCACGAGGTCCGAGCTCGTGCGCACCACGTGGGCCGCCGCCTCGTCGTTCCGCGGCACCGACATGCGCGGCGGTGCGAACGGCGCGCGCGTCCGCCTCGCCCCCCAGAAGAACTGGGCGGCGAACTCGCCGGCCGAGCTCGCCAAGGTGCTGCGCAAGCTCCAGCAGGTCCAGACCGACTTCAACAAGACCCTGAAGGGCGGCAAGAAGGTGTCGCTCGCGGATGTCATCGTGCTCGGCGGCGATGCAGCCATCGAGCAGGCCGCCAAGAAGGCCGGCTACGACGTCCAGGTGCCGTTCCTGCCGGGCCGTACCGACGCCACGCAGGAGCAGACCGACGTGGCATCGTTCGCCTTGCTCGAACCGAAGGCCGATGGCTTCCGCAACTACTACGCGGCCCGGCAGACCGGCTCGCCGGCGGAGCTGCTGGTCGACACGGCCAGCAAGCTCGACCTCACCGTGCCGGAGATGACGGTGCTCGTCGGCGGGATGCGCGCGCTCGGCGCGAACACGAACGGCGTCGCACACGGCGTGTTCACGAGCACGCCCGGCGTCCTCACCAACGACTTCTTCGTCCAGCTCCTCGACATGTCGACGAAGTGGACTCCGACGAAGACCGAGGGCCTCTACGAGGGGCGCGACCGCAAGACCGGGAAGCTCAAGTGGACCGCGACGCCGGTGGACCTCGTGTTCGGATCGAACAGCGAGCTCCGCGCCATCGCCGAGGTCTATGCCCAGTCAGACGGCAAGGAGCGGTTCGTCCGCGACTTCGTCAAGGCGTGGGCCAAGGTGACCAACCTGGACCGGTTCGACGTCGCGCGCTGACTCGGCGGGAGGACCCGCTACGGAAGGCACGTACGCGACGCGCTGCAACTGCCGCTCGCGCAGTCGTCGTTGTTCGCGCACTTCTTGCCCGTGGCGCAGCGGGCGCACGACGCGCCGCAGTCGACGTCGCTCTCGAACCCGTCGCGCTTGCCATCGCTGCAGGTCGGCAGGATGCAGGTGCCGTTGTCGCAGCCGGCGGTCTCGCAGTCGCCGACCATCACGCAGCGCAGGCCCGCCGCGCACGATGGGCACGTGCCGCCGCCGCAATCGACATCGGTCTCGTTGCCGTTCTTCACGCGATCGGCGCACGCGTTGACCGGCGCGCCCGCGTTGCACTGCCCCTCGGGACAGAGGCGGACCCAGAACGCGGCCGATAGCACGCGCTCGGCGCCGATCGCGACGTCATCGACGATGAACCCCGAGAGGACGCCGTTGGACATCAGCTCGGGCTCGGAGATGTCGCCGTCCTTGTTCGTGTCGAGCAGCCGCGCGAACGTGAGGTGCGCGGTGGGGTTGTTCCGCATCATCTGCAGGACGCCCGCGTACGCGATGGTGCGCGCCTGCGCGATCGGGATGCCGCCGCGAACGTACGCGAAGTAGCCACCCTGGCTGTCGGGGGACATCTCGAGCTCGATGCCGACCAGCGGGACGACGAGCGGATCGGCATCGGCGAACACGGGGAGCACGACGTCCGCCGACGCGAGGTGCTTGGTGGTCGCGGTGCGATTCGACGTGAACGTGCCCCCCTCGAACCTGCCGCCCGTCGTCTCGGGCGCCGAGGACGCGCTCGCGTACCAGGTCGCTCCGACCGAGCCGTCGTCGACGAGCGAGTCCGCCTGGAGCTCGAGGTACGACCGGATCGAGCCCGAGGCGAGCATGTCCTGCACGTGACGGTTGGTGTCGTTGGTCTCCGTCAGGGCGGTGACGATCAGGCCGAGCTGGTTCTCCACCGAGCCATCGCCGTCGAGATCGCCGGCCCACCCGTTGGTGTCTGCGGTCGTCGCGGGGAGCTTCAGCTCGACGACGTCGAACCGCTTGACCTCCCCGGAGTACGGACCCGTCACGTCACCGCTGGTGTCGGAGGAGCATCCGACCACCAGCAGTGCCAACCCACACGCGAATCTGATCATCCGGCCCGAGTCTGCCACGCGCGGGCCCGACCGAGAGAGATGTGGGACACTTCACGGCGGTCGGAAGGAGGCACCGTGAACGCTCGCTCGTCGCTGTGGACCGTGATCCTGGTCGCATGTGTCACCGCCTGCGGAGGCGGAGGCAAGAGCGGCGATGCCCCGCCGCCGAAGCCGAAGCCCGTGCCGAAGGACACGCCGGAGGGGCTCGACCTCCGGCTGTCGAACGGCAAGAGTGGCGCACCGGCCTACGACCGCGCGCAGCTCGCGCCCGCGACGAAGCTCGCCGACGCCGAGACCGCGCAGCTCCTCGCACGCGCGAAGCCGCTCGTGCCGGAGCCCGCCGACCAGGCGGCGTTCGCGATCCGCCCGGGCTCGCAGCCCCCGCCGCGCACCGGCCAGGTGATCACGGCGACGTTCCCGCCGCCGCCGGGCTCGGCGGCGCCGCCGGTGCCCGCGCCCCGCGACGAGCCGCTCGACGTGCTGCGCTACATGCCCGAGGGCAAGGTGCCGCTCGCGCCCGAGCTGAGCGTGACGTTCAGCAAGCCGATGGTCGCCGTGACGTCGCAGGAGGAGGCGGCGAAGGTGCAGCCGGTGAAGCTCGAGCCGCAGCCCAAGGGGAGCTGGCGGTGGATCGGGACGCGGACGATCGTGTTCGACCCCGAGACGCGGTTCCCGCAGTCGACGACGTACCGGGTCACGATCGCCGCCGGCACGAAGGCCGCGACCGGCGAGACGCTCGCGGCGGCGCGCGCCTTCACGTTCGAGACCCCGGCGCCCAGGCTGATCTCGAGCTCGCCGTCCGGCGGACCACAGCAGCTCGACGCGCCGATCTTCCTGCTGTTCGATCAGAAGATCGATCCGAAGGCCGTGCTCGCGAAGCTCGTCGTCAAGGCGAACGGCAACGCGCGCGCGACGCGCCTCGTGACCGACGCCGAGATCGAGAAGTCGTACGAGCTGAAGTCGCTGGTCGCGGCGGCGAAGGCCGACGAGCACGCCGGCCGCTGGCTCGCACTGCGCACCAAGGACAAGCTGCCGCCCGACGCGCAGATCGACGTGGAGCTGCCCGCCGGCACGCCGTCGGCGGAGGGCCCGAACAAGACGACGGAGCTACAGAAGATCACGTTCCGTACGTACCCGCCGCTGCAGCTCGTCGAGGCGGAGTGCGGCTGGGGCGGCCGTCAGGGGTGCCGCCCGTCGACGCCGCTGCGGCTCGAGCTCAACAACCCGCTCGATGTCGAGGCGTTCGATCCGAAGCAGGTCACGATCACGCCACCGCTCCCGAACGCGCGGATCTACCCGCAGGGCTCGACGGTGTGGATCTCCGGCACCAAGCAGCCGCGCACCTCGTACGCGGTCGTGCTGTCGGGCAAGCTCAAGGACACGTTCGCGCAGGCGCTCGGCAAGGACGAGCGCCGCACGTTCCTCGTCGGTGATCTCGAGACCGAGTTCCACGGGCCGCGCGACATGGTCGTGCTCGATCCCGCGGCGAAGGCGCGCACGCTCGACTTCTTCACGACGAGCTACCAGTCGCTGCGCGCGAGGATCTACAAGGTCACGCCCGCCGACTACGCGAAGTGGGTCGAGTACCAGGACAACCGGTGGCGCAAGGACAAGCCGCCGGTGATGCCGGGCCAGAAGGTGTTCGATGGCCTGACGCCGGTGAAGGGCACCGGGATGCTCGCGGAGACCAACCTCGATCTGTCGGCGGCGCTCGACGGCGGGTTCGGTCACGCGATCGCCGTCGTCTCGCCGAGCCCGTGGAACGAGACCTACCCCGCGCCCGAGCTGGTGAGCTGGGTGCAGGCGACGCGCCTCGGCATCGACGCGCACGCCGACGGCGACAAGCTCTACGCCTACGCGAGCGAGCTCGATACCGGCAAGCCGGCCGCCGGCGTGGACGTGGTGATCCAGCCCGACGGCATCGCCGCGAAGACCGACGCGACGGGCCTGGCGACGCTGACGCTGCCGACGAGCCGCGAGCCTCGCGCGCGCATCCTGCTCGCGAGGCGCGACAAGGACACCGCGTTCCTCACGGAGCGCGAGAGCTCGTGGGGCGGCGGCCAGTGGGTCAAGGACACGAGCAGCGGCGGCGCGCTGAACGCCTATGTCACCGACGATCGCCGGCTGTATCGCCCGGGCGAGGAGGTCTCGATCAAGGGCTGGCTGCGGTTCGTCGACCATCACCTGGGCGGTGACGTCACCGGCGTCGAGGGCAAGATCACCGGCGTCTCGTACGTCGTGCGCGACTCGAACAACGTCGAGATCGCGAAGGGCGCCGCGCCGGTGTCGGCGCTCGGCGGCTTCGAGACCAGGCTCGTGCTGCCGAAGACGCCGAACCTCGGCTACACGCGCATGGAGTTCTCGCCGACCGGCCCGGCCGCACGGCCCGAGATGGCGTTCACGCACGGCTTCCGCGTCGAGGAGTTCCGCCGCCCCGAGTTCGAGGTCAGCGCGCGGCCGAGCGAAGGGCCGTTCCTCGTCGGCGCCGGCGGCGACATGACCGTGTCCGCGAAGTACTTCACCGGCGCGGCGCTGCCCGGCGCTGCCGTCACCTGGACCGTGAGCGCGACCAAGACGAGCTTCACGCCGCCGAACCGCGACGACTACTCGTTCGGGACCTGGACCCCGTGGTGGGGCCGCCGCTACGGCGACGACTTCGGAGGCTACGACGACGACGAGTCGTACTACGGCGGTCGCTACCGCATGGGCGGCGGGGCGACGCGCGGTCGCTCGAGCTGGAGCCACGCCGGCAAGACCGACGCGGTCGGCGAGCACGTGCTGCACTTCGACTTCCTGTCCGCGAACCCGTCCGTGCCGATGTCGGTCGCGGCGACGGCGACGGTGACGGACGTCAACCGCCAGGCGTGGTCGGCGTCGACCTCGCTGATCGTGCACCCGGCGTCCCTGTACGTCGGCCTCAAGGCGAAGCGACCGTTCGTCGAGCCGGGGCAGCCGTTCGAGCTCGACGTGATCGGCGTCGACATCGACGGCAAGCTCGTCGCCGGCGCGAAGGTCGCGCTCACCAGCGTGCGCCTCGACTGGCAGTACGAGAAGGGCGAGTACACGAAGAAGGAGGTCGAGCCGCAGGAGTGCGTGGTGACCATGCCGCAGGACAGCCCCCCTCGCTGCACGTTCTCCACGGCGAAGGGCGGCGAGTACAAGGTGACGGCGACGATCGTCGACGACCGGGGACGGTCGAACCAGAGCACGATGAACTACACGGTCGCCGGCGCGGAGGGGCCGCCGTCGCGCGACGTGAAGCAGGAGACGGTCACGCTGATCCCCGACAAGAAGGAGTACACGCCGGGCAACACGGCGGAGGTGCTGATCCAGGCGCCGTTCTATCCGGCGGAGGGGCTCGTGACGTGGCGGCGGAGCGGCATCGTCAAGCTCCAGCGGATCACGCTCGATGGACCGACGAAGGTGATCACGGTGCCGATCGAGGACGGGATGACGCCGAACCTGATCGTGCACGTCGATCTGGTCGGCGCCGCGACGCGCACCGACGACAAGGGGATGCCGGCGACGACGCGGCCGAAGCGGCCGGCGTACGCCGTCGGCGAGCTCGATCTCCCGATCCCGCCGCGGCATCGCACGCTGAACATCGCCGTCACCCCGGCGGCGGCGAAGGTCGCGCCGGCGCAGGACACGTCGATCGGCTTCGAGATCAAGGACGCCGCCGGCAACCCGGTGGCGAACGCCGAGGCGGCGGTGATCGTCGTCGACGAGTCGGTGCTGGCGCTCGCGGCCGCGAGCTTCTCGAGCCCGCTCGACACGTTCCACCCGCACCGCTCGTCGGGCGCGCACGACCGGTTCAGCCGTGCGCGGGTGAAGCTGACGAGGTCACCACGCGTGCAGACGGCAGGCACCGACGACCCGCCACCGCCCGAGGAGGAGGAGAAGTCCGACGACGGCGACGACGAGTCGGGCGGCACCGGCACCGCGATGGCGCTCGAGGAGGGGAAGATGGGGAAGAAGGACTCGGACCGCGCTCAGGGTCAGTACAAGATGCGCACGGCGAACGGCGATCCGCAGCTCGCGCGCCGGCAGGCGATCGAGCAGGCCCGCAACGCCGGCATCCTCGGTAGCGACAAGCTGAAGAATGGCGACGCCTTCGCCTCGCTGACGCCCGGCGAGCCCGAGCCGACGACGCCGATCGCGGTGCGCACGAACTTCAACGCGCTCGCCGCGTTCGCGGGCTCCGTGAGGACCGACGCCGCCGGCAAGGCGTCCGTCCCCGTGAAGATGCCCGACAACCTGACGCGCTACCGGATCATCGTGCTCGCCGTCGCCGGCGAGAAGCAGTACGGCAAGGGCGAGTCCGCGGTCACCGCGCGGCTGCCGCTGATGATCAAGCCGAGCGCGCCGCGGTTCCTCAACTTCGGCGACACGTTCCAGCTGCCGATCGTGGTGCAGAACCAGACCGACGCTCCGATGACCGTGAGGGTCGCGGTCGCGGCGACCAACCTGGCGCTCACCGACGGCACCGGCCGCTCCGTCACCGTCCCCGCGAACGACCGCGTCGAGGTGCAGTTCCCGGCCGCCGCCGAGCTCGCGGGCACCGCGCGGCTCAGCATCGTCGGCTCGTCGGGGCAGAACAGCGATGCCGCGGAGCTCGCGATCCCGGTGTGGACGCCGGCGACCACCGAGGCGTTCGCGACGTACGGCGTGCTCGACGACGGCGCGCTGGCGCAGCCGATCAAGCTGCCCGCGCAGGTCGTGCCGACCTACGGCGGGCTCGAGATCACGACCGCGTCGACGAACCTCCAGGCGCTGACCGACGCGATGCTCTACCTCGTGCACTACCCGTTCGACTGCGCGGAGCAGCGCAGCTCGCGCATCCTCGCGATCGCGGCGCTGCGCGACGTGCTCGAGTCGTTCAAGGTCAAGGCCATGCCATCGCGCGCCGCCATGGAGGCGAGCGTCGCGGCGGACCTCGAGCACCTCTCGCAGATGCAGAACGGCGACGGCGGGTTCGCGTACTGGGAGCGCGGCTACAGGTCCGAGCCGTACCTGTCCGCGCACGTCGCCCACGCGCTCGCCCGCGCGAAGCAGAAGGGCTACCCGGTGCCGCAGGCGATGATCGATCGGGCGCGCAGCTACCTGCGCGAGATCGAGCGTCACTACGAGGACTACTACTCGCCCGAGATCCGGCGCTCGATCTCCGCGTACGCGCTGTACGTCCGCAAGCAGCTCGGCGACATCGACGTCGCGAAGGCGCAGAAGCTGATCGCCGACGCCGGCGGCATCGAGAAGCTCGAGATCGAGACGCTCGGCTGGCTGCTCTCGACGATCACCGGGAACCCGGCCGCGACCGCCGAGCGCACCGCGATCGTGCGCCACGTGATGAACCGCGTCTCCGAGACCGCGGGGGCCGCGAACTTCACGACCTCGTATGGCGACGGCGCCTATCTCCTGCTCGCCTCCGACCAGCGCGACGACGCGGTGATGCTCGAGGCGCTGATCCAGGAGACGCCGCAGTCCGACGTGATCCCCAAGCTCGTCACCGGCCTGCTCGCGCACCGCAAGGCCGGCCGCTGGATCAGCACCCAGGAGTCGACGTTCGCGCTGCTCGCGCTCGACCTCTACTTCCGCACCTACGAGAAGGTCACGCCGAACTTCGTCGCGCGGGTCTGGCTCGGCACCGACTACGCGGGCGACCTCGCGTTCCGCGGCCGCTCGACGAAGTACTTCCAGATCAACGTGCCGATGCAGGCGGTCGCCGCGCACGACAACCAGTCGCTCACGATCCAGAAGGACGGCGCGGGCCGCCTCTACTACCGCCTCGGCATGCGCTACGCGCCCGCCTC
>JAEUJX010000743.1 GCA_016794545.1 Myxococcales bacterium
CGCTCGGCACCACGCTCGGCGGTTCGGGCAGGGGACCGATCGCGGGCCGCACGGTGCGCGGCCGCGGCGGCGTCGGGGGCGGAGCGGGTGGCGGCTCCTCGATCGGCGCGGGATCCGGAGCCGGGGGCACCGCCTCGGGGAGGACCTGCGCGCGCGTGCTCGCGGCGGGCTTCGGCGCGGCGTCGGCGACCCGCGCGACCGGCGGGGTCTCGACCGTGGAGGTGGTGGAGACGGGCAGGGAGTCGGCGCGCTCGCACGCGGCGATCGAGCAGACGACGGCGGCAGCGGTGGCAAATCGCATCTCGTTCCCAACGGGCGAGACGCGGCAAAGGCCTCACGAAGAAAACAAAGATTCCCGAGGCAGGACGGTCGGTTACGCCCGAAATCCGGCTGCAACCGGGCTCACGTGCTCGTGTCTCTCGAGGTTCGTGTCGACCTGCACGGGCCGCGTCGCGGGCACGCAGCGGAAGTCGGGATCGCGGCACAGCTCGTAGCGCGGCGCCGCCGACGGGGTCTTCGTCGACGGGCGGGCGCCTCCCGCGCACGCGGCGAGCGACAGACACACGAGGAGGCGAGGCAGCATGGCGGCGCGTATCGCACGCGCCGAGCTACTTGTCGATGGTGATCGCCACCGGCTTGGCCCAGGCCTTGTCCTCGGCCGTGTAATAGAGGTACGTCGAGCTCGCCGGCGCCTCGTAGGTGCCGGGCACCTTCGCGAGGAGGTTGAGGTCGACGGACTTCTTCGCGTTCGGCGGCAGCGCACGCCAGTAGAGGATCACCTCGCGCGGGCGCGTCTCGTAGAAGTCGATCAGGCCCTTGTCGCGGAGCTCCTTGAGCTGCCAGGTCTGGAACACCGTGCCGCCGGGCAGCCCGATCCGCGCGAGCGTCATCGGGATGCCCTCGCCGGTCCTGTTCTCGATGTTCGCGCGCAGCGTCACGCCGTCGCCCATCTTCGCCTGCGTCTTCAGGAGCTCGGTCGACACGGCGACCTTCGCGCGCGGCGCCGAGACCGGCTGCGTCGAGCGGTAGTCGACCGACACCGTGTACGGCAGCTGCGCCGCGCCCTCGAGCCGCACCTCGATCGTGTTCTTGCCGGGCGAGAGCTTGCCCGCGAGGTCCTTCCACACGAGCGGCTCCTTGCGGCCCTTCTCGAACCTCAGCGTGCCGGCGTCCTTGCCGTTGATGACGAGCGTCGCGGATCCGGCGACCGCCATCGCGCGCGAGTGCTCGGCGTACGCGGTCAGCGCCTTGAGGCCGAGGATCGTCGCCTGGGTGTTGCCCCACGCGCCGTAGCCGCCGCGCTTGCTGTTGAGCCACTCGACGCCCGCGCGGATCTGCGGCTCGTACTCGCCGTTCGGGGACGCCTTGAGGAGCGCCATCACCGAGAGCGCCGTCGCCTCGATCGTCAGCGACTCGCCGCCCGACATCGTGATCGTCTCCTTCGCGCCCGGGAAGCTGCCGTCCTTGCTCTGCAGCCCGGCGAGCCGCTTCGCCATCGCCGCGGTCTCGGCGGCCTTCGGCGCGGCGACGAGGTTCGTGTTCGCCGCGAGCGCGAGCAGGTAGGGGTCCCTGGTCTCGCCGCCGAGCGTCTTCTGCATCTGCAGCTCCTTCGTCAGGTTCTGCGTGCGGCGCGCCTCGGACAGCGCCCACATGATGTACGCATTCGTCGTGGTCGGGCTCGCCCGGCCGAACGAGTCGAGCGCTTTCGCGTTGCGCTGGAAGCCACCCTGACCGTCGCGGCGCGCCATCAGCCAGTCGGCGGTGCGCTCGACCATCTTCTTGTCGACGTCGTAGACCTTCGACATGTCGGCGAACTCCATGAGGCCGTACGCGGTGAGGGCCTCGTGGCCGGGGTTCTGCCCGAACCACTCGTAGCCCTTCTCCGGCGACTCGTAGCCCGTGAGCAGCTTGTAGCCCTTGTCGAGCACGGTCTTGGTCTTCGCGATCAGCGCCGGGTCGGCGCCGTCGCTCGTCTTGTCGAGGTAGCCGAGGATCATGATGTTCGGGTAGTTCGTCGACGACGCCTGCTCGAAGCAGCCGCCCGGCTCGCGGATCATGCCGTCCATGCCGCTCGCGATCGCGGCGACCGGCGATGGGTACATCTGCACCGACGCGTGCACCGTGCCGGGCAGCGCGCCCGACAGCTCGATCACCTGCCTGGAGGACTCGCCCTTGCGCGCCGTGCCCGAGGCCGCGATCTCGACGGGGAAGCCCTTCGGCACCACGCGGATCTGCTTCTTCACCTCGTCCATCAGGCCCTTCGACGCGATCCGCAGCTCGACATCCGCCGCGCCGTCGGTCGCGACGACCTCGAGCGGGAACTCGACGGTCGTCTTGTCCTTCGCCTTGATCTTCACCTTGCCGGAGAGCGGATTGCTCACGAGCCTGAACGCCGTGCCGAACTTCGCCTCGAGCGTCGCCTCGAGCGGCTCGTCGGTCTCGTTCGCGATCGTGATCGGCAGCTTCACCGTGTCACCCGAGGTGACCTCGGTCGGGAGGTGCGCGTCGAGCACGAGCGGGAGCCGGCTCTGGATCGTCGCCTCGCCGCCGCCGGCCAGACCCGCCGCCGAGAACCCCTCGGCGGTCGCCCGGAACGACGTCACCGCATCCGACACCGCGAACGAGACCTCGGCCTCGCCGCGCGCGTTGGTCTGCACCGTCGGGTTCCAGTACACGGTCTCGCGGAAGTCGGTGCGCGGGCCGTCGTAGTTCTTGCCGTACTCGGGCACCGGGAACACGCGGACCATCGCCCAGCCGTTGTCCTGCCGCGCGGCCGCGCGCGCCGCGATGTCCTTCTCGGCCCGGCGGTTCTGCGCGACGATCCGCTTCTGCTGCTCCTGCTTCTTCGCGTCGTCGAGTTGCTTGTCGGCCTTCTCGAGCACGACGATCCTCGCGCCGTTCATGACCGCCGGAGCTCCGCCGGCGGGGCGCGTCGCCGTCACGGTCGCGCCGGGGCGCGCCGGCGCGTTGTTGTTGCCGCGGACCGCGTTGTCGGCCGGCTTCTGCATCGGCGCGGGCGGCGACGCGGGCTTCGGCATCGGCGGTGCCATGCGCGGCGGCGGTGCCGGCCTCGGCATGTCTGCGCCGGGCGCGGCCCCCATGCCGCCCCCCCAGCCGCCACCGCCGCCATCGAAGTCCGCCGCGAACGCCTTGCGCTTCGCCACCGCGCGATAGCGACGCGACTCCTTCTGCCACCGCAGCATCTCGGCGCGCTGCCGCGCCTCCTCGCGGCGCAGCTGCGCGGCGTAGGCGCGCGACGTGACGCTGACGATCAAGGTCGAGATCGAGCCCGCCGCGACGGTGACCGGCATCGTGACCGTGACGAAGTCACCACCCGCCGCGGTCAGCATGCAGCTGCCCTCGGGCAGCCCGCCGACGATGAAGTGGCCCTTCGCGTCCGCGCGGGCCGACCTCGTCACGCCGCCGCACTTGACGGACACGGTGCCGCCCGCGGCGATCTTGCCCGTCGATTGCTCGACGAGCGTGCCCTCGACGGAGCCGGTGGAGCCGCCGGCGGCGGCGGAGCTCGCGAGCGCCGCGAGCAGTGCGAACGAGATCGTCTTCTTCATCATCGGCTTGCTCCCGCCGGCAGGACCTGCCGCCACTCGAACTTGCGGTACCCGCGCGTCGCCAGCAGCGCGTCCATCGCGGCGGCGGCATCGGGCTTGTCGGAGAAGTAGTAGTTGGGCTCCTCGATCGGATCCTGCGCCGTCGCACCGAGCTCCGGTGCGAGGGAGAGGTGCGCGAGGATCTTCGCGCTCTTGTCGTCGGCGAAGGACAGCACGGTGTCGTCGACCACCGCGAGCGCGACGTTCGCCTTGACCGGGTTGCCCTTCGCGTCCGCGGTCTTGACCTTGAGCTTCACGGTGTCGCGCGGCGCGTAGGCCTTCTTGTCCGCGGTCAGCGTCACCTTCAGGTTCGCACCGAGCCCGTGGTAGACGAGGCGCTCCGACAGCGGCATGCGCTTGTCGTCGAACAGCGTGACGCGCACCGCGCCCTGCGACGTCCGCGGGACTGGCAACACGATGAGCGCGGGCACCCCGGCCTCGACCTGGAACGAGCCACCGGCGAGCCGGTTCTCGCGCAGCGTCGCCTCGATCGCGACGGTCTGCGCGCTCGCGCAGATCGCGGCGATCCGCAGCTGGTCGGGATTGCTCGCCGAGCTCGCGAGGCGGGAAGCGAGGCTCTTGTCCACCGCGCGCAGCACGCAGCCGTCGTTCTTCGCCGCCGGCACCGCGAGCTTCGTCGTGATGTTCGTGGGCTTCGTGATCTCGACGGTGTACGTGCGGTTCGCCGCCGGCTGGATCTCGAAGCTGCCCATGCCGTCGTGGATCGAGCGGAACGTCGAGACCACGTTGCCGCGGTCGTCGCGCACGTTGCCCTCGATGTCGGCCGGCTTGCCGATCGTGGTCTTCGCGGCGAAGTACACGCGGCCGGGCACGCCCTGCACGAGCTCGCCGCCCTCGGGATACAGCGCGAGGTTCAGCGTCGTCATCACGATCGGGATGCGCTTCTGGATCGACTCGGTCACGCCGCCGTCCTCGGCCATCACGGTGAGCAGGCCGTCTCCGCGCGTCATCTTCGCGGGCAGCTGGAACTTCACGGTCGCCTTGCCGGCGGCGTCGGTCGTCACCTGCGTGCGCGACACCTCGGCGTCGTCGATCGTCACGACCGCCGTGACCTGCTTGTTCGCGAAGGGCTCGCCGGTCGTGCGCTTGATCTCGAGCGCGGCCGTGCCGGCGTCGCCCGCACCGTACGCCTTGCGCAGCATCTCGAGCGTCTTCATGAGGCGCGGGGCCTCGTAGGTGTTGACGATGATCTTCTTCTGGTCGGTCGCGCCCGGCGCGGAGAGCTGGATCGTGTACTCGCCGCCCTCGATGCTCGCGTCGAGCGCGAAGTCGTTGCGCGCGATGCCGCCCTGCGCGAGCACGCGCTTGGTCGCGATGATCGCGCCGCGCGGGCTGATCAGCTGGAGCGTGACGCCGACGGGTTGGTCGCCGACCAGGGTCTTGGCGGTGCGGAGGTCGGCCCGGAACCAGATCGTCTCGCCGGGCTGGTACAGCGGCTTGTCGGTCTGGATGTAGGTGCGCTGGCCGCGCTGCGTGCTGTAGTAGGTGGTGATCGCCTTGTCGAGGCCGGCCGCGGGGCCTAGCTTCGCCGGAGGCAACCCCGCGATCTGCTTGTCGATCTGGGGCGGGTCGTCGGCCGTGGGCGCGGCGTAGCTCGCCGCACAGCCGGCGAGCAGGACAAGTCCTGGCAGGCGTCTCATCCCCGGCGTAGACGTTCGAGATCCGCCTTCGATCTGACTTTGATAGGCTCCGGGGCGTGCTTGCCGCCTCGCAAGCTCGGCGAACTCCCGGGGGTCTCATGCGCCGCTGTCTCTTGCTCGTGTCCGCCACTGTCGTCCTCGGCTGCGCCACGGATTCGGGCTCCACCGAACCGGAGGACACGGTCGCGTTCACCATCACGAGCACGGACGTCCTCATCATGCCCGGCGAGGAGACGACGAAGTGCTTCTACTTCCGGACGCCGAACACCGAGATCCTTCGCGTCCACAAGTGGGTCTCGGACATGACGCCGGGCTCGCACCACATGATCTACTTCTCGCAGCTCGGCGGCACGCAGCCACCGGACGGCACCGTGGATGACTGCGAGGCGGCCGGCCAGCCATTGCCGGTGTACGGCGCGCAGACCCCGCACGAGGAGGTCGCGTTCCCGACCGACGACGTCGGCGTGCAGCTCGCGCAGGTGGTCGTGCCAAACGCCGCCGGCTACTTCCAGATGCACTACGTGAACGCCGGTGACACGCCGCTCTCCGCGAGCGTCACGCTGAAGGCGTACGCGCTGCCGCCCGAGCAGTCGTTCACCCGGACCGATCTGTTCGGCACGTACAACGCCGACATCTCGATCCCGCCGATGGCGACGAACTACAAGGTCAGCGCGACCTGCGACGTCACCGCCGGCGCGAAGTTCTGGTCGATGTCGACGCACGCGCACAAGCAGGCCGTCGCGACCGAGGTGCGCGACGGCACGCAGATGCTGTTCCGGAGCCAGGACTGGGAGCACCCGGGCACCACCGAGTGGCGCGCGCCCGACTTCCACGAGTTCAAGGGCCAGATGACGTGGGAGTGCACCTACGACAACGTCGGCTCGAACGCGAACACCACGATCAAGGACGGGCAGAGCGCGCGCACCAACGAGATGTGCATGGCGACCGGGTACTACTTCCCGGCGGCGGGACCGCGCGGCTGCGTCATGTCGGGCGGTCAGTGCCAGTGCGTGCTCTGATCGTCCTCGCGCTGCTGTGCAGCTTCGCGGCGGCTCAGGGGAAGCGGCCGCCGATCAACGTCAGCTACGACGCGGAGCACCTCGACCTCGACAAGCACGTGCTGCAGGTCAAGATCTCCCGGCCCGCCGACACCGCCGACCTCGTCGTCTACGGCGAGGACGGCAAGGAGATCGGCAAGGGCTCGCTCGCGCTCGCGGACCAGAAGCCGAACACGTGGATCTCGATCCCGTGGACGCAGCCCGACGGCGTGCGCGTGATGAAGCTCAAGCTGCGCGTCGCCGCGTCCGATGGCGTCGCGTCGACGGTGACGCTGATCCCGTGGTCGGTCACCGTGGATCACGAGGACGTCACGTTCGCGAGCGACAGCGCGAAGATCGAGGCGTCGGAGGAGAGCAAGCTCGACGACAGCCTCGCCAAGATCCAGGACATCGTGAAGCGCTCGTCCCAGTTCGTCGAGATGCAGCTGTTCATCGCCGGCCACACCGACACCGTGGGCCCCAACGCGAAGAACCGGAAGCTGTCGCTCGACCGCGCGCGCGCGATCGCGGCGTACTTCCGCCGGAAGGGCCTGAAGCTCCCGATCGCCTTCGCCGGGTTCGGCGAGGAGGTGCTGAAGGCCAAGACGCCCGACAACACCGACGAGCGCGCGAACCGCCGCGCCGACTACGTGCTCGGTCCCGCGGGCGCGCCGCCGCCGTTCAAGGGCCCGTACCTGAAGGTCAAGGCCGGCTGGCAGTCGCTCAAGTAGCGTGTCACCACGTACGGGTGCGTCGCGTCGTCTGGTTGGTGGTGCTCGCCGGGTGCCGCGGTGCGCCCGACGACCCGGAGCCGGCGCCCGCACCGCCTGCGATCGCGCCGATCGGCGCCGGCACGATCGACGTGATGGTCAACGGCCAGAAGCTCGCGGTGCTGTCGCGGAGCCAGCTCCGCGCCGGCGTGCGGCTCGACGAGCTCCTGCCGAACCATCCGTACATCACGTGGAGCGCGGTCTCGGCGTACGGTCCGGGAGGTGGACCGTTCGAGTGGCTCGATCCCGCGACGTCGTTCGCCGGCAAGGTGCCGCTGGTGTTCGCCGACGGGGACCGCGGCGCGCTGGCCCTCGTGGATCCGTCGCACGCCGGCGAGCGGGGCGTGCCCGAGCGGTTCGACGGCATCGACGAGATCCACGTGACGATCCCGAAGGCGCGGCGGACGCCGCTCGAGTCGCTCGCGCACGGGTGTGCTCCGCTCCCGAAGGGCGAGCTCCCCGAGCCCGCGGTCGCGAAGCGCTGGCGCGCGTACTCCTACCAGTTCAACATCCCCGTGCACTGGCGGAGCGACTTCGCGCTCGACTTCGAGGGGCTCGCCTCGCAGCCCGTGGGCACGAGGATCGGCACGGTCACCGCCTCGGCCGTCGAGTGGGAGCAGGTCTGCCGCGCGGACCTCTATCGGATCGCGGATCGCAACGGGCGCCGCACCGTGGTGGGGCGCGTGCGGAGCGGCGAGGGCTGCGTCGACGCGATCATGGAGTTCGCGTGCGACGGGACGACGATGAACCTGTGGGCGTACTACGCCTCGAACGGCCAGTACGTCGAGCACGGCACCATCGCGCCGGTGCGCTGACGCTCAGCGGGTCAGGCCCGTGGACGCCGTCGCGAGCGGGATCAGCTTGGTCTGGTTCGCGCCCATCGTGATCGACGTCGTCGGCTCGCCGGCGTAGGTCTCGACCGCGCCGTACGAGCTCGCCGCCAGGCCGGTGACGGGAACCACGCAGCCCGCGGTGGTGCGCAGCTCGAGCGTGGGCGCGAGGCCCTCGACGAGCGTCGCGGTCACGTTGCACGCGTTGAACTTGCCGCGCGCCTGCATCTCGCCGCTGATCCCGTTCTGGCGGAGCGTGAGGATCGGCGCATCGAAGTAGGTGAGGTACTTGTTCGCGACGGCCTCGACCCAGTCACCGTAGATCGAACGGCCGTTGCCGTAGTTCTTCAGGTTCGCCTGGTGGAACATCAGCGGGTCGATGTCGCCCTGCAGCAGGTAGTACAGGCCGAACTCGGAGTCCTTGTCGAGCACCTCGGCGTAGCTGAGGTCGCGGCCGTAGTAGTTGCGATAGATCGTGTTGTACTCGTCGGTCTCCGTCTCCGGCGTCGAGACGTCGTAGAAGATGCTCGTCGGGTGGCGCGGCACCTGGTAGATGCGCGGGTTGAGCGGGTTCGCGCGGCCGACGTTGAACGACGGGTTGTTGCCCGGGTTCGACGGGCGGATCGCCTCGGTGATCGAGGTGTCGGAGACCACGCTCAGCACGCCGGAGTCGACCATGCCCGCGAGCGCGTTCACGTTGTTGAGACCGGAGACGTCCGGCGACACGAGCTCGTTGCAGTTGAAGCGGGCCAGCCGCATCTGGTTCGCGAGCCGGCAGTTGTCCGAGACCTCGGCGCGGGCCTGCGCGCGCGTCGCGTTGTCGAGGTTCTCGTGATCCCAGGTGTGGTTCATCCACGAGAGGCGGTTGCCGGCGGTGCGTGCCGCGGCGAGCAGCGTGGTGTCGGAGTACTCCGACGTCAGGGTGCCCATGCCGTTGAACGCGAGCCACGTGTCGAACGAGCTGCCGGCGGGGAGGCGCTGCTGGAAGCCGCGCTGCCAGGTCGAGAACGCCGTGAGGTCCGTGCCGGTGATGCGGAACTGGACGGTCGGGTCGTTGGTGTGCGTCGCGAGGTTCCACATGTCGTTCGCGAGGAACAGGTCGTCGATCTGCGGCGTCATGTACGCGCGCTTCTTGCCGACGAACATGCCGCGCGTCAGCCAGCGGACGAAGTCGTACTCGAGGACGATCGAGTGCGTCAGGTACGGGCTCCCGTCGACCGTCGAGATCATGAGCTCGCGGCCGTCGGGCGCGGTGTGCGCCGCGACGAGCACGCCGCCCGCGTCGGTGACGAGCGCGGTGGTGGTCGACGGGTTCGTGATGGTCGCGCGGTAGCCCGCGGCGTTGCGGTACTTGATGGTCGCGTTGTCACGGACGCGGACGAACTGCGTTTTGCCGGCGGCGGTCAGCGTCGCGTCGACGGGCGTGGTCCAGTCGAACCCGCCGGCCGGTGCGAGGCCGTACTCGGCGCCGGGCCAGCCGTACCAGGTCAGCTCGCGCGCGCTGCACGCGGCCTCGAAGTCGGCGAGCGACTGCCACTCGGCCGGATCCATCGCGGACTCCCACGCGCCCGACGTCGGGTTGACGTAGCCGAGGCTGGACGTCGCGACGATCACGCCGCTGAAGTGACACTGCGAGATCCCATCGGAGAGCAGCGCATCGGTGAGGGTCTCGTTCGCGGCGAGCAGCGTGCGATACGGAACGCCGATGCGATCGAGCGCGGCCTTCGCCGCGAGGTACGCGGGCTCGGTGCCCGTGGCGCCGAGCAGCAGCACCTTCTGCGTGATGCGGCGGTTGCCGCTGACGCGCTCGATCGAGCCCGTCGGATCCACGTCGCCCATGCGCGCGGTGCTCCGCGCGAGCTTCGCCGTGTCGAGGCGCGTGAGCGGTTTCGACTGGAGGCGCGGGAGCTCCGGCGGCGTCCCCTGCGGGACGTGCCCGGGATGCTGGTGCGAGGAGTGGTCGTCGTCGTCCGCCATGCAGGCGGTCAGCGACAGCGCACCGAGGATCGAGACGAGAACCGAAAAACGCATGGCAAACGCGCACAGCGAGCGCCATGCCACACCGCGGCGGGCCGTAAGCGATGGAAACATGGTTCGACAGGGGTGGCGACTCGAGTTGCCGGGTGGCGAATCTGTAAGCCACCTTTCGGTTAATTGTCGGGTAGTTCAGTGTGGCCAAGTGTGCGAAGTCGCGTTTTGACGCGGTATGTCATGGCTGGCCCAGGTCTTGCCTCTGGGTCTCCCCCGTCGTGGTGGACACAGGTCGTCGCTCGCTCCGAGTCGCGTTCGCGCTGATCGCGCTGAGCGTCGCTCCGGCGTTCGGAGATCGCACATCCGCCGAGCGCGATTACCTCGCGGGTGAAGCGCTGTGGGCGCAGGGCAAGCAGAGCGAAGCGCGCGCGATCCACCAGCGCGCGCTCGCGGAGCTCACCGGTCCGCAGCACGAGCGCTTGCCGCGCCTCTGGCTCGCGCGCATCCACGCGCGGCTCGGCGATCTCGCCGCGGCGGACGCGCTCTACGACGCCATGCTCTCGGTCGATCGCGCCGATGCCGAGGCCGCGCTGATGCAGGTCGAGGATCACACGGCCGCGAAGGACTGGGACGGCGCAGAGCTTCGCGTGCGCCGGTTCCTCGCCGCCTCACCGCAGCACCAGCG
>JAEUJX010000765.1 GCA_016794545.1 Myxococcales bacterium
GACGTACAGCTCGGGGCGTCGATCGGCGCGTCGATCATCGGCGCGTCGATGGCCGCATCGACCATCGCGTCGACCGGGGCATCGATCGGGGCATCGATCGCCGCGTCGATCGGGGCGTCGATCGCCGCGTCGATCGGAGCATCGATCGCCGCGTCGGTCATCGCATCGACCATCGCGTCGGTCGGGCCATCGATCGCCGAATCCGTCGGCGCGTCGACGCCGCCGTCCTGTACCCCGTCGCTACCCGAGGAGTCGGCGGGCTTCGCCGCGTCCTCGGGGCCCGAGGAGCCCGTGCCCCCACATCCCACCACAAGGAACACGCAGCAGAGCCATGCGCGGTATGTCATTGGTCCCGTCCTGGTGCGGCCGCTGTTCGTAAAGGTTGCGGCTTTCGACGAAGAATCGTCGAACCCCACAGCCTCCCGGCGCATCACCCGCGCAGCGCGGGCTCAGATGCGGACGGCGAGCAGACCGGCGGGCGCGAACGAGCCGAGCGCCGAGAGATCGTCAAACCCGATCGAGAGACCCAGGTCGAGGTACTTCCGCGGCGAGTACTGGAAGCCGGCGCGGATGAACGACCGCGCTTCCGTGTCGCCGGACGCACCGGCACCACCACCACCGCCGCCACCGAGATCGGTGATCACGCCGAACCGGCCGATCAGCGCCATCTTCGGCGTGTGCTGGTAGACGCCGAACGCGGTGAACCGCAGCTCGCCGCGTGACAGCGTGGTGTTGCTGTCGTACGCCGCCGCATTCGCCGCGTTCTGCGCCTCCTGATAGAAGGTCGGCGCGAACTTCGTGATCTTGAGCGTCAGGAAGTCGTCCATGCCGCCGATCGCGAGCTTGTCGCTCAGGAAGAACTTCAGCGGCGCGCCGAGCTGCAGGCCGACGGCGACCGGATCGATGTAGACCGGAACGCCGACGCGCACCGCGAGCCAGTTCTGCAGCAGCACGGTGACGTCGAGGCCGACCGCCTTGCCGGGGTGGAAGCCGATCTTGTCGGTGGTCAGCGTGCGCGGGTCGTCGTAGATGCCGCCGAGCAGGTAGGTCAGGCCGAGCTGCACCTGCCGCGTGATGCCGTAGCGCGCGCGCAGCGCGTCGGCGCCGGCGTACGGATCGATCTGCGCGTGAGGCGCGATCGAGACCTCGCTCATGTTCTGCGGCAGCGTGATCGGGCGCAGCGCCTCCTCGATCGGATAGCCGGAGCGCCTCACCGTGGGCACCACGACCTTCACCTCGGCCGAGCCCGCACCGGTGTTCGGCGCGTCGGGGTTCTCGTTCGTGCCTTCCATGTCGGACGGCGGCGGATCCTCGGCCATCTGCACCGCGCTGCCGGCGTCACTCCCCGCCGCGGAACCGCTGCCCGCGGGCGGCGCCGGAGTGGCCGGATCCTTCGCGGGCGCGACGGGCGCCTTGCCGCCCTTGGGCTGCGCGACAACCGCAGTCGCCGACGCGATCAGGCACACGCACAGCACGGACACCAGGCGACGAACGCTCATGGCGCGGACATTACACGATCTGGGAGATCGTCAGGGATCGCTAACAGTGCCCGATCCAGCGCGTTTTCGAGGGCGCGGGCGGCGGGGTCGGGTCGGGGGCCGGCGCGGGCGCGGAGCTCGCGCCGCGGGTCGGAAGCGCGAGCGCGGCCGCCGCCGCGCCGAGCATCGCGACGAACGTTCGCCGCGTCGGCGGTCGCCAGGTCGTGGTCCTCGGCTTCACTGCGTGCACTCCGGGGCATCGAACCCGGCCGACAGCTCGGCGAGCCCGAGGTTCTTGCACGTCTCCTTCTCCTCTTGCTCGGGCGATCGCATCGTCGAGCCATCCTTGTCGCTGTTCACGCCGAAGTCGTCCAGCAGGTCCTTCGGGATGTCCTTCGCGTCCTTCTCGCTCGCCGGGGGAGGCGCCGTCGCGGCGGCGTCGAGCAGCTGCTGATTGAACCAGCGCAGGAAGAAGATCGGGTTGTAGTGATAGACCTCGCCGTTGGGCGCGAGCTTCGCGTGCTTCGCGATCGCTGCGTCCCACCACAGGCCCGGCGTGACCTGCTCGGCGATCAGGCTGTCGATCTCCGCCGGCTTCATGTCCTTGAAGTCCTTCGGCACGCGCAGGGCGTCCGGCCAGCTCGGCTCGAAGGTCCACTCGGAGACGTTGAACGTCACGACCGACCGCAGCTGCGAGCCGCCGCCGCCGGAGTAGAAGCTCGTCATCTCGGAGCGCGACAGCTTGCCGTCCTTCGGGCTCGTGTCGATCAGGTCGTTGATCCGTGGCGAGTCGCAGAACCGGCCACCGGCCGTCCCGTCGACGACCTCGAACGGCGAGTTCGTCACCCCGACGAACAGCTCGCTGTTCGAGAAGAACTCGAGGTGGAGCTGCCGCTTGTTGTACTCGGCGGGACCGACCTTGCCCGCGTACCCGATCAGCGCGCCGGCCTCGATCGGATCGTCGAGCTCGATCACCTTGCCCGGCTTGATCTCGTTCTTCGCGACCTTCTTCGCCCACGTGCCGTCGGGCTTGGTCATCCACTCGGGCTTCGGCTCGGGCCCTGCCTTGAGCCCGTCGGCGATGTGCATGTAGAGCGAGTAGAACTGGACCTTGCTCGTGCCGAGCGTCATGTCGTGACGGATCAGCACGAAGTTCGTGCTGCCGATCGGCGAATCGCCGCCCATCCGCGCCGCCATGATGCGGCCGGGGAACGGCGCGAACACCTTCGGTTCTTTCCCGTCCATCGGGATGTGGACGCCGCCGTGCCACAGTCGCGCCTCGCCCCACGGTCCGACGGGGAAGTAGCCACCGTCGCCCTTCACCTCGTTCGCCTTGAACAGGAGGTCGGTGTCGGCCTTGAGGTCGTCGCCGAGCGCCGGGATCAGCGGGCGGTCCTCGCCCTTCTTCGGCTCGCCGCGCGGGAACAGCGGGAAGCACAGCTGACCGCGCAGGCCCGAGCAGAACTTCTTGAAGTCGAACGGCCCCGGATCCCACTTCTGTCCGGTGAGGTGATAGTGGCCGATGTAGCCCGAGAACGCGAAGCTGCCGCCGGGCCCCTGCTCGGGCAGCGTGCCCCAGTGCTGCACGCCGGGCGAGCTCTGCGGATACTCGGCGGGGATGTTCGGCAAGAACCGCAAGAGCGCCCGCCCGAGCTGCTGGAACGTCCTGATCTGCTCGGGCGTGTAGTCGAACGCGAGGAACGTGTGTCCGTTGATCTTGCACGGCACGACGTTGCGGTTCGGCCCGTGCTTGCCCTTGGCGTAGTAGTTCGGGTCGAGCTTGACGTCGCCGCGGTTGCACATCTCGACGCCGATCGAGCCGAAGTTCCACTGGGCGGCGTGCCACGCGGCGAGCGCGAGGTCGATGGTCTGGAAGATCGTGCCGTCGTTGTCGATCAGAAAGTGACACGAGAGGCCGCGCTCGTTCTGCATGACCGAGAACGCCATGTCGCTCGACGCGCAGCCGTCGTGGTGTACGACGAACTGCCGGATCACGGCCTTCACGGCGTCCATCGGCGGGTTGTTGCCGTAGCGCCGGAGCGCCGGGCGGATGCTGTAGCGCTGCGCCACCGCGGGCCCGTCGTAGGGCTTGTGCCCAGTCTTGCCGGGCAACTGCGTGCACGGCGGCCGCGGATCCGTCTCGGTCGGCTGGCAGAACACGCTGCTCGCGTCCCAGCGCGGTCCTTCCGTGAAGTTCACCACGGGCGCGTCGATGTTGATGCGCTGGCCCGCGATGATCAGGTCGCCGCTGGGTTTGTACTTGCCCATCGTCAGGTCCTCATTGTGTCAAAAACCGGAGGTCCGTCGAGCCGATCCTCACCGTGACCCCGTGCTCGAGCCCCTTCTGCTGGATCCGCACGCCGTTGACGAACGTGCCGTTGGTCGAGCCCATGTCGTACAGGCTGCAGTTCATCGCCTGATCCATCCCGATCTGCGCGTGATGCCCGGAGGTGAACCCGTCCTCGATGATGAGGTGGCAGTTCGACTCCTTGCCGATCAGGAACCCGTGGTGGAGCGGGATCCGCACGCCCGTCTTCGGACCGGAGAGGTACATGAGGCACGGCCCGTTCGCAGGGACGGCGACCGGCGGCGCGGCGGCAACCTGCGCGGCGACGGCGTGTGCGCCAGGGACGGCCCCGGGCACGGCACCAGGGACGGCCCCGGGCACGGCACCAGGGACCAGGCCCGGCGGCGGCTTCGGCGCGCCCTTGCGCTTCTCGAGGATCGTGCCGATCACCACGAGCACGACGATCGCGCCGACCGCGATGCCGCCGACGAGCAGGATCCAGCCGAGGATGCCTCGACCCTCGGGCGCCGCGGGCACGGCGCAGACGGTGCCCGTGCAGTAGCCGGCGCAGGGCTCGGCGTTGCAGGTCGCCTCCGGCACCTTCATCTCGTTGCTCTTCGCGACGACGCGGCCGACGGTCTCGACGCGCAGCTTCTTGCCGGTCGGATCCTCGTCGGCCGACAGGAAGTAGGTCAGGACGTACTGCTTGTTGATCTCGTCGCGCAGCTGCTCGAACGCGGGCGCCCACGAGTCGGCCTTCGGACGCTGCAGCCAGCGGAACGTGCCGAACGAGCGCTTCGAGAGCTCGCCGAGGTTGAGCAGCGGCCGTCGCACATCCTCGGGCGAGAACGCGAACGAGTGGATGCGCACCTCCTCCTTCGCGGCGCGGGTTCCCAGGCGGGTGACGCGCTCGCGATCGCCGCTGCGCTCGCGCCCGTCGCTGATCACCACGATCACCTTGCGCAGCGGCCGGCCTTCGGGCTCGGTCTTCGCCCGCTTGAGCAGGGACAGTCCGCGCTCGATCGTCTCGAGCAGCGCCGGGTCGCCGGTGGAGCCGTCGTTGGTCAGCGCGGCCGCCTTGCCCCGCGCGGTCTTGACCGAGCCGAGCTTGCCCGAGCCGATCGTGTCGCCGTACGCGAGGAGCGCGACCTGCGTGGTCTTCTCGTCCATCGCGGCGAGGAAGGTGCCGTCGAGCGTCTCGGCGATGGCGGGGAGCACCTCGGTGAACTCGATCGAGGTCTGCACGATGACGACCATCGCGAGCGCCTCGTTCGTGTTGATGAACGAGCCGAGCGAGTAGGGCGCCTTCAGCTCGGTGTTGCCGAGGTACGTCTTGATCGTCTTCGGATCGGTCAGGTCGATCCGCTGGCCCTGGAGCGTCAGGGCCGACATCGTGATCTGGAGCCGCGTGCCGCCGATCGACGCCGGCTCGTGTTCGACGCGATCGACCACGACGCGGTAGCTCGGCTTGGTCGTGGGCTCGTCCTCGGCGTGCGCGCGCGGCGGTGCACCGAGCGCGAGCAGCACCCCGAGGAGGATCAGCGCGGACCGCCGCATCAGGCGATCGAACCTACCACCTACGGCGGCAGTCGGAACCGGTAGAGCACCGGCACGAACGTCAGAAGATCCATCTCCGCGGTCTGCGTTCCATTCGTCCAGTTGTTGATGACGAGCGGCAGACCTCGATCGTCCAGGCGGTCCGAGAGGATGCCGATGTGGTCGGGACCGGAGCGCGACGGGAACGTGTCCATGAAGATCACGTCGCCGGGCCGCAGCGGATCCGCCGGATCGTCGAGCCGCGCGCTGTGCTGCTCCCAGTGCCGCTTGAAGTACGGCAGCAGCGTGCCGACGCGCCGGTGATCGATGTTGGGGTTGCCGCCCCGCTTCTTGATCATCGGGTACGCCTTCGGCGCGCGCAGGATGTCCTCGTGCAGCGCCTTCTGGAGGTCGATCCCCGCGTTGCGGACCGCGCGCACGATCACGTCCGTGCACACGCCCATCTCGCGCGGCACGTCCCCGTTCGGATACGGGATCGACACGTAGCCCTCGGTGTAGTCGTCGGCGTTCAGCACCGTCTTCTTCGCGCCGATCAGTATGTCGAGCGGATCGGGGATGCCGTCCTTGTCGGCGTCGCGCTTCGCCGTGAGCCGCGCCGTGCGCGCCGGATCGACGAGCGCTCCGAGCTCCTCCTTGTCGCCGGGACGCAGCTCCTGCGGGTAGACCTTGCGCGGGAAGCCGTCGACCCACACGATCAGGAGCTTCCTGTCCGTGTCGACGGTCGCGGTGACGCGCTCGGCGGTGACCGCGGGGAGCGCGATCTGGACCTGGGGATCGAGGTCGCTCCAGATCCCGGTGTCGGCGACCCCGAGACAGACCTCGCCCCGTGCGGCGCAAATACCTGAAACGCCGAGGGTGATCGCGGCGAACAAAATCCGGGAACCGACGCGCGCGCCTGTTGTCATACCGCCCTGTAGTGGCCTGTCCGGGCCCGAATCGTCATGGCTTGCCCCCCTGAGACACCCGGACATGGCTATCGATTGCACCCGCTCCCATTTCTGCCTAATGATCGCTGTACCCGGAGGATGCCATGAGCTTTTCTGATTTTTCGTCCTGGCCGCGCGAGCAGGAGCAATCCTTCGTGGTCTACGAGCAGCAGCAGGCCGAGTCGCAGAAGAAGGCCTACATGCTGGGCGGCATCATCGGCGCCGTCTTCCTCGTCTTCATGGTCGGCATCTACGCCGGCGTCACGCCGGAGAAGAAGGACCTGACGAAGGACATGAACATGTCCAACCTCTCGAAGAAGCAGAAGGCCGACGCCCCGGCGGCGACGCCTGCTCCCGAGGCCGAGAAGAAGTAAGACTCGGGCGGTCCCATGACCGCTCGCGTGCATCGCCGCTCTGCCTGGCTGGTCGTGCTCGCCGCGTGCGCGCACCGACCGCCGAACGCGGCGCCGCCTCCTCGCGATCCGGACGATCGCGTCGCGATCATCGCGGCCGAGATCGCCGGCAACAGCGCGCGGCTCGTCGCGATCGACGAGCATGGCGATCGCCAGTTCGTCGCGGTGATCGAGGCCGGTCCGCTGGTGCTCGACACGAACCCGGCCGTGTCGCCCGACGGGCGGTGGGTCGTGTTCGAGTCGAACCGCGGCATGCCGCCGGATCGCGCCAACAGGAACCTGTGGATCGCGAAGGTCGGCGTCGAGCAGGCACCGGCGCGCCTCTCCACGGGCGACTGGTACGACGTGCACCCCTGCTGGACGCCCGACGGCAACGCGATCGTGTTCGCCTCGTCGCGCGAGGGCGGGGACCTGGATCTGTGGCGGCTGCCGATGGCCTCTGGCCGCGCCGCCGCGCCGGCCGTCCAGATCACGCACGATCCGCGGCAGGAGGTGACGCCAACCGTCGCGCGCGACGGGACGATCTACTACGCGCTCGCCGAGCGCGATCGGCAAACCACCAAGCCGATCAGCATGATCAGGGAGCGCACGCCCGACGGACGCGACACGCAGATCATCGGCGGCGCATCGCCGGCGCTGTCGCCCGACGAGTCGCAGCTCGCCTTCTCGACGCAGGCGCCTCCGCGTCCCCCGGATCCGTCCGGCATCGTGATCGAGGAGCGCCCCGACAGCGAGCTCTGGATCCTGCGCCGCGCCGATCGCAGCGTTCGCCGCGTCGTCGAGCTGCCGCCGTCCCAGGAGGGCGGCCCGGTGTGGTCGCGCGACGGCCGCTTCCTGTTCGCCACGTCCGCGCTGAGCGCGGATCAAGGCGCCGTGTTCTCGTCGGTGATCCACGTCGATCTCTCCGAACAACCTCCGCGCGCGCGCATGCTCGAGGATCGGGCCGGCGGCATCAAGCGACTGACCCCCGCGATCGTCGCGGCGACGCTCGACGCCGCCGCGCTGCGGGGCAATCCAGAGTACCTTCCCGAGCTCGCACGCATCATGACCGAGGCCATCGAGAAAGCGCGGGGGCAGGAGCCGTGAGGTACGTGGTGGTGCTCGCGATCGCGGCGTGCGGTGGCGGCGGGGGCGCGAAGGTCGCGCACCCGCACGCGGGGCACGCGCCCCTCTCGCTCGCCGCCGACGAGCACATGGTGCTGATCCCCGACGGCAAGTACATCGCCGGCTCGACGCCCGAGGAGCGCGGCGCGGCATACGACGACTACCAGCACGCGACGACGACCGACCTCGCGCGCGAGCAGCGCTGGTTCGAGGCCGAGGAGGACCGGCACCAGACGACGCTGCCCGCGTTCCGGATCGATCTCATGCCCGTCACGCAGGCGCAGTACGCCGAGCTCGTCGCCGCGGGAAAGGCGCCGCCGCCCGTCACGACGAGCGCTGGCGGCGCGCGGTTCTCGTGGACCGAGTCGACGCCGCCGCAGGACCGCGTCGACCATCCGGTCGTGCTGGTGACGTGGGAGGAGGCCTCGCGCTACTGCGCGTGGCGCGGCGAGCTCCGCGGGCAGGCGCGGCGCCTCCCGACCGCCGCGGAGTACG
>JAEUJX010000027.1 GCA_016794545.1 Myxococcales bacterium
GATCGACTTCGCCGGCGGCACGGTCGTCCACATGTCGTCGGGCTGGTCGGCGCTCGTGCTGTGCCTCATCCTCGGCAAGCGCACGGGCTTCGGCAAGCGCGCCTTCATGCCGCACAGCCTCGTGCTCACCGTCGTCGGCACGGGCATGCTGTGGGTCGGCTGGTACGGGTTCAACGCCGGTAGCGCCGTCGCCGCCGACGGCATCGCCGCGAACGCGTTCGTCGCCACCACGATGGCCGCCGCCGTCGCGGGCGCCGTGTGGCCGGCGCTCGAGTGGGTCACGCGCGGCAAGCCGACGGTGCTCGGCTTCTGCTCCGGCGTCGTCGCCGGTCTCGTCGTGATCACCCCGGCCGCGGGCTTCGTCTCGGTGTCGAGCTCGGTGCTGATCGGCCTGCTCGCCGGCGTCGTCCCCTACCTCGCCGTGACGAAGCTGAAGAACATCTTCAAGTACGACGACGCGCTCGACACGTTCGGCGTCCACGGCGTCGGCGGCACGCTCGGCTGCATCCTCGCCGGCGTGTTCGCGAGCGGCGACGTCAACGGCAACCTGAACACGAACCTGGCCGACCTGCTCGGCGCGGGCCTCGTGCTCGAGCAGCTGAAGGCGGTCGCCCTCACCATGGCGATCTCGATCGGCGGCGCCGCGGCGATCGCCTACGCGATCAAGTTCGTCATGGGCCTGCGCCCGAGCGTCGAGGACGAGGAGCGGGGTCTCGACGACCTCGACCACGGCGAGTCCGGCTATCACGACGGCGAGGGCATGGGCCACGGCGGTCTCGAGGAGGTGCACCTGCCCTCGCTCGAGCCGATCACCGCGGCCGCGCTCGAGCCGGTCCCGGTCCGCGTCGAGTCGTCGCGCCCGCAGCCCTGAGCGCGGTCAGCGTGCGACGACGGCGGAGTCGAACTCGACGCCGGTCCCGTCGATCGCGTGGATGATCGCCTCGTCGACGCCGAACTCGACGTAGACGTAGTGGATCACCTCGGACGAGAACGCGGTGAAGCTCGAGGTGCCGACCGGATAGGTGCCGCGGCCGCCGCCACCGGTGGTGATGTACTGCCGGCCGTCGACATCGAGCTTCATGCGCTCGTAGTCGTGATCGTGCCCGGCGAAGATCAGCTGGATCCCGTGCTTCTTCACGAGCGGCGCGAGCAGCGTGCGGAGGTTCGTGTCGCTGCCGTGGCTGCCCGACGAGTACGGCGGGCGGTGCATGTAGACGACCTTCCACGGCGCGGTCGACGCGGCCATGTCCTGGTCGAGCCACGCCATCTGCTTCTTGTAGTCGTCCTCGGTATCGAGCGCCGCGAAGTGCACGCGGCCCCAGTCGTACGAGTAGTACTTCTCGGCGCCGCCGTTCTCGGGGAGCTTGAACACCTCCTGGAACGGCTTCGCCGCGGCGGTGTGATAGTCGTGGTTGCCGGCGGCGGGGAAGAACGGGATGTGGCGGAACAGATCGGCGTAGATGTCGAACACGTTCGCCTCGTACTGGTCGAGCGTGCCGGTCTCGTACGCGACGTCGCCGGTGTGGATGATCAGCTCGTACGGCACCTCCTCCATCTGCGCGCGGAGCGCCCACTGGTCGGTGCCACCGCCGCCGGAGTCTCCGAACACGAGCATGCCGATCGTGCGCGGCGAATCCGCGGAGGGCGCGGTGCGGAAGCCGATCGGCTGCGTCACCGGCTGGCCGTTCACGAGCACGCGGTAGCAGTAGATCGTGTCGGGCTCGAGGTCGGTGACCGTCGACCACATCTGGCTCTCGGTGAGCGCGCGATCGACGCTGTTGTCACGCTCGGCCGGCGCGCTCGCCGACGCGGAGAGCTGCGGCGTCGTGACCTCGACGGTCTGGCCGCCGGGAGCCGACGTGACCCAGCCGATCGTCGCGGAGCGGTCGGTGATCTGCTGGACGTACGGCTTGCGCGCGATCATCGAGGCCCCGGGGAGCATCCCGCCCTCGGCGTTGCACGCCTGGCGCAGCGGCGTCAGCGGCGAGCTCCGGGTCGCCGGATGCGACGTGTCGCCCACCTTGTTCGAGCGGACATTGCCCGACGAGTTCTGGTCGCACGCGGAGGCGGCGAGTGCGAGAACGGCGGAGAGCGAGAGGTACAGCTGGCGCATCGAGACCCCCTGACTGAAAATGTGTATAGGGGCAGTCGCGCACGGGCGCACGGCACAATCGTGCGGGGCGGCGCAGAAGCGTCTCCGCCCCGGGATTCACTGAGAGATCAGGGTGAGTGACCCCGGGCCGCGCGCCCACACGCGATCGAACTGATCGCTCGCGACGTCGAGGATCTGGTTCTCCGCGAGGCCCCGCCGCATGTCGACGCGCCGGACCTTGGTGCCGTCCCACGCCGCGATCCCGCGCTCGGTCGCCATCCACACCTGACCGTTGCGCGTGGCGACCACGTCGTTCAGCTCGAAGCGCAGCGCCGGCGGGAACGTCCACGTCTTGCCGTCCCAGATCGCCGCTCCAGCGCCGGTCGCGACGATCACGCCGCCGTTCGCGGCGATCGTGACCGCACGCGCGAGCTCGCTGAGCAGGCCGTCGTTCTCGGTCCACAGCCGGACCTGCCCGTTCGCGACGCGCGCGACGCCCTCGTTCGTGGCGAACCACGCGACGTCGCCACGCACGTCGGCATCGAGCACGCCGACGGGGATCGGGAGCTTGTCGCCGCTGGTCTCCGGGCGATGATAGGTGACCTTGCCGGTAGCGGGCTCGATGATCGCGAGGCCGCCGGCGCGCATCTCCATGCCGTCGCGGTAGCGCAGCCCGATCCACAGCTGCCCGCCCGCCGGAAAGCGCGCGAAGCTGACCTCGGGCGCCGCGCCGGGTGCCGTCAGCGTGACGTTTCCGACCGGCGTCCACTGCCCCTTCTCGATGCGCGACAGGTGGAGCGCGGACTCGGCGCCGGCGCGGTGCAGCGCGTAGATCGGACCGCCCGGCTCGCGCACGACCGCGAGCACGACCTGATCGGGCCCCCCGGCGACGAACCGATCGCCCGTCCAGTGCCACGCCTGGCGCGCTCCGGTGGCGATCCAGCAGTCGTCGACCTTCGAGCACGCGACCGACAGCGTCGTCGCGTCCTGGAACATCTGCTTGCGGCGGAGCCAGTCGCGTGGGCGCGCGGTGCCGTCGCCGGCGATCTGGTAGCGCGCGGTGCCGAGGTCGCGCGTACCGATCAGCAGCTGATCCGCGGACGCGCCGAGCGACGTCGCTCCGGGCGGCACGACGAGATCGAGCGGATCGATCTCCCACGGCGACTGCTTGCCGTCGCCGTTGATCGCGACGAGGCGCATCCCGTCGCGCGCGAGCGGCCGAACGCGCGTCGGATCGGGCTCGCCGATCCGGTAGACGCGCCCGCCGCCCATCACGACGGCGCCGTTCGCCCGCCGCGTCGCGGCCTCCCAGGTGACGTCGGGCAGCGCGCGGTACGTGACGAACTGCTGCTGCGCCCCGAACGCGAGGCGCTCGCGGCCGTCGGCATCGCCGCCGATCACCATCATCCGATCGCCGGGTAGCTCGACGAGCAGGCGCGGCGTCGTGATGGTGCAGCCCTGCGCCGTGCCGATGCGCACCGTGTCGCCGCTCGGCTTGCGCGCGAGGAGCCCGGTCGGCGTCGCGATCCACAGCCAGCCCGAGCGATCGCGCGCGACCGCCTTGATCGGATCCTTGATCGGCGTCGATGACCAGCCGCCCTTCGCGCTGACGTAGATCAGGCCCTTCGAGGTGCCGATCCACGCGCCGCCGTCGGACGCCGACGCGACCGTGGCGCCCTCCTTCGCGAGCGACGCGAAGTCGAGGCCGATCGAGGCCGGCGGATCGGTGATCGTCGAGTAGACCTCGGAGGTGACGTCGTAGCGGCCGAGGCCGCCGTCCGTCAGCACCCACACCGACTTGCGGTCGCTGTCGGGGCCGAGCGCGACCACGCTCGAGCCGGAGAGCCCGGTCTGCGCGGTCAGCGCGAACACGCCGCCGCCGTCGTCGAACCGCTCGAGGTCCTGCTCGGTCGCGACGAACACGAAGCGCTCCGCGGCGGCGAGCACGCGCACCGGGGACGGCTCCGTGAACACCCGCACGCGCACCTTGCCCGTCGAGACCGGGGGGATCGGGCGCGGCGGCTCGGGCGGCGGGCAGGCGGCCACGCTCGCGAGCATCCCGAGGAGCAGGGTCCGCGACCTCACGACACCGACGGTAGCGCAGGTGTTACGCTGCACGCCATGGCACAGAAGCGACGCGGTGGCGGCCGCGGCGGGGCATTCCGCCCCCCGGAGCTGAAGGGCACCCTCGGGACCCTGCTCCGGACCACGCTCCACCAGGCCGGCGTCGTCGCCGATGCGGCCCGCGACGCCCTCGGCCAGGGCCGTGCGAGATTGGATGATGCCCGGCAGGCACGCCGCCGGCAGGACGCCCTGGCGGAGCTGGGTGAGGTGGTCCTCGACCTGGTCCGGCGCGGCGAGATCGACGTCAGCGAGCTGCCCGAGGCCCGGGAAGTGCTGCGCCGCCTCGAGGAGCTCGACGACGGCGGCGGCGACGCGCCCGACCACGACGAGCCCCCGGGCGAGATCGCGACCGCACCGGCGCGCTCGCGGTTCGACACGCGCGGCCGCGCCACCAAGGACGACGACGGCACCGTCGGCTCGTCGTGGCGCCCGCCGAAGCCCGCCAGGCCGCTCGAGCGCGTGTGGCGCCCGCCGGTCGCGAAGCCGCACCCCGAGGATCACGACGAGCCCGCCGCTCCGCCGGTGCGCGCGAAGTCGGGCGCGGCCATGCCGGGCGCCCCGAAGAAGGGCGGCATCAGCTTCGAGGACGACGACGAGGACCTCGCGAGCTACATGCACCCCGACGACGTGCCGCCGAAGCCGACGCCGACCGAGGAGTAGTGCGCGCACTCGCGCTGGTCGTGCTCGTCGCGTGCGCCGCGCCACGCGCGCGCGGCCCCGTGCCGCCGACGCACCCGCGCGCCGGCCCCGTCGATCCGTTCATCGGCACCGACGATGGCGACGCCCCCGATCCGCCGCCGGGCGACGCGGGCGGCGCCGTGTTCCCGGGCGCGACCGTGCCGTTCGGGATGATCCAGTGGAGCCCCGACACCGGTCCGTCCGCCGAGTTCGGCTACCACTACCGCGACGATCACATCCTCGGCTTCTCGGTCACGCACCTCTCGGGCGCGGGGTGCGCCGCGCTGCTCGACTTCCCGTTCGCCACCCAGAAGTCCGGCGCCGCGCGGTTCCGGCATGCGAACGAGCTCGCGACGCCCGGCTACTACAGGGTCGCGCT
>JAEUJX010000077.1 GCA_016794545.1 Myxococcales bacterium
GCGCCGCGGGCCGGAGCGCGACGTTCGAGATCCCCGCCTTCTTCGCCGCGTCGGTCACCCGGATGGCGGCGGCCTGCGGCGTCGCGGGATCGGCGACGACGATCACGTCGATCGCCTTGTCGCGCGCCGCCAGCCCGGCGAGCACGGTCTCGAGATCCGGATCCTGCACGCGCGCGCCGTTCACGGTGTACGCGCCGCGCGCGTCGATGGCGACCGTCACGGTGGTGCGCGCCGGCTGCTGCAGCGTGGCCACCGCGAGCTCCGCGCTGCGCTGCATGCCGCTCCCGAGGCTCGCCCCCGAGCCATTGCCCGCCGCGCTGCCGCTGCCCGCCGCGCTGCCGCTGCCCGCCGCGCTGCCGCTGCCCTCGCCCGCAGGCGGCGGGGGAGTCGCGGCCGGTCCGACGGGCGTCCCCGGCGCGACACCGCCGTTCGGATCGGCGAACACCGCGGTCAGCATGCGATCGAGCGCGTGGAAGTCGGAGTACGTGATGCGGTTCCACGACGACGCCGCGGGGTTCTGATCGTTGCCCTTCTTGTCGACCCGCACCAGGTTCAGGCGCCAGCGGTCACCGACCTTCGGCGGCGTGTTGATCGCCATCGCGTCGTCGCGGCCCTTCACGGCCGCCCACGGGATCGCGATCTCGACGTCCCAGCCCTGATCGGTGTCCCCGCTCTTGTCGGCGGTGCCGCGCATCGTGACCGCGGTGATCATCCCCGACGTCCAGGTCTCGTCGCCCTTGGGGCCGCGGCCCTGCGGGAACCACGAGTCGAACGTCGCGTTGTTCGGGTTGACCTGGAGCTCGATGTAGCCGCGCTTGTTGCCATCGGCGTCGATGAACAGCTCGACGCAGTCCGCCTTCCACAGCGGGTCGTCGTGGTTCTTGAACTCGCTGTAGACGTCGGTGTCGACGACGGAGACGAACGCGTAGAGGTACTGGTCATCCCAGGTCACGCGCGCGGTCGCCTTGCCGAGCGGCTCGGGCGAGCCCTCGGCGGTGGCGAGCTCCGGCGACGCGAGTGCGCCGGCCCAGCCCGGATCGTTCGCGACGCCGTCGACGGTGATCGCGCCCTTCGCGTACGGGATGTGGATCGTGCCCTGCGGCGGCGGCGCGCGCGACAGGTCGACGTCGAACACGCGGGCCACGATCGCGCGGTCGACGACGTTGCCGCCCGACGCGGCCATCCGCTCGTCGACGCCGTGCGCCCCCTTCTGGATCAGCCCGACCGACAGGGTGGCCGAGCGCGAGCGCCAGTCGGGCCGCAGCGTGAGCTCCTGCGGATCCTCGATGATCTCGCCGGGCCGCCAGGTCGCGGGGCCGTGGGCGATCGCCATGTCGGTGTCGGGCAGCGCCATGAAGTCGGGCTGGCCGGGCTCGCCGCGGAACAGCGTGAACGGCTTCCAGCCCGCGCCCGGCGACTCGATCACCTTCCAGTAGTGCGTGATGCGGACCGGGCCCCCCGGCACGATCCGCGTGCTCTCCACGGTGTTGCCGAGGTAGACGACCTTGTCGCCGAGCGTGACGTCCAGCCTGGCCGTGAGCGCCGGCAGGGCGCCCGGCGCCAGCAGGTGCTTGCCGACGAACCCGGGGTCGACCTTCTTGGGCTGCGGCCCCGTCCCCGTGTCCGTGCAGGCCGCGAGGGCGATCACGATGAGCGCGATCCGCATACGCAGGGACCTTACACGATGCCCTACACGATGAGATCGGACGCGTCCTGGAACAGCGCCCGATTCGCGGTCTCCCGCGCGACGACGAGCTTCTCGACCTCGGCCAGGAGCGTCGGGTGCTTCTGCACGACGGCGTCGAAGTCGGCCTTCGACAGCCGCAGCAGCACGGCCGGCTCGACGGCCACCACGTTCGCGACGGCCGTGGCGCCGCTGACCAGCGAGATCTCCCCGACCGCGGCGCCGGGCCCGAGCTCGGCGATCGCGCTGCCGGCGCTCTGGACCTGGCACTTGCCCGAGACCACCACCCACAGGTGCTGGTTCGCGGTGTTCTCCCGGATGAACGTCGTGCCCGGTGCGACGAGCTGCGTCTCGAACTTCGCGAGCAGCGCGTCGCGGTCGTCATCGCCGAGCGCGCGGAACAGCTCGCTCGTGCGGGTCAGGTTCGCGAGCAGCCGCGTGCGCGCGTGGTGGGCGAGCACCTCGGCGAGCTTGGGATGCTTGGTCGCCGCGGCGTCGACGGCGCGCGCGGGGATCTCGAGCACCCAGACATCGTCGCGCGCCGTCACGCGGGCGGTGCGCCGGGTGCCGCCGACGAGCGCGATCTCGCCGAAGAACGCGCCGGAGTGCAGCTCGCCGAGCTCGCTACCGTCGCGCGCGACCGAGACGCTGCCGTGGGCGAGCCAGTACAGCGCCGTCGCGGGCTGCCCGATCTCGATGATCACGCTGCCGGCGGGGAACGCGCGCGCCGACATCACGCCGACGAGCGCGCGCGCCCCCGGCTTGGTCAGCGCCGAGAGCAAGGGCGCCGGCGGGACGGCCGCGACCTGCCGGCTCGTCAGCCACACGCCGAGCTCGGCGACCGTCGCGCGGGCCTGCTCGAGCGCCGTGCCGGTGCCGGCATCGACCACGGGCGGATCGACGGGCGCGGGTGGCGCCGTGAACGCGAAGTGCGGGCCGCCGGTCGCGAACGTCTCGATCACCTGATCGATCAGCTCGGCGCCGCGGAGCGAGCCGCGCTCCGCGAGGTGGCGTCCGCACGCGACCGCGAGCGCGACCTGGCCGCCGATCCGCGCGCCCTCGCCGAGCGTCGCGAACACGTTCTCGCTGTCGTCGGCCTCGCCGCGGAGGTGGTGTATCGCGGCCAGCTCGAGCCAGCGGCCGTGGTCGAGTGGTTGCTCGCGGAGGCGCTTCGCCGCCTGCGCCAGCTGTGCGTCGCCGACTCGGAACGCGGTCACCCCGCGAGCATAGCGGAAATCACCAGCTCATCAGGGTCAGGCCGCCCGGCTGGCCGCCGGCGGCCTTCGCGCCGCCGACCTCGGGCAACATGCGCGCCGAGTTGCTCGACGCGTCGTCGGTCGCGATCTGGTAGACGACGTACGCGCTGACGGCGACGACCGCCCAGAACCACCACTTCTTGTAGATCGGCGTGGCCTGCTTCGGCGGCTCGCCGCTCATCGGCGCGCCCGCGGCCGGTCCGGGGGCCGCACCGCTGGTCGGAGCCGCGGTCGCCGGGCCGACGCCCGCGCCACCGCTCGTCCCCATCGCGACGTTGCCGCCGCCGCGCGGATCGTTGGCGGGCAGCGCGCCGCCGCGCTGGTCGCGGATCTGGTTGATGTCGATGCCCTGCACGCGATCGAGCTGCGGGTCGCCAGTGGACACCGTGCCGGTCGCGGGGCCGGTGCCGAACGAGCCGCCGGTGGTCGGCTTCGGCATCATCGGATCCGGCTCCTCGGGCGGGAGGCGGCGCTGCGCGGCCTCCGCGGCGAGCCGGTCCTGCTCCGCCTTCAGCGCCGCGGCCTTCGCCGCCTCGGCGGCGATCCGATCGTCCTCGGCCTTCTTCGCCGCCTCGATCCGCTTCTGCTCCTCCGCCTTCTTCGCGGCGGCGGACCTCGCGGCCGCATCGAGGCGCTGGATCGACGCCTCGATCTCGGCGCGCTTGTCGGTGTTCGGCTGCTTGTCGAGGTACGCGCGGTAGTACTGGATCGCGGGCTCGG
>JAEUJX010000100.1 GCA_016794545.1 Myxococcales bacterium
CGACGCCTACCATGGCGACACGCTCGGCGCGGTCGGCGTCGGCGGCATCGATCTGTTCCACCGCGTCTTCGGCCCGCTGCTCGTCCGGTCGATCGCCGTACCCTCGCCCGCAGGAACCGACGGAACCGCGTCGCTCGCTTACCTCGAGCGCGAGCTCGAGAGCCGCGCGTACGAGATCGCGGCGTTCGTCATGGAACCTCTCGTCCAGGGCGCCGCGGGCATGCTCGTCCATCCGCCTGGCTACCTCGCGAAGGCCGCGGAGCTCTGCCGCCGTCACTCGGTCCATCTCATCGTCGACGAGGTCGCGACCGGCTTCGGCCGGACCGGGACGATGTTCGCGTGCGAGCACGAGGGCGTCTCGCCGGACTTCTTGTGCCTCGCGAAGGGCATCGCCGCCGGCTACCTGCCACTCGCGGCGACGCTCGCGACCGACGAGATCTACGCAGCGTTTCTCGGTGCGCGCGCCGAGCTGAAGCACTTCTTCCACGGCCACACCTTCACCGCGAACCCGCTCGCGTGCGCGGTCGGGCTCGCGTCGCTCGACCTGCTTCGCCGCGAAACTCTCCCGAACGCCCAGCGGCTCCAGCCCGCGTTCGACGCCGCGCTCTCCCGCATGACAACCGTTCCCGGCGTTCGCGAGGTCCGCCACCGCGGCCTCATGGCCGGCATCGAGCTCGCGCCGCGCGAGGGCCGGTTCCTCGGAGTCGAGGTCTGCGACCGGATCCGCAACCACGGGGTCATCCTCCGCAACCTTGGCGACGTGGTTGTGTGGATGCCGCCGCTCTCGCTCTCGACCGACGAGCTCGCGCTGCTCGAGCGCGCGACGACCGCAGCAATCCAGGAGGTGCGAGGATGAAGGGCCTGTTCGTGACGGGTACCGATACGGGGGTCGGCAAGACGTTCATCAGCTGCGAGCTGGTTCGCCGGGCCCGGGCAGAGGGCCATCGGGTGTTCGCATTCAAGCCGATCGAGACGGGCGTGACGGGGGAGTGGGGCGACGATCAGCTGGCCCTGGCGAGGGTCTCCGGCAGCCCTCCACGTGGAACCTACCGGTTCGCGCTTCCCGCCGCGCCTCTGGTCGCGGCGAGAGCCGAGGGCCGGCAGATCGACCTAGGGCGGGTCGAGATCGACCTGCTGTCCGGGGTGGAGGGCTCCACGCGGGTGCTCCTCGAAGGCGCTGGCGGGTGGCGCGTTCCGATCACGGAGCAGCACGGCACCTCGGAGCTCGCGCGACGCTCGGGCCTCCCGGTTCTGATCGTTGCGCGGGCAGGACTCGGGACAATCAACCACACGCTGCTGACCCACGAGGCGATCGTCCGCGAGGGGCTTCGGGTGGCCGGGATCGTCCTGTCGCTCCGGCCCGAGGACGACCCGAAGCTCGCGCAGACGAACGCCGAGATGATCGCGGCGGGCAGCGGAATCGCGCCGTTCGTCTTTCCCTCGCTGCCGGAGCTTTGAGGCGAGCCGCCGCCCGATCCCGGAGCCCCGCAGTCCCCTGAATCCGACGGTGCTCCGACTCGGCCGGACTGCGCCCCTCCGAACGTTTCACATGGAACGGCAGGTGGGACTTGGCGGTCCCCACATGGAACGGCAGGTGGGACTTGGCGGTCCCACATGGAACGGCAGGTGGGACCCGGCTGTCCAAACGTTGGGTCGGTGGATGCGCCGCGACAGGGCGTCCCGCGACTTGGCGGGTAGGGCTCGGCCCATCCGAACCCACCAGCACCCAGTACTCGAACCGCAGGAGCTAGAGGGCCGCACGGAGCTCGGCGAACATCGTCCGGAGCTGCGCCGGCTGATGGTGCGCATTGAGGCCGGAGGGATTCGGCAGAAGCCACACGGTCGTTCCGCCGATGGTCTCGGGCTGGCGCCCGCCGGCCGCGGTCCGGTCATCGAAGGCGACCCGGAATGCAGTCAGGCCGACCACCGCGAGGAAACGCGGCTGGTAGCGAAGGACCTTGCGGCGGAGAATCCGGCCGCCCTCGAGCAGCTCCTCGCGGGTGAGCTCGTCCGCAGTCGGGGTGGTGCGGGCGCAGAGGTTCGTGATCCCGAGACCGAGATCGAGCAGCGAGCGATCGTCGAAGCCGGTGAACAGGCGCGGGGTGAAGCCAGCGGCGAACAGGGTCGGCCAGAACCGGTTGCCGGGGCGGGCGAAGTGGTGGCCGGTGGCCGCGGAGTAGAGCCCGGGGTTGATGCCGCAGAACAGGACGTCAAGGCCCGGAGCGATGACGTCCTTGAGGAGCTTCGAGCGAGCCGCCTCGAGCTGTTCCTTGGTGGGCTTCCACGGCCGGCCAAGCGGGAGGCCCGGGCGCTGGGAGTCGTTCTTGGCATCCCCGGAACGAGAGGCCGCTCGTCGCGATCGTCCGGTGTTGGTCGTGGAACGCTTCATCCAGTGGGCTTGCGAAGGGCGACGATCGCGCGGGTCTTGCCTTCGAGCTCGTAGGGGAAGCGCTCCACGGTCGCGGGGAGATCGTCGCGCGGGATGCCCTCGAAGCCGAGCACGGTGCCGCCGGGGCGAACGAAGGCGAGGCCCTGACGGAGCCAGTCGGCGAGGTCGAACGTCGCGCGCGAAGACGCGGAGTCGTAGTCGCGGACGTCGTGATCGTCGAGCCGGATCGCAAGCGCGTCGAGGTTGGACAGGCCGAGCTCGCGGGCCGCCGTGCGGAGGAACGCCTGCTTCTTGTGAACCGGCTCGAGCGCGGTGAACTGGATCTGCGGGCAGGCGATCGCCGCAACCACGACCGGGAAGCCGCCGCCCGAGCCGACATCGAGGTGGCGCCTGCTGCCGGTCAGGTGGTCGACCAGGGCGAGCGAGTCGTCGATGTGCTCGGCCAGATCGGGCTCCGTCCGCGCGGCCGAGAGGTTGATACTCCGGTTCCACTTGAGGAACAAGGCGCTGAATTGCTTCAGCTTCTGGCTTGTGCTGCGATGTGTCATGACGTCGGTTCAGCGATGAGCTGGCTGGCGCGTGGGAGCACGAGCACCGGCCCCGGGATATCACGGATCGCGGTCTCCACCGAGGCAGCGTACTCGACCAGCGTGCATCCGACCTCGTTGGCGGGGAGGCTGCTGACCAGCACGATGCGGGCGCGGGCGGGCAGGCGCGGGATCACGCCGATGCGGAAGATCGCCTCGTTCACGACAACCTTCGGCCCGATCCCGTCGGGGCACTCGGCGACGATGACCAGGAGGCCGCCCTCGGCGACGAACGGCGCGGCGGCGGCTGCGATCTTCGCGGCCTGATAGAGCGTCCCGGTGACCGGCAGGACGTCTGACGCGATCACCACCGGCGCGCGGGCCGCTCGGACCGTGAACCACGGGCGGGCGAGCGCGATGCCCACGCGGAACGCGGCGTCGACGGAGCCGGCGACCGCGGCGTGGATCGCGCCGTCCGGGCCGCAGACGCCGTTCAGGAGAAACGCGGGCGAGCGCACGAGCGCCGCCGCCTCCGCGAGATCCTCGCGACACGGATTTCCGTCGAGGATTCCGGCCCGCGCGCCGGGAAGCGCCTTGAGCGCGTGGTTCGTACGGATCGCGGCGGCTTCGCCGAGGCCGGGAAACAGCGCCTTCGAACCGGCGCCGAAGCCGGCGAAGTAGTGCGGGCGAATGCAGCCCGTCGCGATCACGAGGTCGGTGTCGGTGAGGCAGCGATGGACGCGGACCGGCGTGCCGCGGGCCGTCGTGCCGAGCTCGACGAGCCCGTCGGCGAGATGGCCGTCGTGGTTGACGATCGTCGCCGAGGAGAGGAGCGCGTCCGGCAGGCCCAGTGCATCGAGCCGGGCGGGGCCGTGCGTGCCCGTGGCGACGGCGAGCGTGAGCGCGGCGCGGCCGGGGAGGTGGGGGCCGAGGGCCGCGAGGAACGCGGCGCGGGGCTCGGCGCGGGTGGCGTCGCTGACGATCAGCGTGATGCGAGAGGCGCCCCGCGCGAGGTCGGCGAGCGACGCCGAGCCGATCGGCGCGGCAAGCGCTCGGTCGAGCAGCGGCGCCAGGGGCGGTGCCGCGGGCAGCGGTGCGGCCTCGGCGGTGGTGATGGTCCGGCCGGGCAGGGCGACCCGAAGCGGCGCGCGCCCGTAGGGCAGCTCGAAGACCTCCGGGGCCGCGGGCACGCGGAGAGGGTACCCGCTTCCTGGCTACGCCCGTGTTCTCCCGTTACGATTCACTCGATCTCTCGGGTCCCGTGTCGAAGCAAAGCTTGCTCCTGGTCGACGGGGACACTCGCAGCCTGCGCGTGCTGGAAGTGTCCCTTCGGAAGGCGGGATTCACCGTCACGCCGGCGTCGTCCGTCCAGGATGCGCTCGACAAGCTCGAGCTCCACGCGCCCGACCTGATCATCTCGGAGACCACGTTCGCCGATGGCGACGGCTTCGAGCTGCGGCGCCGCGTGCGAGCGATCCAGGACTGGGCGGAGATCCCGTTCATCTTCCTCACCGCCGAGGCCGCGATCGAGAACAAGATCAAAGGGCTCGAGCTCGGCGTCGACGACTACCTGACGAAGCCGATCTACATCAAGGAGATCGTCACCCGCATCAACATCCTGCTGCAGAAGCGGCAGCGTGCGCGGTTCGAGGAGCGCCGCGACGGCCGCACTCGGTTCGCGGGGCGCGTCGCCGACATGCCGGTGGTCGACGTCATCCAGACGATCGAGATCAGCCGCAAGTCGGGCGTGATCCAGTTCGTCGGCGAGCGCGGCCGGCAAGCCGCGATCTACTTCCGCGACGGCCGCGTCATCGATGCCGAGGCCGGCACCCTGCAGGGGGAGGACGCGGTGTATCGCCTGCTCACGTGGAGCGAGGGCGAGTTCGAGGTCGTGTTCCGCACGGTGCGCCGCCGCGAGGTGATCACCACGAGCTCGCAGGGGCTGCTCATGGAGGGCATGCGCCGCCTCGACGAGTGGTCGCGCCTGCTCGAGCAGATGCCGCCGCTCTCTCATCGCTTCGAGATCGACGCTGGCGAGCTCGCGACGCGCCTGGGCGATGTCCCCGACGACAACAACCGCATCCTCCGGTTGATCGACGGCAAGCGGACGATGCTCGAGGTGATCGACGCGTCGGACTTCGGCGACCTCGAGTGTCTGCAGGCGATCGCGCGGCTGTACTTCGAGGGATTGCTGATCGATCTCGACCACGATCAGCCTCGCCGCCGCGACACCGGCAAGCCGATGCCGCTGGTCGAGGTCGACTCCGGTCCGACGCCGATCGAGGACGCGGTCTCCGGCCCGGTGCCGGCGCCGATGCCCGAGACCGCGCGCGTCTCGGACGCGTCGATCCTGTCCGAGGAGGTCGTCGCGGCGTCGGCCGCCGAGCCCACCTCGCCCGTCACCGAGGCGCAGGTCGTGGACTCCTCGCCGATCGACACGTCCGCGCCGCTCGAGGCACCGCCGCCGAGCGACGGCGAGCCCTGGGGCAGTGACTCGGAGACCGCGGCACGGCACCCCGACGAGCTGCTCGGCAACTACCGCCCGTCGGGCCTGCGCTTGATCGACGAGGCCGTCGCCGCGGCGCAGCTGATCGAGCCGTCGCTGTTCGACGACTCGGTACCGCAGGTGATCGAGGCCGACGAGCCGTCGCGCCCGCGCCGCACGAAGCGCGTGTCGGCTCCTCCTCCGCCCGAGCGTCCGAAGCAGGGCCGCGAGGACTCGGCCCTGCGGATGATCGGCTCGCTCGGCCGCGATCGCGCGGAGGCCTCGGGAGAGCTGCTGCCGCCGGGCACCGCGAGCATCACGCCCGTTCCCGAGGCGCAGCGCGAGCTCGTGACGATCCTGCCGCGCCGGATCACGCGCGAGATGACCGCCGTCGCGCCGCCCGCCGACGGAGAGGCCGAGAAGAAGCCACCGCTCGGCACCAAGCCGCCGACAGCTGCACCGGTCGAGACGCCGGCGCTCGCGCGCACGCGCACGCCGCCTCGGGTGATGAGCCCGGGCGAGCGGTCCGGCGGGGTCGTCGCGCCGCGGTCGGGGCCGGGCGGCGGCGCGATCGCGCTGATCATCCTCGCCGCGCTCATGGCGGGCGTCGCGGTGTTCCTGATGATGCGGAAGACGAAGGCACCCGAGACCGCCGCCGCGGATGCCGGGTTCGACACGTCGCTCGTCGCCGACGTCCACGACGCCGGTACGCCGACCGGAGTGGGCGCTCCCGATGCGTCGGTCGTGCCCGGCGCGGTCGACGCGGGCCTGCCGATCGACGCGTCGGTGCCGATGACGATCGACGCGGGCGAAGCGACGCCGCCGATCGATGCCGCAGAGTTGCCGGCGATCGATGCCGCTCCGATGGCGATGGACGCGAGCGTGCCGGTGGATGCCGCCGCTCCGCCCGATGCGGGGCCGAGGCCGGCGGATGCCGGTGCACTGGAGGTCAACCCGGCCGCGCAGGCGAAGCAGCTGATGCAGCAGGCCGCCGATGCGAATCAGGAGGGCGACTTCGAGAAGGCGCTCGCGCTCGCGAACAGCTCGCTCAAGCTGCGCCGCACGGCGCGGGCCTACCTCGTGCGCGCGCAGGCGCTCCAGCGGCTCGGCCGCATCGACGACGCGCTCGACTCCGTCGATGCCGCCGAGGAGCTCGCACCGGACTACGCGTCGGTGTTCGAGATGCGCGGCTCGATCCTGTGGGCCGCGGGCCGGATCCCCGCCGCGAAGCGCGTGTACGAGCGGTTCCTCGAGCTCGAGCCCGACAGTGCTCGCGCCGCGCAGGTCCGCAAGAAGATCCAGGGGAACTAGGTTGCCGGGCACGCGAGGCAACGTGTGATGCGCGTGCTCGGGCTCGAGAGCTCGTGCGACGAGACCGCCGCGGCGATCGTCGTCGACGGCACCACCGTGCTCGCCGACGTCGTCGCCTCGCAGCACGAGGTCCACGCGAAGTACGGCGGGGTCGTGCCGGAGCTCGCCTCGCGCGCGCACATCCTGAATGTCGTGCCCGTCGTGCAGGCCGCCCTCGATCGCGCGGGCACGAAGCTCGCCGACCTCGACGGGATCGCGGTGACGAATGCTCCGGGCCTGGTCGGGGCGCTGCTCGTCGGTCTCCAGACCGCGAAGTCGCTCGCGTGGGTCACCGGCAAGCCGCTCGTCGGAGTGCACCACCTCGAGGGACACCTCTCGGCGGTCTACCTCGAGCCGGATCCGCCGCCGATGCCGCACCTCGCGCTGATCGTGTCGGGCGGCCACACCTCGCTGGTGCGCGTGAACGCGCACGCGGACGTCATCGAGCTCGGCGGCACGCGCGACGACGCCGCCGGCGAGGCGTTCGACAAGGGAGCGAAGCTGCTCGGGCTGGGCTATCCCGGCGGCGTGGTGATCGATCGGCTCGCGAAGACCGGCGATCCCAAGGCCGTGAAGTTCCCGCTCGCGATGACGACGCGCGACACCGGCGCGGAGTTCTCGTTCTCGGGCCTCAAGACAGCGCTGCTCCACCACGTGCGCAAGCACGGTGTCCCCGACGGGCAGGCGCTCTCGGACCTGTGCGCGAGCTATCAGTGGTCGATCGTCGAGTCGCTCGTGCGCAAGACGCGGAGGATCGCGCGGCGCGAAGGCCTCGCGCACCTCCAGGTGTGCGGCGGCGTGGCGGCGAACTCGGGCCTGCGTGCGAGCATCCGGGCGGCCGGCGAGGAGGATGGGTTCCGCGTCTACATCCCGCCGCCGCACCGGTGCACCGACAACGCGGCGATGATCGCGGCCGCCGGCTACCACCGCCTCGTGCGCGGCGAGCGCGCGGGGCTGGACCTCGACGCCGTGCCGAGCCTGCCGCTGCCGAGGCGGAGCGCGTGAGCGCGCCCAAGCCCCCGAGCGATCCGATCCGCGCGCTCGAGGCGTTCGCCGACGCGCGCGTGATCCTCGCGAGGCACGGGCTCCACGCGAAGAAGTCGTACGGGCAGAACTTCCTGGTCAGCGAGAAGGCGTTCCGCGCGATCGTCGATGCCACCGTGCGCTCCGACTCCGACTGGATCGTCGAGATCGGCGCGGGGCTCGGCACGCTGACGGCGCGCCTGGCCGAGCGGGTCACGGCGGGCAAGGTGATCGCGCTCGAGTTCGATCCCGACATGGTCAAGGTGCTGCGGGAGGAGCTCGCCGGCGTCGACAACGTCGAGATCGAGCAGATCGACGCGCTCCGCTACGACCTGCGGATGGCCGCGAAGTGGAATGGCGCGCCGATCGGTGTTTGCGGGAACCTCCCGTATCACATCGCCGCGCCGCTGCTGTTCAAGATCATCGCCGCGCGCGACTCGATCACGCACGCGGTCGTGATGATCCAGAAGGAGATGGCCGACCGCATCGTCGCGCCGCCCGGTGGCAAGGAGTACGGCGCGATCGGGGTCATGCTGCGCACGTACGCGGAGATCACGACGGTCGCGAAGGTCGGCGCCGGATCGTTCGTCCCGCCGCCGAAGATCGACTCGACCGTGATCAAGCTCGTGCCGCTGCCCGCGCCGCGCGCACCGATCGGGGACGAGAAGCACTACTCGGCGGTGGTCCACGCCGCGTTCGGACAGCGCCGGAAGACCCTGCGCAACGCGCTGCGGGCGGTGTTCCCCCCGGAGGCGGTGGATGCGGCGCTCGCGCAGACCGGCATCGACGGGGGGCGGCGGGGCGAGACGCTCGACATCGCCGAGTTCGCGGCGCTCGCCGCGGCGATCCCGGCGAGCTGATCGCTCCGTGCCCGGCCGCGGCGCGGGCCGGCAGCGCCTGCCCTTGCTACGTTCGGCGGCATGCCGGAGCTGCCCGAGGTCGAGACGGTCCGCCGCACGCTGACTCCCGCGGTCGGTGCGACGATCCAGGGCGTGTGGGACTCGGGGAAGGGTCTGCACATGAAACGCAAGCCGCCGCGGGCGGCACTGAGGAAGCTGGTGGGGACCCAGATCACCGGCGTGCGGCGCCATGGCAAGTACCTCCTGGTCGACACCAGCGGACCACTCACCCTGCTCGTGCACCTCGGCATGACGGGGCGGTTCCGGATCCAGCCGGCGAACGCGCCCCGCGCGAAGCACACGCACGTCGTGCTCGACCTCGGAGCGCGCGAGCTGCGGTTCTCGGATCCGCGCCGGTTCGGGCAGATCGACGTGATCGAGCGCGCGGTCGAGAGAGAGCACTCCGCGCTCGCGGTGCTCGGTCCCGATCCGCTGGTCCACGGGATCGATGACGCCGCGTTCTTCGCTCGCTCGCGCGGGAAGAAGGCGACACTGAAGGCGTTCGTGCTCGACCAGAGCGTGCTCGCCGGCGTGGGAAACATCTACGCGTCGGAGGCGCTGTGGCGCGCGAAGCTCCGCCCCACGACACGCGCACACCGCCTGACCTTGGATCGATCGCGCGCGCTCGCCGCGGCGATCCGCGAGGTGCTGGCGAACGCGCTCGACCACGGGGGAACCACGCTCGCGGACTTCGTCGACGCCGACGGTGCCGCCGGCGAGAACGCCGACTACCTGTGGGTCTACGATCGCAAAGGGCAGCCGTGTCCTCGGTGCAAGACCCCGATCAAGCGGACCGTCCTCCAAGGGCGGGCCACCTATTTCTGTCCAACGTGTCAGACCCCGTAAGCGGTCTACGATACGCTCGTTAGCGCCAGGGCCTGAATGTTCAACGAAACCGCCGACGAAGACCTGATGGTCATGTACCAGAAGGGCGAGGTTCGCGCCTTCGAGGTCCTCCTGTCGCGGCACAGAAAGCCCGTCTACAACTTCATCCTGCGCTTCGTCGGCGACAAGGAGACCGCCGAGGATCTGCTGCAGGAAGCCTTCATGCGCGTCATCAAGGGCGCAGAGGCCTACAAGCGTCAGGCCAAGTTTACGACGTGGCTTTACACCATCGCTCGCAACCTGTGCGTTGACCAGACCAGGAGGCGCAAACATCGAAAGCACGCATCGCTGGACGCTCCGATGGACTCCAGCGACGAGAGCGGGACGTTGATGGATGTGCTGCCCGGCAACGAGATGGCCAGTGATCGCAAGAGTGTGAACAAGCAGCTGCACGAGACGATGCAGCGCGCGATCGCGAGCCTCTCGGACGAACAGCGCGAAGTGTTCCTGATGCGCGAGTTCCTCGACATGCCGTTCAAGCAGATCGCGGATGTCGTCGGGGTCCCCGAGAACACCGTGAAGAGCCGCATGCGCTACGCGCTCGAGAAGCTGCGGCTCGAGCTCGACGAGTACAAAGAGCTCGCGAAGGCCGCCCCGTGATGCCGGCCGACGACGACGAGCTCGAGGGCGACGACAAGCTCACGGCGATGCGCTCGGTGTGGCTGTCGATGCGCGACGAGGAGCCGTCCGACAAGGGCCTCGCCGCGCTGATGGCCGCCGCGCGCGAGAAGGCCGGCGCGATGAAGGACGCGGAGGCGGCTCCGTCGGAGAGCTGGTGGCAGAAGGTGCTCGCGGTGTTCCGTCGCCCGCCCGTGCTCGCGCTCGCCTCGGTCGCGATCCTCGTGAGCGGCGCGCTCGTGATCGCGAACCGCAGCGACACGATGGCCGTCGACGAGAAGGCCGCGAGCCGGGCGCCGGCGCCGACCTCGGCGCCCGCACTCGACCACGGCGCCGGGGGACAGCAGGCCGGCTCTGCCGCGCTCGACGTCGCGGCGCCCGGCTCGGCGTCCCCGCCGCCCAGCTCGGCTGCCGCGACCGTCCCCGAGGCCACGACCGAGCCGAGGGTGATGTCGCCGGACAAGAACGCGTCCGACGCGCCCGCGGTGAAGCCGCGGCCGGCCCGCGAGAAGGCGGCGGAGCGGAGGCCGCTCGCAGATCCGGTCAAGAAGACCGAGGAGCCGCCCGCACCACCCCCGCCACCGCCGGAGCCCGTCGCCGAGGCGACGGTGAAGACCGACGCTGCCGACGGTCGCGCGCCGGCCACGCGCGGCCCGGCGACGAAGCCGCCGCAGACCGAGCCCACCGCGGGTGGCATCGGTGCGACGAGCTCGGCGATGACCGACGGCGAGAGCATGGGCGCGGACGTCAAGGACAAGGACGAGGCCACGAGCGCGCGCCAGTCGCGCGTCCTCCAGCTCGTGAAGCAATGCGAGAGCGCGGCGGCGCGCGGAGACTGCGCGGCGGTGAAGGCGCTGGCGGCGCGGATCCGCACGGAGGACGCGTCGGCCTACCGAGCGCGCGTCGTGAAGAACGCGTCAATCGCTCGCTGTCTCGAGTAGGCCGAACAGCTCGGTCTGCACCTTCGGCGGTCGCTGGTCGCCGATCAGATCGAACACGAACGGGAACGGCCAGCTGCGCCGCGCCTCGTCCGGGAGCCGGCCGTACTTCTCGACGTACGCGCGGACCCACTTGCGGGTCGCGGCGTTCGCATAGCCGCCGCCGGTGATCGGACCGCAGTCGTCCTCGTAGCGCTGCTTGATGGCGTGAAAGCGCGTGTCGCGCAGGGCCTTGGCGACGACGGACGCGGCCGCGACGGAGGCGTGCTCCTCTTCGGCCCGGTCGCACGAGATGAAGTGCGGGTACTTCGCGCCGAGCGCCGCGAACATGCGCTTGCCGTCGGCGATGATCTTGTCGACCTTCGGCGCCTGCTCGATGAGGAGGGTCGCCTTCTCGCGCTCGAGCACGTTGAGCTCGCCGCGGCACACGCGCTCGTCGATCTCGGTGTGCTCGACCTCGATCGTGGCGACGAACACGGCGCGCGCGCGGACCTCCGCGGCGAGGTCGCAGCGGATCGCGTGCGCGTCCTCGCCGGCGCCGTACGTCTTCGAGTCGCGCAGGCCCTTGCGCGTCAGCGCCGCGGCGGCCTTCGAGTCGAGAGCGACAGCCGCCATCACCATCGGGCCGATCGACGGACCTCGGCCGGCCTCGTCGATCCCCAGCGTGAGCCGGTTCGGGAACAGCTGCTGCTTGCGCGGCACCGCGCGCATCATAGCCGAGCCGAGGCGATCTCGAGCGCGCGTCCGATGCCGACTTCGAGATCGAACGCCTGGACGTCCACGACCGCGCCCCAGTGATCGATCCGGGCCGCGAGCGCCGCGAGCGCCTCGGTGGCGGCGCGGGACAGCGGCTCTCCGAGCTCGCGATCGAGGTCCGGCGCTCCGCGGACCAGCGCGTGATAGACGGCGTCCTCCGCGAGCTCGAGCCGGGGGACGTCGTTGCGGAAGAACGCCTCGACGTAGCCGCCCTCGAGGTAGCCACGCAGGTAGGCACGGGCGCGATCGAACACCCGCGACAGCGCCAGGCCGATCCGGTCGTCGGCGGTGCGGTGGAGGTCGCCGACCACGTCGACGCCGAGCGCGGTGCTCAGCGTGCGCGCGGCGGTCTCGGCGCCCCGGCTTCGCCACGACAGGTCCGCCGCGACCCGCCGGCGGCCTGCTTCGATCGCTGCCTCGAGGCCGGAGGAGAGGAGGGCGATCAGGTAGTCGCGGTCAGCCGTGGTCGCCGAGTGAGACGAGAACGGCAGCCGGCGCGGCCGCACGAGATCGAGTACCTCGCGCGCGGCGCGGCGGTACAGCGCGGCCGAGGCCTCGGACATCTCCTTGCGCTCCGCGATCACGGCGCTCGCGGCGAACGTCCGTGCCGACTCGAGCAACTCGTCCCGACCCGCGCGCGCGGCGTCCGCTGCCTCGCGCGCGTTCGTGCGGCGAGCGTCGATCGTGCGCTGCGCGTCGGCGAGCACGGCGCGCAGGATCCGGGCGCACGCATCGCGCTTGAGCTGGCGGGCCTGCTGGAAGAACCGCTCCTCGAGCGACGCCTGCAGTGCGCCCCAATTGCCGTCGGTGCCCTCGTTGCTGCGCTTCCAGGCGAGCGCCTCGCGCGCGGAGAACGGCACGATCGTCTCGACCAGCTCGCCGAGCTCGCCGCCGATGAACGTGGTGACCTCGGTGGTCTCGGCGGGCGACAGCTGGTCGGCCTTGTTGAGCACGCCGAGCACGCGCTTGCCCTCGTCCTTGATCGAGCGCAGCGCCTTCTTCTCGCTCGCCTTGCCGCCCTGTGCCGCGGTGAACACCCAGACGATCGCGTCGGCCTTCGCGATGAACGCGCGCGCGGTCGCCTCGTGCTCGGGCTGGATCGAGTTGAGGCCGGGCGTGTCGACGATGTTGATCTTCTCGAGCTGCGGCAGCGGCACGAGGATCTCGACGCGATCGATCGCCTTCGCGTCGTCGGGCTGCAGCGCCTTCATGTGCGCCATCAGCGCGTCCCAGCCGAGCTCGAGCGTCACGCCGTCGCGCTTCACGATGCGCCCGCCGCGCTCGCGGCCATAGCGCACGACGTTGATCGTGGCGGTCGTCGGCGTGATGCCGGTCGGAGCGACGTCGGCGCCGATGAACGCGTTGACGAACGACGACTTGCCGCTCGAGAACTCGCCCATCACGGTGACGAGCAGCGGCTGGTCGAGGTTCGCCGCGGCGCGCGCGACCTCACCGACCAGGTGGCCGAGCTCGCGGCGGCTCGCGGCGAGCGTCTCGACGAACGCGGCGACGTCGGCGATCTCCGGGCCCGGAGTGCCGAACCCGGCGGTGCGCGCCTCGGACAGCGTCTCGCGCGCCTTGCCATGCCGCGGCGCGACGCGCAGCGCGGCGAGGGCGGAGGCGGCGGCCTGGCTCGGATCCGCAGGCAGCGCGAGGCGCGCCAGCGCCACGTGTGCGTCGACGTCGTCGCGGGCGGCGGCGACCTCGAGCAGCGCTCTCGCTCCCTCCGGGTTGTCCGGCAACATCGCGGCGCCGCGAGAGACGAGCGCGCGCACGTCCGTGGGATCGCGCTGCAGGAGGTCGAGTCCCCACTGCGCCTGTCGTACGGGATCGCCGGCCGCGATCGCGGCGTCGACCGCAGCGTGCAGGACGTCGAGGCCCGCGCCGAGGCCGAGCGCGCGGTCGTAGCTCTGCAGCGCGGCGTCGAGGTTGCCGATCGCTCGGTGCGCGGTCGCGATCTTGGCGTGCACGTCGGCGCGCTTCGCATCGGCCTGCAGCGCCTCGAGGAAGAACCCGTGAGCGGCGATGGCATCGCCCTCGCCGAGCGCGGCGTCGCCCTGCGCGATCAAGATCTCCGTCTTGCGCTGCGCTCCGAGCGGGGTCGGATCGGTCTCCGCGATCTCTCTCGCCTTTGCGAGCCGCTCGCGCGCGATCGCCGTGGCGTTCTCGATCAGCGACAGGCGGCCGAGGCCGTACAGCGCGAGCGCCGGTGGCTTCTCCGCAGCCGCTGCGCGCTCGAGGTGGCGCAGCGCCTCGTCGTAGGGGCCGCCGTCGGCGACGAGGGCCTCGCCGAGCGAAGCGCGGGCGTCCATGTCGTCTGCGTCTTCCGCCACGGCCTTGCGGAGCTCGCGGATCGCCTTGTCGAGATCGCCGCGGCGCCGCCAGGCGATGCCGAGGCCGCGGTACGCGTCGGCGAGGATCGCGCGGTCGCCACCCGCCTCGGTCACCGCGCGTCCGAGCGAGCCGAGCGCCTGCTCGTAGCGCGCGAGGTAGACCTGCGCGAGGCCATGGCCGACGAGCGCCGCCGGATCATCGCTGCGGAGCTTGAGCCCGCGCTCGAACGCGTCGAGCGCCTTCGCCGGCGCGCTCGTCATCAGGTAGGCCTCGCCCAGCGCGATCAGCGCCTGACCGTGCTCGCTCTTGGCGACCAGCAGGGCCTCCAGCACCTCGATCGCCTCGGCGGCGCGGCCCTCGTAGAGCAGGTCCTGTGCCTGATCGAGCTGGATCCGATACTCGTCGAGGCCGAGCTCGCTTCCCAGGTCTCCCAGGCGGCGCCGCACGCGGGACCACAGCGACATGGAAGGAGCCTACAGCATCCGGACTTCCGGACAGCGCGCATGGGCGCCCGGCCGTGCTCGTTGTCCACGGCTACTCCGGCATCCTCGGGCCGCCCGACTCCAGCTCCCGTCCTGTCGCTCTGCGGAGTTCCACGATCTGCCACCCCGGTACGCGGCTTGCGAAGAGATCGCCCGTGCGCCTCCTCGTCCCGCTCCTCCTGATCGGCCTCACCGGAGCGCACACCTCCGCCGCCGCGTGCCCGCGTGGTGCGCTGTGCCTGACCACCGATGCGCGGCCGAGGGAGACCGCGGCGCCGGCCCCGGCGCGCACCGTGACTCCGCTGCGGGTCTCGCTCCGCGCCCCCGCCGATCCGCTGCCCGCGCTGCGGTTCGCCGGCGAGCGCCGCACGCCGGCGTTCGCGAGCGACCTGCCGTGGCTCTGGGCCGCGCTTCGCGAGCGCGTCTACGCGCAGCTGCCGACGCAGAGGTCCGAGTCCCTCACGCTGACGCTCGCGCCGGTCGTCGTGACCGGGCAGTTCGACACCATCCCGGGCGTCGGCGTCGCCGGCGCGTTCGACTGACGCGCGGAGGAGACCGCCGAAACGAACGGCGCGGGCCTTGGAGGCCCGCGCGACGCGCGTGTCGAGGACGTCCTGGCCGCGACCGCGACTACCTGGTCGCGGTGAACGTCGCCGGGACCGGGCGGAGGCCCATCCCCGCGTTGATCTCGGCGGTCCACACGCCACCGGTCAGGCCGGTCGACGAGACGGTCGCGGTGCCGGTGGTGAAGTGGATCGCGTCGAACCGGGTCGCCGCGAACTTGTCGTGCACGCGCTCGACCACCTCGTCGAGGCCACGCTCGCAGATCGCCGTCAGCTCCGCCGCGTGGCCGACACACACGCCCCACACGCACTTGCTCGCGACCGTGTTCGCGATCGACGGGCAGTTGACCGCGGTACCGAGCGTCGCGCGGATGCCCTGGCCGTACTCCGCCGTGCACGCGGCCTCGATCGCCTGCCACGCGTACTCGCCGTACGCGAGGCCGAACGTCTGCTCGCCGAGCGTCAGCGTGCCCTTGTCGGACTTCGCGGTCGTGGTCTGGACGATCGCGTCACCCGGCAGCGCACCGAGGGCGAACTGCTTGTCGATGCCGGTCGGCGACAGGTCGAGCACCGTGAGCTCGTGCGTCGCCGTGCCGCTCGCGATCGTCAGCTCGCTCTTCAGCGACACGTTCGTCAGCGACGTCTCGGCGAGCGCGACGAACGAGGCCGCGACCTGCGTGACCGGCACGCCGTTGATCGTGAGCTTGTTGATCTCGTCGTTCATCCAGCCCTCGATCTTGTTCTCGAGGTAGTCGGGCAGGTACTCGCGAATCGTGCCGACCGCGGGGACGCCCGCGTCCTCCGCGAGGTCGAACAGCGTCTCGGCCGGGTTCACCGAGAAGTCGCGTGCGGTGACGACCATGTCCTCGATCGACTGCGGCAGCAGCGCCTCGACCGTGATGTCGATGCGCGAGTCGACCTTGTACGTGCCCGTCGCCGACGGGTAGGTCGGCGGCGTACTTCCACCGCCACCGCCGCCACCGCCACCACCGCCACCGCCACCGCTGCTGCCGCCCGAGCAGACCCCGTAACCGTTGGAGTCGTCGCAGGTGTCGTTGTCGTCGTGGTGGAGACAGCCGGTGAGGGCGAGGGCAAGGAGGATGGCGTGGCGCATGGCCGATCCATCGAGCAATGGCTATTCCACTGGTCCAACCAGTGCCGGATCAGGGATCTACGCCTGTTGGCCGGTGAATGCCGCGTCCGGTCATGTGGAAACGACCGGCACGTACATGACGACTCGTGAAGTCGACGTGATCACCGAGGTCGCCGAGGCCGACGAGATCGATGTGATCGTTGCCCTTGCTCAGTCGCCGGGCAGCAGCTCGTCGGGCACGTCCGCCTCGTCCTTCGACCACAGCCCCTCGCGCAGCTGGCGCAGAGCCGCGGTCGCGGCCTTCACCTGCTGGATCTGACCGGTGGTGACGCCCTTCATCGCATCGACGTCGCCGCCGGCCTCGCGGCGCTCGCGCATCGTGCGCTCGAGCACCTCGTTGATGCCCTTGTAGAGCGTGTTGCCGGCGTTCGACACGAACTCGGAGAGGCGCTTCGCGAAGTCGTCGATGCACTTGTCGAAGTGTGGCTTCATCGCCTCGGCGGCGTTCAGCACGGCGGCGGGCACCTTCTCCTTCGCCTGCACGCGGATGTCGCCGGCGATCTTCGACTTCAGCACGATCGCGAGGATCGGCGCCGCCAGCGTGAGCAGGCCGCCGGCGAGCGCGTTGACGAACAGCATGACGGTCGTGCCGAGCGCGCCGACCGCGTAGATGCCGACGTCGTACTTGAAGCTGTCGACGGAGATCTCGACCTGCGTGTCCTCCGGGCCGAGGCGCTCGGCGAGCGTCGCCGCGGCGGCCGCGACGTTCTCGTTCGTGATCGAGATGACCTCCTCCGCGAGGTGCTCGAGCATCGCGGCGAGCTTGGCTCCCTCGACCTCCGCCCACTCCTTGAACTTGTCCTCGATGAACTGCGGCAGGTACGCCTTCACGTCGTTCGCGTCGACGGTGTCGATCTGGACGGGGAGCGCCTGCACGAACGCCTTCGCGAACGCCTCGAGGTCGAGGCCGATCTGGGCCTTGATCGAGCTGGCATCGGCGTCGATGCGGACGTGCAGCTCGTCGAGCTTGCGCTTGGACGTGTCGAGCTGCTCGCGCACCGCCGCGATCCGCTGCTCGAGCTCGCCGATGTCGAGGTCGTAGCTGCGCATGCGCACGCCGAGGTTGTTCTCGACGTACGCGGCGGTGCGCTGCGCGTCGGCCGCGGCGTTGTCGAGGATGGTCTGGGCGCGGTCCTGCGAGAGGTACTTCTCCATGTACTGCATCAGCTCGGGCATGCCGCTGTGCGGATCCTTGGACTTCGCCCAGTCGCGCGCCGACAGCGGGAAGATCACCGGATCGGGCATCAGCTGCGCGAGGTTCTTCTTCACGTAGTCGGTGACGGCGGTCTTCTCGTCGGGGGACAGCATGTCCATCTTGCCGAGCACGAAGATCATCCGGTCGCGTGCAGACTCGAGCACGCGCGAGCGCAGGAACTCGCGCTCGCTGTCCTTCAGGGCCTGGCCGGCATCGAGCAGGAACACCACGGCGTCGGCGCGGGGCACGTAGCCATACGTGACCTCGGCGCGCTGCTCGTTGAGGTCGTTGACGCCCGGCGTGTCGACGAGCACGACGTTGTTCTCGAGCAGCGGGCTCGGATAGCCGAGCTCGACGTAGTTGACCTCGGCGGCGCGGCCGCCGGCGACGGTGACCCAGTCCTTGAGCTGCGATGGCTCGAGGTACTTGCTCTCGCCCGTCAGCAGCATCACGCGCGCGGTTGGGTTCTGCGCCCACACGACGTGGTTGATCGACGCGGTGGTCGGCGTGATGCCGGTCGGCAGGATGTCCGCGCCGAGGAGCGCGTTCACGAACGTCGACTTGCCGTGGTTGAACTCGCCGAGCACGACGAGGTGGAACCGCTCGGCCTCGAGCTTGGGGATCCGGTTCGTGCGGATGTCGCGGGCGAGCGTGACCATGCCGACGGCATCGGCGGTGTCCGCGAGTTGCTCGAAGCGGGTGATGATCTCGCGCTTCGCCGACTTGTGGTGTTCGAGAAGGATCATGGGCGTGGGCTCCTAGAACACCGAGATGAGGTCGGACACCTGCTTGTCCACGTCGGGGAGGCTGGGCTTGCCGGCCGGGTCCTGTCCGGTGACGCTCGCGTAGAGCGCGGAGCCCGCGAACAGCCGCAGCGCCTGGACGCGCTTGGGCACGTAGGGATGGGAGCGGAACAGCTCGGCGTAGCGGCCGACGCCCTTCTTCACGTCGGGCGGCTGCTTCAGGTATTCCTCGGCGTTGAAGGCGCTGCCCTTCTCGAGCCCGAGCTCGAGCTTCACGAGCGAGCCGAGCGTCTTGTCGAGGTCGCGCACGGCGAGCAGTGCCGCGCGGTCGCAGGTGACCTCGGCTCGGCGCGACCACGCCTGCAGCGTCATGATCGCGGGCTGGATGACCCAGCGCACGAAGAACGCCGCCGAGTGCGTCAGGTAGTGCAGCGCGGTCGCGTAGAGGATGTGGCCGTTCTGGACGTGCCCGAGCTCGTGGCCGATCGCGGCCATCAGCTCGGTGTCGTCGAGCTTCTCGGCGAGCTCGAGGTTGACGATCAGGTGCGGTGCGTCCTCGGTGCCGAGCACCTTGACCTTGATCGAGTCGGTCGGGGCGGCGAACACGACCGGGACGCGGACGCGCAGCGCGGCGCCCGCGGCCTTCGCCGCCTCGTAGACACGCGGGTACTGCTGGTCGGAGACTTTCACCGCGGTGCCGAGCAGCTCGGTCCGGGCGACGTCGCGCCACAGCCGCGTCGTGGCCTCGAGGGCCATCGTCACCGGGCGTGCCATCGCGAGCGTGCGGCGGAACTTGCGCTCGCCGGCGAACGCGTAGACGGCGCCTTCGCGCGCCGACTGCTCCATCGATCCACGGCGGGCCGCGATCCACTTCGCGAAGTCAAAATCGACTCCAATCGACATGACAGGACTATAGCCCTGTCATGCAGGAGGCGCCGCTCGCTGGCGCCGCGCAATGCGCCCGCGAGCCACCGCGAGGAACCCCAGACCGAGCAGCACCGCGAACCACAGCGTCGCGAGCCGGGTGAGGAGCGTCGCATCGAGCGCGGTCGCCTGGTCGATGTGCGCCGCGCTCTTCACCAGGAGGACGGTCATCGCGCCCTCGGTGACACCTAGCCCTCCGGGCAGGAACGAGAGCGCTCCCGCGATCGACGTCGCCGCGTAGATCACCATCGCCAGGCCGAGCGAGACCTCGGTCCCGGGGAACGCGTTGCAGATGAGCGCGAAGCCGACGCACTCGGCGGCCCACGCCGGGATCGCGATCGCGGTCGCCACGGTCAGGAGGCCGGGGCGGCAC
>JAEUJX010000124.1 GCA_016794545.1 Myxococcales bacterium
GAGGCGCGGTCGTCGTCGATGCCGTGCTGCGCCTCGTGGCGGCGCACGCTGGCGGCGAGCAGCTGCTGCGCGGTGGACGCGATGCGCGGAGCCTCGAGCTGCGCGAGCTCCTCCTCGATCGCCTCGACGCGCCGCAGCTCCGAGCGCGGCACCTGGCCGGCGAGCGACTCGAGGAAGCGCTCGGACAGGAACAGATCCTCGACGCGCGGCACGTGCCAGCCGCGCGCGGTGAGCACCTCGCGCCACGTGTCGATGAGCGCGGCGCGCTCGGAGATCAGCGCGGCGATCTTCTGCGCGGCCGGCGCGTCCTTGCCGAGCCGGCCGAGCAGCTCCGCGCGCACGGCCTCGCCGGCCTCCGCCGCGAGCGCCGCGCCTTCGCCCTTGCGGTACTCCTCGTCGGCGAGCTCCCATGCCGCGCCCGGGGCGAGCACCGGCAGCACGTGGCTCGCGACGTGCTCCTCGATCTGATCGACGAGCAGCACCGGATCGCCGAGGTCCTGCGACTGCATGCCGAGCAGCGAGTGCGAGATGTTGAGCTTGTCCATCCGCCGCAGATCGAGCACGCGGCGCGGCTGTCCTCCGGCCTTCACGAACACGACCTCCTCGACGCGATAGGCGTAGACCAGCGCGTGCGCGGCGTCGCCCTGCAGGTAGACGTCGCCCTCGAGGTAGTAGCCCACGCCCGCGGCGGCGAGCTGGTCGGAGACGGCGCGCACCTTGTGGCGGAACTCGCGGACGATGTCCTTGAACTGCCGGCTCGACGCCGGGACGTAGACCCAGCGATCGAGCATGCCGAGCATGTCCGCCCACGCCTTCACGAGGGCGGGGCCGCGCTTCGCGATCTCCGGCGCCGAGATCAGCGCGATGTTGTGCGCCTTGCGATCCCTGTCGAGGCCGCCCGACTGGCGGTCGCGATCGCTCTCGATCACGAGCGTGGTGAGCGGCCCCGTGAACAGCGCCTCGAGCTCCTTGTCCTCGAGCGGGACGCCGCCGTCCTTGAACGCGCCGGCGGCGGGCGGCGGCAGCTCGCGCGCGTAGGCGCGCTTCGCGGGGCCGGGCAGCGTGAGGAGGTAGAGGGTGACCGTCACCGACAGGGCGCCGAGCACCGTGCACAGCGCGACGGTCGCCGCGGGGAACCTCCGCGCGGCGCGCTTCGGGAGCGCGGCATACGCGGCCTCGACGCGCGCGCGGTCGTTGATGTCCTCCGGGGCCGCACTCGCGAGCTGGAGCGCGGCGACGCGCTGGACGTGGCGGGCGGCGTCCGGATCGACCGCGCCGCCGAGCTCGTTCGTCGCGAGCGCGGCGTCGATCAGCGCGCGCTCGAGGCGCCGGCGCGCCGGGCGGCGGAGCACGAGGTCGATGCGCCGGAGCGCCGCGCGGGCGGCGTCGTCGTCACCGGCGGTGATGCCGGCGTCGAGTGCGGCGAGGACGTGGCGGCGGATCACGGGCGGTGAGACAACCGCGGCGGCGGCGCCGTTTCAAGGAGATCTGAACGCACGGAGGTCCGGACGGACGGCCGGACCCGCCAGTCGCACCCGGGGCTTACGGGGTCTCGAGGAAGACGTGGATGGTCTCGGTGCCCCCCGCACACGCGGCGCCCTCGCAGACCTCCTCGCAGATGCCCGCGGGGGTGTAGTCGCAGCGCGTGCGCCCCGTGGCCGCGTCCGTCACCGTGCACTCCCGCAGCGGCAGCGTTCCGATCGCGGCGCCGCTGGCCTTGAGCTGGCTCGTGCACGACGTCTTCTGCGCGGACTCGCCGAACAGATCGCCCCAGAACGCGCCCTCGTACAGCGGATAGGCAGCGCGCTCCTCGGCGCTGGTCGCGAGCGCGGCGTGATCGCCGCGCAGCGAGAGCCGGACCTCGACGCCGAAGTAGTTCACGCGCGCGAGCAGACACGCCGTCAGCCAGCGGCGCGCCGGGACGTCGAGCCCCTCCTCGATCCACTGCGGTGCGAGGCCGATCGAGCCGGGCAGCACCTGGCCGGCGACGACGAGCGCCGCGCGCTCGGGCAGCGCGCACGACACCATGTACGCGAGCAGCTCGAGGCCGCCGTCCTCGGCGGCGAGCGCCTCGGCATCCGCGGACGCGTCGGCCATGCCGTTGACGGCGAGGCGGTTGACGGCGAGGCGGTTGACGGCGAGGCGGTTGACGGCGAGCCGATTCGCCGACTCGACGTGCGACTCCGTGGATCCGAGCTCGACTCCGTCGGCGCACGCGCCGAGCAAGGCACAGACAGCGATGGTGGAGAGGGTCTTCATGGCGCCGTGAGGTCGTACGATTTTCGCACAGTCCCGACGGAGCGCAATGCCGCAGATCGCTACGCCAGGAGCGTGTAGCCGAGGTAGGCGGCTGTCGCCGTCGCGGAGAACACGAACAGGTGGAGGAGGACCCCGGGCGGCGATTCGCGCGGCGCGTCACCGGGGGTGACCTGCAGCGCCGCGAGCTGGCGCTTGGCCGCCTCCAGGCGCGCCTCGGTCTGCGCGGCCGCGACCTTCTGGCGCTCGAGCTCCGCGATCTCGTCGATCAGCGCGTTCGCGCGCTGGGCGTGGGCGGTGTCGTCGTCCTTGTACATCAGAACTTGTATCCCTTCTTGGAAGCGGTCTTCTTGGTCGACTTCATCAGCTCGGACTCGAGCGACGGCGCGTCCTTGTCGGCGAGCTTCGCGCGCTCGGCCTCGACGAACTTCGTGCGCTCGGCCTCGAGCTTCGCGATCTTCGCCTGGATGTCGGCGCGCTTCGCCGCGTTCGCCGCGACCATCGCCTTCTTCTCCTCGAGCGTTTTGCCGCGCATCGCCTCGGGCAGCTGCTCGTCACGCGCGGTCTCGAGGAACTTGCCGTCGTCCTTCGTCGCGTCGACGAGGTCCCAGTTCGAGTTCGAGTACCCCTTCTTGCTCTTCAGCTGCGCGCGCTCGACGGCGACCTTCTTGCTCAGCTTCGCCGACGAGAAGTCCGCCTCCTTCTGCCGCATCATCGAGGCCTGCCCCTCGGCGCCGTACGCCATGTACGTCGCGTTGAGCTCGCTGCCGAGCTGCAGGATCTCGTCGTCCTGCGGGGCCGGGATGTGCTGCGCGACGCGGTTCTGATCGATCGTCATGAGGTCGCTCTGCGCGAGCTTCGCGGCCTGACTCCACGTCTCCTCCTTGTCACCGCACAGGATCAGCTGGACGTTGATGTCGGCCTTGTCGGCCGCCTTCATCGCCTCGACCGCGCTGACCGGGCCCTGGTCGAAGCCCTCGTTGCCGGCGACGAACACGAACCGCATCGTGCTCGGATCCTTCGACCACTGGAGGTCCTTGATCGCGACGGTGATCGCCTGACCGGCGTACTCCGAGCCGCCGTTCGTGAACAGCGCGTGCAGCTTCTCGGAGACCTTGTCGAGGTCGCCGGTGAACGCCTGCACCTGGCGGATGTAGCCGGTCTGCGACGAGAGCGTGTCGTTGCCGTACTCGTAGAGCGCGAGCTGGATCTTCACGCCGCGCTGCTTGCCGTCGACGACGCGGGTCATCTTGCCCATCTGGTCGACCATGTTCCACAGGTGCGAGCGGGCCTGGTTGATGAGGCCGTCCATGCTCGACGACGTGTCGAGCAGGAGCGCGATCTGCACCGTGTCGGTCACGGTGTCCTTCGGCAACTCGCCTGCGGGCTGCGGCGTCTGCACGATCTGCGGCGTCGACACCGACGTCATCGTCCTGGTCTGCTGGGTCGCCGCGGCCTTCGCGGGCTTGTGCGCGGTGACGGCGTACGCGACGCCCGCGGCGCCGCCGAGAGCCGCGACCAGCGTCAGGCTGTGGCGGCGCAACCAGGTTCCGAACTTGCTCCTGCTCTCAGACATGGGTCCTCCGTTCAACGGGAAGACGCGCCAGCAGGTGCTTTCGATCTGCGCTCCACGTAAGGAAATTGTCAGGCGATCGTTGGCTGCAACCGCGGCGCGGAGCGCGTGTCTTCCAGGATCGGCGCCGCGATCTTCACGGCGCGATGATCGCCGCGAGCACGGCGCGCGCGGCGACGGCGCGCGTGGAGGAGCGAGAAGCCGCGACGCGTCCGCCGAGCGAGGTCTCAGCCCGGCGGCGGCAGCAGGCGGAACAGCAGCGCGTCGTTGTTCTGGGCGGCGACGCCGACCGTCTGCTTGAGATCGGCGAGTGCGCGGATCGCGGTCTCGGCGAGCATGCGGCCGTCGTCGCGGCGGTTCGGCGCCTCGGGGATCGACTTCAGGTACTTCACGAAGTCGTCGTACTTGTCGAGCAGCTTCTGCGGGTCGTACTCCGAGAGCATCGGGATGAAGTGCGCCGGGTTGATGACGACCCAGTCGCCCTTGCCGATCTCGAGGACGTTGCGGTCCGCGTACGGCGTCGTCAGCTGCTCGTGCGGGATGGTGCCGAGGAAGCCCTCGTCGTCGGCCTGGAACTTGTGGGGCACGACCTCGACGAAGAACGCGAACAGCTCGATGCCCTTGCGGAGATTCCCGAGGTCGTCCTCGTCGAGCGGCGGGAACTTCTCGGGCAGGCCGACGTGCATCGCCGGCATCACGACGCGCTCGAGGATGTCGATCGCGATCGGGTTGGTCGCCCGGCGCAGCGCGACGATCTGCGCGATCGCCTCGAACAGGCCGCGGTCGTTGGTCTGCTTCGCGATCGGCTGCTCCTGGTTCGCGCGGCCGATCGCCTGGACCACCTGCTCGATGATCGGCAGGTTCTGCGGCCCGAGCTGCGGGCCGCGCTCCTTGATCGCCTCGATCAGCTTCGCGACCGGCTCCTCGTTCCACAGCTTCGCGAGGCGCGCGAAGTCCATCGACATCCACTGCCCGAGCGGCACCGTGTGCAACCGGATGTAGTGCTGCGCGACGAACCGGTCGAGCGCCTTGCCGCCGTCCTTCTCCTCCTGATCCACGTGGAGCTGCCGGATGCGCTCGATCTCGGTGACCATCTTCTTGGTCGCGCCCGAGCCCATGCGCAGGAGCTGCTCGGCGAACACGAACGGCGCGATCTCGAGGAAGATCTTCGAGAACCCGATCCGCCAGGTGTGCGGATCGTCGCCCATCATCAGCCAGTGCCCGCCGTGACGGCGCCGCATCGTCTCCGCGATCCACGCGCCGAACGTGAACCACACTTCCCAGTGGTCCTCGTTCTTGAGATCGAGCTCTTCCTTGTCGCCGATCTGCCCGAACAGCCACGTGTCGAACGTGATCAGCTCGAGCGACTGCGCGAGGGCGAGCGCGCCGGTGTCGCCCTCGACCTCGGCGAGCGAGTGGACCGTATCCCCGTCGGGATCGATCAGCTCCTCGATGATCAGCTCGGATTGACCGCGGGCGCGCGACGAGAACCGGTAGGCCCCCTCGCGCAGCTCGGTCATCGCCTTCTCGAAACGCTCGCGAGCCTGCTGCTCCGCCGCTGCGAGCTGCTGCTGGCTCTCTGACTGCTTGCCGGACTCGGACACGGGGCGCAGAGTATACGCGTTGGCGGGAACTTACGAGCGGGTACGCCGGGCGCTGCGCGCCGGCGGATTGCCGATCGGCGAGGCCATGCACCCCGTCGCGCTGCTCGGGCTCGCCGTCATGGTCGTCAACGACTGGGTCCTGAAGCCCCGCTTCGGCCCCTCCGTCTGGACCGGCAAGCTCTCGGATCTCGGGGGCCTGCTCGCGGCCCCGCTGTTCCTCACGGCCTTCATCGGCCTCGTCCTCCTCCTGTTTCGCGCGAAGGATCCGCACCTCACCCACCGCCGCCTCGTGCTCGCCATCACGGCGACGGGAGTCGTGTTCGCGGCGATCAAGCTCTCCGCGGACGCCGCGGCCGCGTTCGTCGCGGTCATCTCCGTCGTCCGTCCCGCCGAGGTCTACCTCGACCGCACCGACCTCCTGTGCTTGCCGATTCTTGGAATAGCGTACTGGATCGGAAGAGACGAGCTGCGCCGCCTCGGCCGGTGATATCACCCGCGCATGAGAGCCGCGCTCCTCGTCGCCGCCGTCCTCGCCGCGTCCGCGTGCAAGAAGTCCCACGAGGAAGCCGTGGCGGCGACCAAGGAAGCCTGCGGCGTGCTGCTCGCGTCGTCGTCACCCGCCGCGAGCTGCGACACGATCGGCGACCTGACGATGGACGTCGCGAAGCCGTTCCAGGACGTCTCGAACGAGAAGGAGCTCGCGCCCGCCGACGACGAGTACATCACCAGGTGCATGGACGAGATCGCCGAGCACCACGACCGGTGCAAGGACAACCGTTCGTACAAGCGCGCGATGGAGCGGCTGATGTTCGCGGTCGTGCAGTAGTCCACCGCCCAGCGCCGCCGCGCGACCCGGCTGTGCAGATCGCGTGCGCCCGGTTCGCGCGGCGACACGGCTTCGCAGATCGCGCGCGTTCGCTCGCTCTTCACGTCGAGGATGTTGCGCGACGTCTCCCCACTTGCGGCGAGGAGCGCCGGAGGCGTTCGTCGCCGCGAGTGGAGGAGGCGCGAGTGGAGGAGCCGCGGTTTCGTCCTCGGGGTGGGAGTACGAGGACAATCTCGCATCTCGGAGGAACCGGTACTGGTCGGTCCCGCTCAGTTCGCGAACAAGAGGTCGCGCAGCTTCTGGTGCCAGCTGCGCCGCGCCTCGGCGTCCTCGATCACCGCGTCGAGTAGCTCGTCCAGCTCGGCCGCGTCGAACCAGATCAGCTCGTCGCGGTAGCAGCGATCGAGCGCCACGCCGTGCAGCTCGACCGCTCGCATCGGCTGGCCGCACGCGGCGCAGATCAGCGCGCGGTCGGTGGTCGTGCGAGCCGGGGTGACGAGCTTGTCGGCGGTTGCGAGGGACGGGACCACACGGGCGAGGAGGCGAGACAGCTCCTCGCTATCGACGGCCACGCCACCGCAGGCGGGGCAGGGCCAGGACTCGCGCTGGGCCCGGCGGTCGAGCGGCTTGGCGCAGCGCGGGCAGCTGAGGAGCTGATCGCGATAGGTCACGGCAGTCCAGACGTACCACGAACGCGCGCGGACATATTCCCGCGTGATCAGGTCGCCTTGCTGTCCCACAGCGGCTCGGGACGATTGTCCTTGAGCGCGCACCAGCGACCCCACACGAACAGCGCATCGGAGAGGCGGTTCAGGTACTGCACCGGGAGGTCGCCGCCGAGGTCGGCGGTCTGGCCGAGCGCGACGACGAGGCGTTCGCAGCGGCGGCACACGGTGCGCGCGAGGTGGAACGCGGCCGACGCCGCGCCTCCGCCCGGCAGCACGAAGGACGTGAGCGCGGGGAGCTCGTCGTTGACGGCGTCGATGTCGCGCTCGAGGCCGAGCACGTGCCGCTCCTCGATCCGCGGCAGCTTCGCGCGGCGCTCCGGGTCGGGAGCGGCGAGCTCGGCGCCGAGGTTGAACAGCTCGTTCTGGACACGATGGATGATCGGGAGGAGGTGCGGTCCCGCGGCGGAGCTCTCGAGAGCCGTGCGCACGAGCCCCAGCGTGGCGTTGACCTCGTCGACGGTGCCGTAGCACTCGAGCCGCGGATCTGCCTTGGAGACGCGCGCGCCGCCGATCAGCGAGGTCTCGCCCTTGTCCCCACCCTTCGTGTAGACGCGATCGATGCGCATGGGCGTGAGTTACCACGCCTTCGACCTTCGCACCGCGAAGCGCTCTACTGGTTCCAGGTGTCGTAGATCGCGGTGCCGGCGCCCGCGATCGCGCCGCCGACGCGGCCGATCATGCTGCCGACGCGCGCGCCGCCGACCGCGCCCGGGATGGCGCCGACGCCGCCCGCGCCGGCGCCGGCGACGCCACCGACCACCGCACCGGCGACCGCACCGCCGGTCGCGCCGACGCCGCCCCAGCTCACCGCGCGGCGGCCCACCTCGCCCCAGTTCACGCCGCCGGTCACGTGGTCGAGGTCGAGGGTCGAGATCGTCGAGAAGTCGCAGGTCGTGGTCGTCATGGTGTGTTTCCTTTTCTTGGTTCGGGTTGGATGGCGAACCGAACCAAGAGCAGGCGCCGTGCCACGAGGCCACGCGAGTCGCCACGGCCAGTTGCGCCGCCGGCGACTCGCGCCGCTGCGTTCTCGGCGAGACGACTCGCTGCCTCGGGTTTACTTCCTGATCTTCGCGAGCACCGCGCGCGCGGTGGTCGAGAGGCCGTCGGGATCGAGCGCGGCCTCGAGCGGCCGGAGCGCGCGTGCGAGCTCGAAGGCCCGCGCGCGGCCCGCCGCGTCGAGGTCGTGCCACGCCTTGTGATAGTGCAGCTCGTCGTCGCCCTCCGGACGCCATGCACCCGCGACCTGCTCGATCAGCAGCTCTTTCTCTTCTGGGGTCATGACCCGAGCTCCGCGTCGAGGGAGATGCCCGCGCGCTCGAGGCAGTCGGCCAGGAGCTTGCGCGCGCGCGTGAAGTTCTGGAGGAACGTGTTGAGCCGCATGTTCAGCGCCGCGGCGAGCGCGTCGTCATCCTCGCCACCCGCGCTCGCGAGGCGCGCGTCGAGCGCCTCGCGCGGCTTCGCCGGCAGCTTGTCGCGACAGTCGACGATCTTCTGCCGGAGCATCGGATCGCTGACCGCCGGCGCCGGCGCCTCGGGATCGAGGTCCTCGGTCGGCTCGGCCGGCCGCGCCTTCGTGCGGCGCACCTCGCTCACGGCGAGGTTGCGGCCGATCCGGATCGCGAGGCGGAGCAGCCCGTTCTCGCGGCCGTCGGGGACGAACCGCGGCGCGACCTGCCACACCCGCAGCAGCGCCTCCTGGAGCACGGCCTCGACGTCGATCACCGTCGCGAACGACCGCAGCGTCAGCCGCACGGTCGGCTCGGCGCCGGCGAGCCACCGCCCGAAGGCGGCGGTGTCGCCGGCGGCGATCAGCGGGAGATGGACGTCGAGATCCATGGTCAGAGGACGATCCACCAGAGGAGCGCGGCGAGGATCGCCAGGATGATCGCCACGAACAGCGCCCGCATCCAGGCCGGCTGCGGCCGCTTCTCCGGCGTTGCCGGCAGCGGGGGCTGCGGCGCCGCGCTCGGTGCTGGGACGACACGCTCCCGCTCCTCGGCCGTGTACATCTGCGTCTTCAGCGAGCCCATGCGCGTCTGCGCGGCCTGTTCGCGGCGCGGCGCCTCGTCCGCGGCCTCCTTCTTCTCCTCCGGCTCCGGCTCCGGCGAGGCCGCGGTCGGGGAGCTCAGCACGATCGTCTTCTCCTTCGCCGCGGGCGGCATCGCCGGCGTCACGCGGCGCGCGCGCGGCGGTCCACCGGGCGCACCCGGCGGGCTCATCGGCTTCGCGGGCTGCGCGGGCGCGGGCGCGGGACGAGAGAGACCAGCGGGCGCGAGATCGCTCCGGACACTGAACGGCGCGTCGTCGTCGGCATCGGCCTCACCGAAGCCACCCGAGTAGCGGTCCGCACCGGTCGG
>JAEUJX010000025.1 GCA_016794545.1 Myxococcales bacterium
ACCGCCGGTCCCCACGGCTTCTTGCGGCGCTTCCTGGCCGCCGGCCTGCGCTGAAGATCGAGGAGAACGCGTTCCGGAGGGGCGTACGTGCCCCGACGCGGAACGCGCTCGGTGTGCCCGTAGTGGTCGGCGTGCTCGGGCAGGGCGACGGCGCGGGCCGGCGCACGCCCCGTGGAAGCTCGATCCCGATTCGTTCACGCTGACGGACCAGGGCTTCGCACCAATCCAGCGCTCCACGCGCTGACGGCGGGCGTGTGAACCGGGGATCACGTCCGCCGCGCAGACGCCGGGAATCGCCGCCGCGGCACGCGGAGCTTTGCGCTTGATCGTTATTTTAGTTTATACTAAATCATTCAGGTGACCCCGGTCGCCGCCCTCGCCTCTCCGCGCCGCCGCGAGCTCGTGCGGCTGTGCTGGGACGAGCCGAGGAGCGCCGGGGAGCTGCACCGCGCGCTGCCCGACGTGACGTTCGGCGCGGTGTCGCAGCAGCTCAAGATCCTCGCCGAGGCCGGGCTCGTGTCGTGCACGCGCGAGGGCCGGCACCGGATCTACCGGGCGCAGCGCGCGGCACTCGGCCCGCTGCGGCGCTGGCTCGAAGCGCAGTGGGACGACGCGCTGTACCGCCTGAAGCTCGAGGCCGAGCTCGATGAAGCCCGGCGCGGCCCCGCGCCCGCACCCCGGAGGAAGCCATGAACCTGCCGCTCTCGCTCGATCGTGACGTCGTGATCGCCGCCCGCCGCGACACCGTGTTTCGCTTCTTCACCGATTCCGAGCGCTGGGCGCGGTGGTGGGGCGCGGGCTCGCGCGTGGATGCCCGCCCGGGCGGCGAGGCCGTGATCGTGTATCCCGGCGGCTCGACCGCGCGCGGTGTGGTCGAGCTCGTCGAGCCCGTCGAGCGGTTCGTGTTCACGTTCGGCTACGACCGCCCCGGCGCTCCGATCGCGCCCGGCGGATCGCGCGTCACGATCACGCTGACCGAGGAGGCGGGCGGCACGCGCGTGCGGCTGCGCCACGACGTCGCGACGGCGGAGCTGCGCGATCAGCACGTCGCGGGCTGGCGCTACCAGATGGGCGTGTTCGCCGACGTCGTCACCACCGAGGTCGCCGCGAACCTCACGGCGACCGTGGATCGCTACTTCAGCGCGTGGTCCGAGCGCGACGCGACCGCGCGACGCGCCGTGCTCGACGACGTGTGCGCCGCCGCGGTCGTGTACCGCGACCGGTTCGGCCACACGCACGGGCGCGACGATCTCGACGGCCACATCGCGGCCGCGCAGCTCCACCTGCCCTCGCAGCTCGTGCGCGACGGTGAGCCGCGCGCCACGCTCGCGATGGCGCTTGTCGACTGGGCCGCGACCTCCGACGGCAAGCCCGCGGCGAGGGGCACGAGCCTCGTCGAGCTCGACGCCGACGGCAAGATCGCGCGCGTCACCGGGTTCTGGCGCTGATCAGCCGAGGAACGTGTGACCGAGGCCGCGGTACGTCGGCGCGCGGCCGACGATCCGATCGCCGCGGATCAACGCGTACTCGGAGACGCGCTCGGCGAGCTCGCCCGACTTGGCCGGCCGGAACAGCACCAGGTCGCCGAGCGCGAGGTCGGTGCCGCGCGGCAGCGCGACGGGCGTCTGCACCTCACCCGCGCCCTCGGCGGAGAGCAGCGCGGCGCCCGGTGGCCACACGGGCAGCGGCAGCCGATCGGGGCCCACCGCGCCCGACGCGGGCCAGCCCCCGCCGAAGCACGTGACCACGCCCCGGGTCGGGCGGCGCGTGACCTGCAGCGCGAACCCGATCGCGGGCTCGAGCGAGAGGCCCGCGTAGCGATCGAACAGGTGCCCGGCGAGGAAGCCGGAGCCGAGGGTGATCTCGGTGAGCGACGGATCGGTGCTCGACCACGCGGCCGAGCCGGTGCCACCGCCGTTGACGATCGCCGGCGCGAGCCCCGCCGCGGCGAGCGCATCGACGATGCGCCTCCGCTGATCGGCGACCGCCGGCTGCGAGCCGCGCTTCATCGCGCGGACGAGCGGATTGATCCAGCGACGCGCGTGCGTGCGATCCGGGAGGCCCGCGAGCTGCGCCTCGTAGCACTGGATCCCGTGGAAGCGCAGGGCCGGCCGCGCCGCGACCTGACGAGCGAGGGCGACGACCTCCGCCGGCTCGCGCAGCGGACTGCGCCGCACGCCGACATGCACCGACGGACCGACGGGACGCCAGCTCATGTCGATGTCGAGGACGACCGGGATCGTCGTGCCCGCGGTGCGCGCCGCGTCCGCGAGCGGAGCGAGCTGCGCCGGATCGTCGACGACCGCCGCGGCCGACGCCGTGCGGTTCGCGCGCGCGAGGTGCGCCGCGTCGCTCGGCTGCACGGTCGGGTACGCGAGGACGAGGTCCGTCACACCGTGCTCCGCGTAGTACGCGGTCTCCGACGCGCTCGCGGTCAGGTAGCCGATCACGAGGTCACCGCCGCGCTCCGCGATCCGCTGCATCAGCGCGGGCGAGCGCACGGACTTCGAGGCGATGCGGACGCGCTTGCCCGCGGCGCGGAGCGGCGCGAGCAGGCGATCGATGTTGGTCTCGAACGCGTCGAGATCGACGAACGCGGCCGGCAGCGGCACGTCGGCGAGCGCGCGGACCCAGCGATCACCGGGGACCGTCATGGACACGGTGCGTCTCGCCCCGCATCGACCGGCACCGTCGGCGTCCCGGCCTGGAGCCAGCTCGCGAGGAAGCACTGATACGCGTGCTTGGGCGCGTCGGTCTGGAACATCGCCTCGTGCCCGTCCTCGAGACCGTCCTCGGGGCGGTGCACCACCACCGCGGTGACCGCGCGGCCACCGATCGAGACGTTCGCCGTCGCCGGCAGCCCGATCACGCGGCGCCCGATCAGCGGCAGCAGCGGGCCGAGCGCGAGCTGGTCGGCGAGGCGCGGGTCGGCCGCGGTGTCGAGCTCGGGCCCGGCGAGGTCGAGGCCGAACGAGAGGTTCGTCGCGTTCGCGATCCGGGGGAGGATGTAGTTGTCGACCATGCCCTGCGCGATCAGCACGTGGCGCGGGTTGCCCGCCGGCGCCGCGCGCACGATCGAGGCGCCGTAGACCTGCGGGTCGGCGGGCTCGAGCGCCCACTGCGCGAGCGTCATCACCGGATCGTCAGCGCGCAGCTCGAACACGCGGAGCAGCGACGCGATCACGCCGTAGGGCGCGAGCGGCTTCTTCTTGTAGAGGATGTTCGCGATCCAGCTGCCGCCCGCGCCGGAGAGGAGCAGCACGCGGAACAGCGGCTCGTGCGCCGCGGCGAGCGGCGAGATCCACGCGCCGTTCGAGTGCCCCATGAGCGCGAAGCGGGTCTGATCGAAGGCGACATCGGCGGGCCCCGCCCCGACCCCACCCGCGGGCGGGCAGTCGCTCGCGTCGAGGTGGAGCGTCGTCGCGACGTGCGCGATCACGTCGAGCTCGAGCGCGTTCTCGCGCACGTTGTCGCGCATCGCGGCGATGTTCGAGACGTTGAACAGCAGGAACTGCTCGTCGCCCATCGTGAGGTTGCGGCGGCCGCCGAGCGGGCCATCGACCTGCAGGCCGGCGAAGCCGGCGCGCGCCAGGTACCGGGCAGGTCCCTCGCCTGCCTCGATCGCGGGACCACCGGCGACCGCGTGCTGACCGCGATCGACGAGCGGCCGATCGCCGCCGCCGCCCGCGCGCACGAACACGACGAGCGGGAAGCCCGCGCCCGGCGGCGCCCTCCGCGGCACGGTGACCACGAGCGTCGACGTCGACGTGCGCTGCACGATCGGCGCGCCCGTCGCGTCGTACTGCCACGTGCCGCCCTCCGTCGAGAACGGCGGCGTCCCCGACTGATAGTCGGGCATCCCGATCGTCGTCTCGTACACGCAGTAGTCCGCGAACAGCTCGGTGCGCGACAGCGGCGCGTCGATCACCGGCAGCGGGCGCGCGAGCACGGCCGCGCGCACCTTCGCGAGCTGCGCGGCCGGATCGCCGGTCGTGAACACCGTGACACCGGCGATCCGCGCCCGGTCCACGCCGTGCGCGCCGAGCATCGCGAGCTCCGCGGACCAGCGTGCCGTCTCGTCCGCGGTCGCCGGCGCGAGCGGCTCGCCCTCCGCGGTGCGCAGCGCCGTCGTCACGACCGCCGCATAGCGGGTCTTCGGGCGCAGCGGGACGCCCTGCAGCGGCAGCAGGGTCAGGAGGTTCGGCGCGCCGTACTGCGTCGCCTCCGCCGCGAACGAGACCTCGAGCGGCGAGCGCGCACCGGTCTCGAGATCGATCACGAACGCCGGCGACGCCTCGCCGACCGAGTCCGCGATGCCGGGCAGCAGCGAGTCATCGAGCGGCTCGGAGATCTGGAAGAACACGCCGCCCGACAGCGCGAACCCGTCGTTGTCGGCGAGCAGGCCGCGGAGGGTCTCGACGCTCGGCGCATCGCCCGGGTTCGGGAACCCGCCGAGGTCGACGCCCGCGCCGGCGCGCAGGCCGTCGTCGGGGAACGGCGCATCCCAGTAGCTGGTGGTGCGCGCGGGATCCATGAGGACGTGCGGCCCGCGCGTGCTGTCGTCGCACGCCGCGAGGAGCACCAGCGCGACCCACCAGCTCCGCATGGCGGGCTTATATCACCTTAGCGCCGGCCGACGGCCGACGGGTTGTAGCGCTCGGCGACCGCGGGACCGGGGGTGCCGCCGGTGACGAGGATGGTGCCGTCGCACAGGATCGCGGCCTGGTGGCTCGCGCGCGGGATGGCGAGGCGATCGGTGGGCACCACGTCGACCGAGCCATCGAGCGGATCGAGGCGGGCGATGAACGCGGTGTTCGTGACCGCGTTCGTCGACGTCCGCCCGCCGGTGATCAGCACGCGCCCGTCGGGCAGCACGGTCGCCGTGAAGTCGGTGATGCCGGCGCTCTCCGGGAGCTCGCCGACCGCCGCGAACCCGGCGTCGAGCGTGAACAGCTCGAGCGTGCGCACGGGCTGCCGCGGGCTCGAGCCGTCGAGCCCGCCGATGATCAGCACGCTGTTGTCGGGCATCCGCACCGCCTGGTGCCCCGTACGGGGCACGACCATCGTCGGCTTGAACACGAGCGGATCCGCGAGCTCCTCGGCGAGCGGCTTGAACAGCTCCGCGATCCCGACCGGAATGCCCCCCGCGTCGATGCCGCCCGCGATCAGCACGGGCGCGCCGAGGTCCTCGCCGAGCCGCGTCGCGGTGTGTCCGGTCCGCGGATGCGCGAGCGTGGCGCGCAGCTCTCTCACGTCGATCGGCGTGCCCGTCGCGAGCTCGGTGATCGTGCCGACGGGCATGCCGGTCGACGGCGAGTGGCCACCGATCACGATGACGCGGCCGTCGGTCAGCGACGTCGCCGTCAGGCCGATCCGCGCCATCGGCTGCGCCACCTCGTCGACGCGCTCGACCCGGCGCGACGGATCGACGAGCTCGAGCCACGAGGCCCCGACGCCGGCCGCGAGCCCGCCGACGACGACCACCCGCGGGGGCGCGGTACCGAGCAGCGCGAACGCGGCCCCGGTGCGCTCGTCGACATCGCCGAGCGTCGTCAGCTGGCCGGTGATCGGGTCGAACCGCTCCACGGTCGTCACGCCACCGCCGGCGCTCTCGCCGCCGAGGACGATCGCGCTGCCGAGGTACGAGATCGCCCGGCCCCGCGTGCGCGCGACCGGCGTGATGCCGAGCGACGCGAACTTCACGCTGCGCGAGAAGAACAGGTGCGGCGCCGGCGGATCGTTCTTCGCGTCGACGTGAAACGCGCACGTGCGTCCGTACGCGATCGCGCTCGAGCCGACGAAGCCGGCGAGGTGGATCACCAGATCGTCGCCGAGCGGCGCCCCGGGCAGCGTGATGTCCTCGCCGCGCGAGAACGAGGCCGACACGAGGTCTCGCTCGCTGTCGTCGTGCGCGACCGTGATGATCACCTCGTCGAGGTCGGGGAACGCCGCGGCCTCCGCATCGTCGACCGGGCCCTCGATCACGGGCGTCACGACGACGTCCTCCTCGCACGCGGCGAGCAGCGCGCACGCGAGCACCCACCTCACCACGGGTTCCCCACCTTCGTCACGAACGTGCTCTGCGTCTTGTCGCTCGCGACCGCCGCGGTGATCGGCACGAGCACCGCCGCCGCGAGCAGCGCCGCGCCCGCGGCCCACACCCACTTCGACTGGTACCAGCGCTGCTTGTCCTCCGGCGCGAGCAGCGCGCGCACCGACTCGGTCAGCGGGACGACGTCGCCGCCCTTCACCGAGACCGTCCTCCGGTCGAGCTCGCGGCCATCCGCCGCGACCAGGCGCACCACCGCGAAGCCGCCGGCGACCTCGATCGCGACGAACGCGCTCGCGCCTGCGGTGCGCGCCTGGATCAGCATCTCGTCGCCGGTCGGCGGTGCGATCGGCGTGTTGCGCGCCACCACCGTCGTGTCCGCGCCGAGCTCGACGCGCGTGCCCCACGGCTGGTGCGCCGTGCACGTCACGCTCACCCAGTGGGTGCCGAGCAGGTGCGGCTGCGGCCCGCTGGTGACCGCGCCGTCGACGCGCGCCTTGCAGCCGTCGGGGACGTCGACGCGCAGCATCGGCCGCGGCCGCGTCTCGAGCGTCTTGCGCACGCGGTCGAGCTCCGCGGCGACCTTCGGCGCGAACCGCGCGGGGTCGAGCACGCGGGTCGGCGCCACCGTCAGTGCGGCGACCAGCTCGTCCCACGCGGCCGTGGGGTTCTCGCGCTGGATCGCGAGGAGGCCGCGGTAGAGGAACAGGTCGGACAGCTCGGTCTCGGTCAGCTCGGCGGCGCCCGTGCGATCGATCTCGGCCTTCGCGTCGCCGAGCAGCCGCGCCGCGTCGTCCAGCTGGAGCGCGTCGAACGCGGCCATCCCGCGCTTGATCAGCGCGACGGTCTCGAGCCGCGGGCCCGGCCGGGGGGACCGGTCGAGGACGGCCGCCCCGGCGTCGCGGGCGGCCGCTTCGACCGGGGCGAGGTCGATCCCCGGCGCCCAGGCGATCACGAGGTCGGCCTTCGGCCTCGCCAGCACGGTCGCCGGGACGAGCACCGCCCAGGCGATGACCAGGGTGGCCAAGGTTCCGCGCACGAGCCTGGATCTTCGACCTCCTCGGGCCAGGGGTCAACCCCGCGCTATACTTGGCGCGGATGAGCCGTGCGCTCGGTCGCTACGAGCTACTGCGACCGCTCGCGCGAGGCGGCATGGCGGAGGTGTACCTCGCCCGCCGCAAGGCCGCCGGCGTCGAGAAGTGGCTGGTCGTCAAGCGCATCCGGGCCGAGCGCGCCACCGACGTACGGTTCCTGGACCTGTTCGTCCGCGAAGCGCGCCTCTCGATGTCCCTGACCCACCAGAACATCGTCCCGGTCTTCGACTTCGGCCGCATCGACGACCAGGTGTTCCTCGCGATGGAGCGCATCGAGGGCAAGGACCTCGGCTCCACGCTCGCGCGCGCGGGCGAGATCAAGGTCACGGCGCTGGTCGCCGCGTTCATCGCCTCCGAGTGCTGCCAGGCGCTCGACTACGCACACCGGCGCAAGAGCCCCGACGGCCACGTGCTCGGCATCGTCCACCGCGACGTCACGCCGCGCAACGTGCTGCTCTCGTGGTCCGGCGAGGTCAAGCTGACCGACTTCGGCATCGCGGCGCTCGCCGGAGACGCCACGTCCTCGCTCGTCGGCACGCCGGCGTACATGGCCCCCGAGCAGGCGCGCGGCGAGGCCGTCGACGCGCGCTCGGATGTCTACTCCGTCGGGCTCGTGCTGCGCGAGCTCGTCACCGGCAGGCGCGCGCGCCCCGGCGGCGACCGCGACGCGACACTGGCCGCGGCGAAGAGTGGGCGCCTCGAGCCGTGGCCCGACGACGCGCCTCCCGCGCTCGCCGCGATCGCCGATCGC
>JAEUJX010000200.1 GCA_016794545.1 Myxococcales bacterium
CCGCACGTCGAGTCGATCGCGACGCTGGCGAAGGACATGGCCGGTGGCCGCGTCACCCAGCTGATCATCCTCGGCGGCAACCCGGTGTACGACGCGCCGGCGGACCTCGACTTCGCCGCGGCGCTCGCCCGCGTGCAGACGTCGATCCACCTGCACGAGTACCAGAACGAGACCTCGAAGAAGACGACGTGGCACGTGCCGAAGTCGCACTTCCTCGAGGCGTGGGGCGACGCCCGCACCTGGGACGGCACGATCACCGTCGCCCAGCCGATCATCGCGCCGCTGTACGGCGGGCTGTCGTCGATCGAGCTCGTCAGCCTGCTCCTCGGCGAGGAGAAGGTCGGTGACCAGCTGGTCCAGGAGGCGCACGCCAAGCTCGGCGTGACCGCGAGCTGGCGCCAGAGCGTGCACGACGGCTTCGTGCCGAACACCACGCTGCCGGCGGCGACGAACCTCGCCGTGGGCAACCTCGGCGCGCCGGCGCTCACGCCGTCCCAGCAGGGCGGCACCAAGCGCGCCAACGGTGACATCGAGGTCACGTTCCACTACAGCTCGTTCAGCTACGACGGCCGCTACGCGAACAACGCGTGGCTGCAGGAGACGCCGGACTTCCTCACGAAGGTCACCTGGGACAACTACGCGCTCGTCGGTCCCGAGACCGCCGCGGCGCTCGGTCTCGAGAACGACCGGATGATGCGCGTGAAGGTGGAAGGCCGCTCGATCGAGCTGCCGTGCCACACGATCCCCGGTCAGGCGCGCGGCTCGATCGCGCTGGTGCTCGGCGGTGGTCGCACGGCGGCCGGCCGCGTCGGCGGCGACGCCGATCACCGCAGCCCGGGCTTCGACACCAACAAGGTGCGCACGGTCGCCGGCTTCGACATCACGCTGAAGGCGTCGGTCGAGAACGCGGGCACCAAGTTCGAGCTCGCGAGCGTGCAGGAGCACTGGGACATCCGCTCCGGCATCGTCCCGAAGGTCAACTCCGAGGGGCTGCAGAAGCGGCTCCCCGAGCTGATCATGCAGGTCGACGCGAAGACGCTGGCCGAGGACAAGAGCTACCGCTCCGAGAAGCCGCTCAGCTACTTCACCGACCCGAAGCGCGCCGGCAACCAGGACGGTCCGGTCCGCCCCGGTGGTCTCTCGCTGTTCAAGGAGAAGGACTACAACGGTCACCGCTGGGGCATGGCGATCGATCTCAACACCTGCACCGGCTGCAACGCCTGCATGGTGGCCTGCCAGTCGGAGAACAACGTCCCCGTCGTCGGCAAGGAAGAGATCTTCAACAACCGCGAGATGCACTGGATCCGCATCGACCGCTACTTCAAGGGGAACCCCGAGGACGTGCAGGTCGTGCACCAGCCCGTCGCGTGCCAGCAGTGCGAGCAGGCGCCGTGCGAGCAGGTCTGCCCGGTCGGTGCGACGACGCACTCCGACGAGGGCCTGAACGACATGGCGTACAACCGCTGCATCGGCACGCGGTACTGCGCGAACAACTGCCCGTACAAGGTCCGCAGGTTCAACTTCCTCGACTGGAACAAGGAGTGGCGCGACGCGCGCAACCGCGTGCGCCGGCTCCTGTTCAACCCGGATGTCACCGTGCGCATGCGCGGCGTGATGGAGAAGTGCACGTTCTGCGTGCAGCGCATCCAGAACGGCAAGATCCGGGCGAAGGCGCAGATCCGCGCCGGCCAGCGGCCCGGTACCGTGCAGGGCGCGCTGCCCGACGGCGAGATCCAGACGGCCTGCCAGGACGCCTGCCCGACCGAGGCGATCGTGTTCGGTGATCTCGCCGACTCGACGAGCCGCGTCGCGAAGCTGTTCGAAGACAACCGCGCGTACTCGCTCCTGCCCGAGCTCTACACCAAGCCCCGCAACCGGTTCCTGAGCCGCGTGCGGAACCTCAACCCGGCGATGTCCTCCGCCGCCTCCTCGAAGGAAGGGGAGCACCACTAATGAGCGCGACAACCACTGCAGAGGGTGCCCCTGGTACGGAGCACCACGAGGAGAGCGCGAAGGCCCGCGAGGCCTTCCGCGCGGTCACGCGCGACGTCGCGTGGGTGGCCGAGGCACCGAAGCCGCACAAGGCGTGGCTCGGGGCCCTCGGCATCGCCCTCATCATGCTCGGGATCGGCGTCGTCTCGATCTACCACCTGGTCACGACCGGCATCGGCGTCTGGGGTAACTCGAACACCGTCGGCTGGGCGTGGGACATCACGAACTTCGTCTGGTGGATCGGTATCGGTCACGCCGGCACGCTGATCTCCGCCGTGCTGTTCCTGACGCGGCAGACCTGGCGCGTCAGCATCAACCGCGCTGCCGAGGCCATGACGATCTTCGCCGTCATGTGCGCCCTCCTGTTCCCGCTGCTCCACACCGGCCGCCCGTGGTTCGCGTGGTGGATGCTGCCGCACCCGAACGACATGGGCATGTGGCCGCAGTTCCGCAGCCCGCTCATGTGGGACGTGTTCGCGGTCTCGACCTACGGTCTGACCTCGATCCTGTTCTGGTACATGGGCCTCGTCCCCGACCTCGCGACGTTCCGTGACCGGTTCGCCGCGAAGGGCGACAAGGTCCGCGCGATCATCTACGGCCTGTTCGCCCTCGGCTGGCGCGGCTCGGCTCGCAACTGGCACCGCTACGAGCGCGCGTACCTGATCCTCGCGGGTCTCGCGACGCCCCTCGTGTTCTCCGTGCACTCGGTCGTCTCGTTCGACTTCGCGACGTCACAGCTGCCCGGCTGGCACACCACGATCTTCCCGCCGTACTTCGTCGCCGGCGCCATCTTCTCCGGCTTCGCGATGGTGCTCACGTTGATGTTGCCGCTCCGGCACCTGTTCAACCTGCAGCACCTGATCAAGGAGTCGCACATCGAGGCGATGTGCAAGATCCTGCTCGCGACCGGCATGATGGTCGGTCTCGCGTACGGGACCGAGCTGTTCATCGCCTGGTACTCCGGCAACCTGTACGAGAAGTTCGCGTTCGCCAACCGCGCGCTCGGACCGTTCTGGTGGAGCTACTGGGCGATGGTGAGCTGCAACGTGCTCATCCCGCAGTTCTTCTGGAGCAAGAAGATCCGCACGAGCCCGGTGATCATCTTCGTCCTCTGCATCTTCGTGAACATCGGCATGTGGTTCGAGCGCTTCGTGATCATCGCGACGTCGCTCGCCCGCTCGTTCCTGCCGTCGAACTGGTCGTACTTCACGCCCACGATCTGGGACGTCGGCCTGTTCATCGGAACGCTCGGCCTGTTCTTCACGATGTTCCTTCTGTTCTTCCGCTATGTCCCGGTGATCGCCATCGCCGAGGTCAAGGGCGCGATGCCCGAGGCCCACGCGGGCGGCAACAAGGACAAGCACTGAGGACGTCATGGCAAACGCACACGACGATCATCACGACCACGCGCACGACGAGCCGGCCGTCTACCCCGACGGCGAGCTGTACGGCGTCCTCGCAGAGTTCGACACCCCCGGTGAGCTGATCGACGCGGCCCGCAAGGTCCGCGACGCCGGCTACACGGAGTTCGACGCGTACTCGCCGTTCCCGGTCCACGGGATCGACGAGGCGATGGGCATCAAGCGCACCATCCTGCCGCTCATCGTCTTCGGCGGTGGCCTCACCGGCCTCATCGGCGGCGTCTTCCTCCAGTGGTGGATGAACGCCTACAACTGGCCCTGGAACATCGCCGGCAAGCCGGCGTGGTCGATCCCCGCGAACGTGCCCATCGCGTTCGAGGCGACGATCTTGTTCTCGGTCCTCACCACGTTCTTCGGGATGTGGATCCTGAACAAGCTGCCGCAGGTGTGGCACCCGTTCTTCCGCAGCGATCGCTTCGCGAAGGTCACGGATGACGCCTTCGTCCTCGGCATCGAGGCGAAGGACCGCCGCTTCGACCACGCGGCGACCACCAAGCTGCTCAAGGACGCTGGCGCGATCGCGATCGAGGACGTCCACCTCGAAGGCGACCCGCGGCGCAAGCAGATGCCGAAGTGGATCACGGCGTTCATCGTCGCGAGCACGGCGTTCGCGCTGATCCCGTTCGCGATCGCCGCGAAGGCGCGCAACTCGCACTCGAGCGAGCCGCACATCCACATCTTCCCCGACATGGACTTCCAGCCGAAGTACAAGTCGGACACCGCGATGGACCTGTTCCCCGATGGCCGGTCGAACCGCGGCGCGATCGGCGGAACGGTCGCGCGCGGCTCGCTGAACGCGGACGACGTGTTCTACCGGGGGATCGAACGATCCGAGTCCGGGGGAGCCTGGACGACCGGCTTCCCGAAGCAGCTCGAGATCAACGACGCGCTCGTGAAGCGTGGCCAGAATCGCTACAACATCTACTGCTCCGCGTGCCACGGCTTCGACGGCCGCGGCAGCGGCGCGGTCCCGCTGCGCGTCGCGGCGGGTGGTGGCGCCTGGCAGGCCCGCAACCTCGTCGAGCCCGGCGGCGCCAGCGTGATGATGCCGAACGGCCAGCTGTTCAACACGATCTCGAACGGCTTCAACACCATGATGGGCTACGCCAACCAGATCCCGCACGCGGATCGGTGGGCGATCGTCCTCTACGTTCGCGCCCTCCAGCGCTCGCAGAACGCGGCGCTCGAGGACGTTCCCGCTGACCACCGTGGATCGCTCCGCTGAGCGCGGCGCCGAAGGACTTATGAGCACTCTACAGAAGTCAATCCACCCCGACGAGAAGTACAAGGCGGGCAAGCTGGGCAAGAAGCTCAGCGGCGCCGGTCTCGCCATCGCGCTTCTCTTCCTCGGCCTGTCGATCATCCTGACGCTGGTCTCGGGCACGGCGAACAGCGGCCACGAGAGCAAGTGGTCGCGGTTCTTCCACGCCTACGTGATCGGCTGGAGCTACATCTTCACGCTGTCCGTCGGCATGCTGTGGCTCATCCTCCTGCACTACCTCGTGCGCGGACGGTGGATCACCGCGATCAAGCGGATCATCGAGGCGATGGCGACGGCGATGCCGATCGTGTTCATCGCCGGCCTCGGCTTCATCATCCCGCTGCTCGCGGGCTACAAGGACCTCTACTACTGGGCGCACCCCGATGCGGCCCACGACCACCACCTGGCGTTCAAGCTCGGCTGGCTGTCGCCGGAGTTCTTCGCGATTCGCTACGTGATCTACGGCGTGGGCTTCAGCGCGCTCGCCGCGTACTTCGCGAAGAAGTCACGGCAGCAGGACGAGACCGGCGATCCGAAGATCTCCGAGACGCTTCGCATCGTGTCGGCGCCGGCGATGATCGTCTACTCGGTGCTGACCTGCATGGTCGGCTTCGACGTGCTGATGTCGATCGCGCCGAAGTGGTTCTCGACGATCTACGGCGTGTCGTTCTGGGGCTCGGGCTGCGTCGGCGCGTTCGCCGCGCTCGCACTGCTCGTGCTCGGCATCCAGCGCACCGGCCGGCTCACCCACTCGGTGAACGCGGAGCACTACCACGACATCGGCAAGTGGATGTTCGCCTTCACGTTCTTCTGGGCGTACACGGCGTTCAGCCAGTTCATGCTCCAGTGGTACGGCAACATGCCGGAGGAGACGCACTGGTACAAGTACCGGATGTTCGGCGAGTGGCAGTGGGTGTCCATCGCCATCCTCGTCGGCTACTTCGCGTTCCCGTTCGTGTTCCTGCTCTCGCGGTGGACCAAGCGGATCGTGCCGTCGCTCGTGTTCTTCGCGGTGTGGCAGCTCGTGTTCCACTGGCTCGACCTCTACTGGAACGTGATGCCGAGCTATGACTGGACGGTCACGTATCACGACGGCGCGCGCCTCGTGGCCGGCCCGCTCCAGGGCAACCCCGAGCTCCACCACGTCGGGTTCTCGCCCGTCGACATCACCGTGTGGATCGGCCTCGTCGGCGTGTGGCTCGCCGGCGTCGGCCGCGGCCTGACCGGGAACCTCATCCCGACCAAGGATCCGACCCTGCCGCTCTCGCTCGCTCACGAGGTCCAGTAATGAGTGGTCCCAAGCGCAACCCGGACTCCCTCAACACCATCGGCATCGTCGTCGTCGGTATCTGTGGTGCGGTGCTCGTCTACGTGACGATCGTCGCGCTGCAGGCGTTCTACATGAACGACACCAGCGACATCCAGACGATGGCCGACTACGGCGGCACCGACGCACAGGCGCGCTCGCTGCGCGCCGCGCAGGTGCAGCACATCACCGACTACGGCGCGAACCCGACCGCCGAAGGCAAGGCGGCGACCTACCGCGTGAACATCGACGACGCGATGAAGCTCGTCGTCGACGCCGCGAAGGTCGATCCGTCGAACCTCGTGCCGACGCAGGGCCGCGCCGACAAGGCGACGATCAAGCCGGTGTTCGGTCGCCCGCAGCCGCTCACCGCTCCGGCGGACGGCGCGGGCGCGGGCTCGGCCGCTCCGGCGGACGGCGCGGGCGCGGGCTCGGCCGCTCCGGCGGGCGCGGGCTCGGCCGCTCCGGCGGCGCCGCAGACGCCGACGGGCGGTCAGGCGCAGGGCGGCAGTCCGGCGACCGGTGGTGGAACGGGCAGCGGCGGCACGGGCAGCGCGAACCAGCCGAAGGCGAATGGTCCGTAGCACGCACATAGCGCTGGCGTGCTCGATCCTGACGAGCTCGCTCGCCCAGGCCTCGCCGGGAGACGAGATCCTCGCGCCGCCGCCGACCTACAAGGCGAACGGCGTGACGGTCGAGGAGAAGATCGGTGCGCGGCTGCCGCTCGAGGCGGCGTTCCGCACGAGCGACGGCAAGCGCGTCACGCTCGGCGAGCTCTTCACGGAGTCGGGCGACCTGCCGACGATCGTGACGTTCAACTACTCGGACTGCCCGATGCTGTGCTCGCTTCAGCTCAATGGGCTGTCGGCGGCGCTGCCGAAGATCGCCGAGCCGGCCACGATGCCGGGGCTGTCGGACGACAAGCCGGTCGCGTTCAAGGTCGGCACCCAGGTGCGGATCATCACGATCGATCTCGAGCCGACCGAGGAGCCAGCGAAGCTGGCGAAGATGAAGGAACGCTACCTGAACCGGTTGCCCGAGGCGCAGCGCGCCGACGCGGCGGCCGGCTGGACGTTCCTCGCCGCCGAGACCTCCGGGAACGATGCGTCGATCCGTCGCGTCGCGGAGGCGGTGGGATTCAAGTACGTCTACGTCGAGGAGCGCGCCGAGTGGGCTCACCCGGCCGCGCTGATCTTCGTGTCAGCGACCGGTACCGTCACTCGCTACGTCTACGGGATCGAGTTCGATCCGGCCGTGATGCGCGAGTCCATCGTCAAGGCCGGCACCTCGGAGCCCGCGACGGCCGTCGGGTTCATGAACCGCTGCTATCACTTTGACCCCGACGCGAACAGTCACACGCGCGGTGGGGTCCTCGCCCTGCGGCTCGGTGCCGTCGGGTTCCTCGTGTTGCTCGTGTCGGGCCTGGGCTTCATGCACATGCGCCGGCGCAAGCATTTGTCGCGCTCCACAGTCGTGCTCCACCCCGGAGAATCATGAAGTCCTCGATGACCCGCTTCGTCGCGACGGTCGCGGTGACGGCAACGCTCGCCACCGTCATCGTCGTCAAGCTGTTCGGTACGCCCTACGCCAAGGCGGACTCGACGCCGCAGGCGCCGGCCGAAGCCCAGAAGCTCGACCTCGAGCCCGTGCAGGTCGCGCAAGCCGGCTCCGGCTCGGCGACGCCGGCCGCCGCGGCCGAGCGTCCCGCCACGAACCCGACCACCGGCTCGAACGCCGCGGGCTCCGCTGCTCCGGCCGCGGGCTCCGCTGCTCCGGCCGCGGGCTCTGCGACTCCGGCCGCGGGCTCCGCTGCTCCGGCCGCGGGCTCCGCGGCTCCGGCTGCGGGCTCCGCTGCTCCGGCCGCGACCGACCCGGCGGCAGGCTCCGCGGCTCCGGCGGCAGGCTCCGCGGCCCCGGCGGCAGGCTCCGGGGCCCCGGCGGCAGGCTCCGCGGCCCCGGCTCCCGCCGCACCGGGAGATCTCGCCTGGTACGACAAGCTCGTCGTTCGCCCGATCGAGGAGAGCGGCAACTTCTGGATGCCGAAGGCCGTGAACGTCGTCGCCGACGACTCGGACGTCATGTTCATCAGCGTGCTCGCGCTGTCGACGTTCTTCTTCTTCGGGATCACCGCCGCGGTCATCTACCTCGTCATCAAGTACCGCCACCGCCCGGGCCACAAGGCGGAGCCGTCGGCGGCGCACAACGACGCGCTCGAGATCACGTGGACCGTCATCCCGACGATCATCTGCGTGTTCCTCTTCTATTACGGCTGGCGCGCGTACATTCACATCGTCACGCCGCCGCAGAAGGCGGTCGAGGTCAATGTCGTCGCCTGGCGCTGGGCCTGGGAGTTCACGCACGCGAACGGCACCACCGACTCCGACCTGCACGTCCCGGTGAACACGCCGGTGCGCCTGGTGATGACGTCGAAGGACGTGCTCCACGCGTTCTACGTGCCGGTGCTCCGCACGAAGCAGGACATCATCCCGCGCCGCTATACCTACGCGTGGTTCCAGGCCACGAAGCCGGGCACGTACCGGCTCAACTGCGCCGAGTACTGCGGCACCAACCACTCGCAGATGGGCATCACGGGCCCGACGCCGGAGTACCCGGAGGGCCGCCGTGCGGTGGTCGTGGTGCACGACGCGGGCGGGTACGAGCGGTACCTCGCCGACAAGGCCGCCTCCGGCACCAACATGGAGCCCGACAAGCTCGGCGCGCAGGTGTTCGAGAAGAAGGGCTGCGTCGCGTGCCACTCGACGGATGGCAGCGCGAAGGTCGGGCCGTCGTTCAAGGGCGCGTTCGGGACCGATGTCACGCTCGCCGCCGGCGGAACGGTGAAGATGGACGAGAACTACATCCGCGAGTCGCTGATGTCTCCGCAGGCGAAGGCGCGACCGGGCTTCCCGCCGTCGATGCCGTCGTTCGAAGGCCAGCTCAAAGAAAAAGAGATCGAGGGCATCATCGCCTTCATCAAGTCGCTCAAGTAGGACCCCCATGGCGACCAAGACGACCAAAGTACGCAACGACGGCCCGGTCAACGAGCCGGACTACCTGAACGTCACCAAGGGGCTGAAGAGCTGGCTCGTGACGCTCGATCACAAGCGGATCGGGCTCATGTACCTCTACGGCATCCTGATCTCGCTGATCGTCGGCGGCGCGTTCGCGCTGCTCGTGCGCATGGAGCTGTTCCTGCCCGGCAAGACGATCGTCGACCAGGACACCTACAACAAGTTCTTCACGCTGCACGGCGCGGTGATGGTGTTCCTCGTCATTATCCCCGGCATCCCGGCCGCGCTCGGCAACATCATGATGCCGATCCAGCTGGGCGCACCCGACGTCGCGTTCCCCAAGCTCAACCTGACGTCGTTCTACCTGTGGGTGATCGGCGCGATCATGCTGGTCGTCACGATCCCGTTCGGTGGTCTCGACACCGGCTGGACGCTGTACACGCCGTACTCGCTCGAGTCGAAGACGGCCGTGCTGATCGCGACGATGGGCGTGTTCGTCCTCGGCTTCTCGTCGATCTTCACGGGCCTCAACTTCCTCGTGACGATCCACAAGTTCCGGCCGCAGGGCATGGGCTGGTTCCAGATGCCGCTCAACGTGTGGGCGATCTATGCGACCGCGATCATGCAGGTGCTCGCGACGCCGGTGCTCGGCATCACGGTGCTGCTGCTCTCGGTCGAGCGCTTCGCGCACATCGGCATCTTCGACCCGACGCGCGGCGGCGACCCGGTGCTGTTCCAGCACTTCTTCTGGTTCTACAGCCACCCGGCCGTCTACATCATGATCATCCCGGCGATGGGCGTGATCAGCGAGCTGATCTCGACGTTCTCCCGCAAGCCGCTGTTCGGCTACCGCTTCGTCGCGTACTCGTCGGTGTCGCTCGCGCTGCTGTCGTTCCTCGTGTGGGGACACCACATGTTCGTGTCGGGCCAGAGCCGCCTCGCGAACATGGTGTTCTCGGCGCTGACGTTCTCCGTCGGCATCCCATCCGCGATCAAGGTCTTCAACTGGGTGGCCACGCTCTACAAGGGCGACATCCGGCTGAAGACTCCGATGCTGTACGCGCTGTCGTTCCTGATCATCTTCACGATCGGCGGTCTCACCGGCCTGTTCCTCGGCATCCTGTCGGTCGACGTCCACCTGCACGACACCTACTTCGTCGTCGCCCACTTCCACTACGTGATGATGGGCTCGACGCTGGTGGCGTTCCTCGGCGCGCTCCACTACTGGTGGCCGAAGTTCACCGGCCGGATGTACAACGAGCAGCTCGGCAAGCTCTGCGCGTGGGGCGTCGCGCTCGGCTTCAACCTGACGTTCCTGCCGCAGTTCGTGATGGGCTCGCGCGGCATGCCGCGCCGCTACTGGGACTACGACGCGCAGTACACGATCTTCCATCAGCTCTCGACGATCGGCGCGTTCGTGCTCGGCATCTCGATGTTCACCGTCGTCGTCTACCTGATGATGTCGTGGAAGACCGGCAAGCGCGCGCCGCGTAACCCGTGGGGTGGCAGCTCGCTCGAGTGGCAGGCCCCCACGCCGCCGCCGCTCTACAACTTCGAGAAGCCGCCGGTCATTCACGAGCTCTACAACTACGACGATCTCGTCGAGGTCGAGGAGGACGTGTGGGAGCGCCGCGCGCCGGTGGACGCCGAGCCGTCGGAGGTGCCGGGCGATGCGCACGCACACGCGAAGCCCGAGGCACAGAAGAAGGCCGAGGCCGATGCCAAGGCCGAAGGCGATCACCCCGAGGAGCCGACGGCGCACCCGCGCATCACGCCCACCTCCGAGGACGAGACGAAGCCCGAGCACGTCCCGGGCAGCGAGGACCTCGAGACCAAGCCCGGTCGTCCCGTCGCGACGGCGGTCGAGCCTCCCGACGAGAACAAGGAAGGTGACAAGTGAGCGAGAAGGCGCACGCCGCGAGCGGCGACGATCACGGTCACGGACACGGACACGGCGACGTCTCGCCGTTCATCCAGCACCACTACGACGACGCGCAGCACCAGTTCGACTCCGGAAAGTTTGGAATCTGGCTGTTCCTCGCGCAGGAGGTGCTGTTCTTCAGTGCCCTGTTCGTCGCGTACGTCCTCTACCGGTACCACCACCCGGAGATCTACTCGTACGCGCACAAGTACCTCGACGTGAAGATGGGCGCGATCAACACCGCCGTCCTGATCTTCTCGTCGCTGACGGCCGCGTGGGCCGTGCGGTGCGCTCAGCTCAACCAGAAGAAGGGGCTGATCCTCTGCATCGCGGTGACGCTCGGGTGCGCGATGACGTTCCTCGTCGTCAAGTACTTCGAGTACACGCACAAGGTGCACGAGCACATCCTGTTCGGGCGCTACTACGACCCGTGCGTGTCGTCGGGCGGCGCGGAGCTGCTCACCAAGAACAACAACTGCCCGGGCGAGAAGACCACCATCGAGTGGGACTACGGCACGGCCAAGCCCACGTCGGGCTGCTTCGCGGCGGTCGCGATCGATCTCGATCCGCGCGCGGAGGGCATCCAGGCCCAGTGCGAGGTCTCGGAGCTCGCGGGCTCGATCCAGCGCGACAAGGACAACAAGGAGACCTTCGTCGAGAAGGCGAGGAAGCCGATCACCGCCCAGTGCGTGGATCCGATCCTCGAGGTCAGCACGCCGGCCGGTTCGATGCCCGCCGCGGGCGAGGCCGCCGCCGCGAAGCCGGTGTATCCGTGCTGGCGCCCGGCCGTTCAGCCCGCTGTCTGCCGCGACGGTTGGTACTTCGCGTGGCGCTGCACGGGCCCCCTGTGCGACGCCGAGTCGGGCGGCGACGGGCCGTACGACTCGCTCAACAAGTGCAACGACGCGCGCCGCACCATGGACGGCAAGCTGAAGAGCCAGGGGACCCCCTGGATCGGCGACTGCTCGATGGGGCAGGGCGCCGGCATCCTCGTCGAGTACAACGACCACGCGCACCGGCCGAGCTCGAGCGTGCGCATCGCCGCGACCTGCAAGGGCCCGCCGGCTCCGACGCCCGTCGCCGACCCGCTCGCCGACAAGGCCCACCAGCTCAAGCTCGGCGACAAGGGCATCAAGCCGGCCGTCACCTACGACAAGCACACGCAGAAGGATCGCGAGTCGATGGGGCCGCCGCCCGACAACACGGGCATGTTCTTCACCATCTACTTCGCGATGACCGGTCTGCACGGCATCCACGTGCTGTTCGGCGTGTTCGTGTTCATCTGGCTCCTCATCCGCGCGGTGAAGGGCCACTTCACGCCCGACTACTTCGGTCCGATCGACTTCGCGGCGCTGTACTGGCACATCGTCGACCTGATCTGGATCTTCCTGTTCCCGCTCCTCTACCTCATCCACTGAGGCGACCACCCATGGCGAACGCAGATCACGCACACGACCACGACGAGCACGGGATCTCCCACGTCGCGTCGATGAAGGTTCTCCTCGGGACGGGCGGCTCGCTGCTCTTCCTGACGATCGTCACGGTGCTCGCGACCAAGGTCGACTTCGGCGCGAACATCAACCTCGCGATCGCGATGTTCATCGCGGTCATCAAGGCGACGCTCGTCGTCCTGTTCTTCATGCACCTCAAGTACGACAAGATCTTCCACACGGTGGTCTTCGTCTCGGCACTGCTCGCGGCGGCGCTGTTCATCGGGTTCACGCTGATGGATACCGGGCAGTACCAGCAGACGAACATCTGGGATCCGGATCATCCGCCGGCGGCGCCGATCGGGCCGCGGCCGACCGCCGGCTAGCGCCCCCTCCGCGCTCGCTCTCCGCGCTCCGCCGAGCTCGAGCCTCCCGCCCGCGTGCCGGCTCGGAACGGCGCGCGGCAGGGTCATCCTACGGGCGGCGCGCCGCGGGCT
>JAEUJX010000255.1 GCA_016794545.1 Myxococcales bacterium
CCGCGCGTGTCGCGGTCCTCCGCGCTCGCCAGCAAGGCGACCGGCTTCCCGATCGCGAAGATCGCCGCGAAGCTCGCGCTCGGGTACACGCTCGACGAGCTGAACAACGACATCACGCGCGTCACACCCGCCTCGTTCGAGCCGACGATCGACTACGTGGTCGTCAAGTGGCCGCGGTTCGCCTTCGAGAAGTTCCCGTCCGCGCGCCCCGTGCTCGGCCCGCAGATGAAGTCGGTCGGCGAGGCCATGGCGATCGGCCGCACGTTTCGCGAGGCGCTCGGCAAGGCGATCCGCTCGCTCGAGACCGGACGCGCGGGCTTCGACCTGCCGATGGCCAGCTACGGCGACGACCTCGCCGCGATCGAGCGTGCGATCAGCGTGGTCACGCCGGACCGGCTGTTCCAGGTCGCGCGTGGCTTCCAGCTCGGCCTGACGATCGAGCGCGCGCACGAGCTGACGCGCATCGATCCGTGGTTCCTCCATCACGTCCACGCGATCGCACAGCAGGAGATGGCGATCGCGCAGAAGCCCCTCGCGTCGGTCGACCTGCGCACGTGCAAGCGCATGGGGATGAGCGACCGCCGGATCGCCGCGCTGACCGGGGCGACGGAGGCCGCGGTGCGGCAGGCGCGCCACGCCGCGAACGTTCGGCCGGTCTACAAGCGGGTCGACACGTGCGGCGCGGAGTTCGCGTCGCACACGCCGTACATGTACTCGACCTACGAGGAGGAGTGCGAGGCGGAGCCGAGCGACAAGCGCAAGGTGATGATCCTCGGCGGTGGCCCGAACCGGATCGGCCAGGGCATCGAGTTCGACTACTGCTGCGTGCACGCCGCGATGGCCCTCAAGGAGGAGGGCATCGAGACCATCATGGTCAACTGCAACCCCGAGACGGTGTCGACCGACTACGATACCTCGGACCGGCTGTACTTCGAGCCGCTCACGCTCGAGGACGTGCTCGCGATCTGCGACGTCGAGAAGCCGTGGGGCGTGATCGTGCAGTTCGGCGGCCAGACCCCGCTCAAGCTCGCCGTCGCGCTCGCGAAGGCCGGCGTGCCCATCCTCGGCACGAGCGCCGATGCGATCGATCGCGCCGAGGACCGCGAGCGGTTCGGCGAGGTGATGCAGAAGCTCGGCCTCCGCGCCCCGAACTGGGGCATCGCGCGGTCGCTCGACGAGGCGCGCCGGGTCGCCGGCGACATCGGGTTCCCGGTGATGGTGCGCCCGAGCTACGTGCTCGGCGGCCGCGCGATGGAGCGGATCTACGACGCGCGCGGCCTCGAGGACTACTTCTCGCGCGTGCTCGGCCTCGGCGGCAACGCGCCGAAGGGCTCCGGGGGCACCGGCCAGGACGAGTCCGCGACCGTCGGCTTCCCGCTGCTCATCGATCAGTTCCTCGCCGACGCCGTCGAGCTCGACGTCGACGTCGTCGCCGACAAGACCGGCGCGGTCGTCGTCGGCGGCGTGATGGAGCACATCGAGGAGGCCGGCATCCACTCCGGCGACTCGGCGTGCGCGCTGCCGCCCTACTCGCTGCCGGCCGACCTGGTCGACGAGGTCAAGCGCCAGGCGCGCATGCTCGCGGGCGAGCTCGGCGTGATCGGCCTGATGAACACGCAGTTCGCGATCCTCGGCGGCGACGTCTACGTCATCGAGGTCAACCCGCGCGCGTCGCGCACGGTGCCGTTCGTGAGCAAGGCGATCGGCAAGCCGCTCGCGAAGATCGCGGCCAAGGTCATGGCCGGCAAGACGCTCGCCGAGCTGAACGCGTTCCCGCACGGCGAGGTCGAGCCGCGGCACGTCTCCGTGAAGGAGGTCGTGTTCCCGTTCGTGAAGTTCGAGGGCGTCGACACCATCCTCGGGCCGGAGATGCGCTCGACCGGTGAGGTCATGGGCATCGACTCCGACTTCGCGCGCGCGTTCATGAAGAGCTGGATCGCGGCCGGCGGCAAGGTGCCGAAACAGGGCACCGCGTTCCTCTCCGTGCGCGAGGCCGACAAGCCCGCGCTCGTCGAGATCGCACGCCGCCTCGTCCACCTCGGGTTCTCGCTCGTCGCCACGCACGGCACGGCGATGTACCTGCGCAATCACGGCCTGGCGGTGAAGGGCATCAACAAGGTGATGGAGGGCCGCCCGCACTGCGTCGACGCGATGGACAACCACGAGATCGATCTCGTGATCAACACGACCGAGGGCACGCAGGCGATCCAGGACAGCCAGTCGCTGCGGCGCGCGGCGCTGATGAACAACATCGCGTACCAGACCACGCTGCGCGGCGCGCGCGCCGCCCTCGAGGCGATCGCGGTCGCCAAGCGTGGCGACCTCCGCGTCGCGCCGCTGCAGAAGTACGGCGCGTTCTAGGGGCAGCCGAGCGTCGCGTACGAACATCGGCTTTTTCCGGGTGCAGCGGATTGCGGCAGTAGACAGATGTCGGCAGTGTTCGAGGAGAAATCGTTGGTCCACGGACGATCTCGCTTGCGATCGAGCAACGCCGATCGGTAGGACGATCGCGGAGCACGGGCGCTGATCGCGGGGCACGAGCGACTTGCAACAGCGGTCGAGGGCGCGAAGAGCACAGCTCTTCGCACGAGGAGAGTGCATGAGGAACGTCGTGTTGGTGACGGTGATCTGCAGCGTGCTCGTCGCAGTCGCGACCTGGAAGCACCAGGCACAGGCCTCGGAACCGGGATCCGGTTCTTCCGCTGGGTCGGGCTCGAGCACGACGAGCCAGCCCGAGCCCATCACGGGAGACCCGGTGATACCGAACCCCGGCGACGAGACGCCGCAGAAGCCGCCGTTCACGATGTACTCGCACGGCGGATCGAACGCCGAGATCCCGTACGCGCAGCTCAGCGCCGACGAGAAGGCCTGGGCGGACGACGAGCCGAGCAAAGGCGGCGACTGGCAAGCGATCAACAACGCCTATGCAGGCGCGAGCCGCCTTCGCGCGCAAGAAGCGGGGGCCTCGTCGGCGGCAGCGATGCTCGGCCTGACGACGCCGCTCGGCTCGACGGGAGTCGTGCCGTGAGGCGGGCGGTCGCGATCGGTCTCGCCGTCGCGGCGCTCGGATGCGGGCGCTCGCACGATGGCGAGGAGGAACTGGGCACGGTCGCCTTCAAGGCGCTGCCGGGCTGGCAGCGCAGCGACACACGCGCGCGGAACACGCAGACCGCGGTGTTCACACCGGCGGTGAACAGCCGCAAGGAGTCGATCACGGTGATCCGGACCGAGCTCGGGCCGGTCGCCGCGAAGTACACGCCCGAGATGATGTCGTCCCTGCTTCTGCGCGCGCACTCGGCACTGGCGCAAGCGAAGTCAACGCCGGTCGCGCGGCTGACGACAGCCGAAGGGCTGACCGGCGTCCGCGTCGAGGTCGACTTCGTTCCCCCAAGCCTGACGCAGTCCTATCACCGCGTGCACGTCGTGCTCGCGCAGGGAACCGCGCTCGTTCACGTGCTCTACACGGCGGCGGCGCCCGAGGCGGAGCAAGCGATGCTGCAGCAGGTCGTCAACACGCTTCACGAGGAGTCGTGATCATGCGCAACGCAGCTGCGATTGCAGTCATGACGCTGACCGTGCTCGTCGCGCGGGCGTCGTGGGCGACCGAGGTGTGCGGCAACGGGATCGACGACGACGGCACCGGGAGCACCGACGAAGACTGCGCGCCCACGCTGACCACCGGGGTCTGCGAGAGTCCGCTTTCGTGCATGCAAACCGGGATGGTGTCGTGGTCGACAGGCGCCCTACGCTATGACGTCCGGCCGGACGTCACGCCGAAGGTTCCGTACGGACCCGGCATTGGCTTCGCGCGGACGTGGCTGTCGATGTCGACGCCCGGCACGAACCCGACGTCGGAACGCGAGAGGGACTGAGTTGCGGTGGTGGCGGCGGCGGCGGTGGCGGCGGTGGAGCCGGTGGTGGCGACAATGGCGACGGCCACTTTCCTATTGGTGAGTACTGCGCGGCGTGTCTCTATGCTGCCGCCCAATCTAGGGACGAGCCTTGGTTCTCATTCTGTTGGTCGCTGCCATACGGTGGCGAATGGGGTTTCTGGAGAAGAAGCTGCGAGAGCGCAGGGTTGGGAAGCAAGTACAGGAGGACGGTCAGGATAAATTGGTGCAACCGAGTTGCCTGTGTAGAGGGGGCAATCCGATTCCCTGGCTTCCAGAAACATGGGACAGCCCGACAGCTCAGCTCACACAATCCTGGGCCCCCATGCCTTGGCTTGCAGTACAAGGAGTAACTAGATGACATGGATCGCGTCTCGCACGTTGGTCGACCCGAATGGCAGAGAGGTCACGGTCGCTATTGGTGCGCCACATGTTGTCGGACCCGATGAGTGGGCATGCCCATACAAAGTAACCGGGCTTGCGACGGACCACGAAAGCCGCACTGGCGGAGCGGACGCTCTTCAGGCTCTGCTGATCGCTATCGGCACGGTACGGGGCCTACTCGAGGAGAGTGCCGAGCCGTTGACGTGGAGTGGGAGCGAACCCGGAGATACGGGCCTTCCACTTTTCCCCACCATGGTTTGGGGAGTGGCGCTTCGCCGTCACATCGAGAACCTCATGAGAATTGAGGAGGAATTCTGGGAATCGCGGATCGGAGTCCGAGTTCCGGACTGGAACAACGCTACGCGGAAGCCTCCGCCCTGAGGGGGGTAGTCGGGGCTTGCCGTCCCGCCGTCGAGACACGGAACCTCAACGCCCGCGCGTCAGCCCGGCGATCATCAGCGTCGCGAAGCGGGTGCGAGCGCGACGTCCTCGATCGTCGCGCCCGGGATCGAGGCGACCAGCTCGCGATACCAGCGCGTCACCTCGGCGGTCCGACCAGGCAGCGCGGTCGTGCCCCACACGATCGACAGCGCGGCGGTCGTGCCGTCGTGAGTCTTCGTGCGCTGCGCGTCCTTCACCGGCGTGCCCGTCGGGCCCTGCGCGTCGTACAGGCAGACGAGGCCGGACACATCGATCGTCTGGCCCGACGGGTTGAACACGTACGACGTGCCGTCGGGAGCGATCCGGATCGATAGCTCGCCGTCGAGCTTGTCGACGTCGACGAGCGAGATCGGCAGCCCCGCGTGGAGCGAGGCGATGTTGCAGGCATCGACGCCGGCGTTGATCGTCGGGAACCGCCCTTCGGCGGCCGCGGCGACGAGGTACTCCGAGGCGGGCTTGCTGCGGCCCGACGGCTTGAAGCCGCCGTGACGGAGCAGCGCGCGCACCGCCGTCTTGATCTCCTCGGAGGTGGAAAATGGCGCCGAGGCAGGACGGGCGAGCTGCGTGCCCACGATTGGTTGCACGAATCGCGCAACGAAGGCGCCGGCATCGAGGAGAGGGTGCGGCGCGACGTGAACGGTGAGCGGCATACCTACACCAGTACCAAACTCTCCTGGGGTAGACTGGATCGGTGAATCCGGGGGAGGCAGCAAGCCCTCGCCCGTCTCGGTTGGGACGGTACGAGCTGATCACGCAGATCGGCCAGGGGGGTATGGCGGAGGTGCAGCTCGCGATCCAGCGCGGGCCGGCCGGGTTCGAGAAGCTCGTCGTCGTCAAGCTGGTCCACGAGAACCTCGTCGCGCAGAAGGGGTTCGTCGACATGCTGCTCGAGGAGGCGAAGGTCGCCGCGCTCGTGAAGCACCCGAACGTCGTCGACATCTACGACCTCGGCTCGGCGGACGGGCGCTACTTCATCGCGATGGAGTACCTCGAGGGCGAGCCGCTCCTCGCCGTGCTCCGTGCCGGGCGCGAGGGCAAGCGCCTCGATCCGCTGTCGACGGCGCGGCTGATTGCCGACACCGCGGAGGGCCTCGACGCCGCGCACGAGCTCCGCACGATGGCCGGCGAGCCGATCGAGCTGGTCCACCACGACGTGTCGCTCGGCAACATCGTCGTCCTCTACAACGGGCAGGTGAAGCTGGTCGATTTCGGCGTCGCGAAGGCGACGCAGTCGGCGGCGCTCGACGGCGGCGTCATGGCGAAGGCGCGCGTGCAGGGGAAGTTCAGCTACATGGCGCCGGAGAAGCTGAAGGGCGGCTCGGGCGACCGCCGCAGCGACATCTGGTCGCTCGGCTGCGTCCTGTGGGAGGCGCTGACGCTGCGCCGCCTGTTCAAGGGCGGCAACGACAACGACACCATGCGCCAGGTGCTCGAGACCGGCATCGCGCTGCCGTCGTCGGTCAACGGCGACGTGCCGAAGGACTTCGATCCGATCGTGATGAAGGCGCTGCAGCGC